>DATDMU010000217.1:0-11069 GCA_036518615.1 Myxococcales bacterium
TAGGCCTCGTCGAGGCCGTTGGTGTGGAGCGACTGCGCGCCGCCCAGCACGGCGGAGAGCGCCTGCAGCGCGGTGCGGACGATGTTGTTCATCGGCTGCGGCTTGGAGAGCGTGGCCGCGGCGGTCTGGCAGTGGAAGCGCAGCCGCATCGACTCCGCCTTCCGCGCGCCGTAGCGCTCCTTGACGATCTTCGCCCACACCCTTCGCGCCGCGCGGAACTTGGCGATCTCCTCGAAGAAGTCCTGCTGCGCCACGAAGTAGAAGGCGAGCCGCGGCGCGAACTCGTCCACCTTCACACCCGCGCGCGTCACCTCGTCGAGGTAGGCCACCGCGTTGCACATGGTGAAAGCCAGCTCTTGCAGCGCGTTCGCCCCGGCCTCGCTGATGTGGTAGCCGGAGATGTTGATCGGGTTGTAGCGGGGGAGGTTCCTCGCCGAGTAGACGATGATGTCGCGCACGATGCGCAGCGAAGGGCGGATCGGATAGATCCATTCCTTTTGCGCCATGTACTCCTTGAGGATGTCGCACTGCACGGTGCCGGAGAGCTGCTTCAGGTCGTAGCCCTTCCGCTGCGCCAGGGCGACGTACATGGCGAGCAGGATCCAGGCGGTCGGGTTGATGGTCATGGAGACGGAGATCTTCTCCAGATCGATGCCCTCGAAGAGCGCGGCCATGTCGTCGATGGTGTCGACCGCCACGCCCTCGCGCCCCACCTCGCCCAGCGAGCGCGGGTCGTCGGAGTCGCAGCCCATCAGGGTGGGCATGTCGAAGTCGACGCTGAGCCCGGTCTGCCCCTGCGCGATCAGGTAACGGAAGCGCTGGTTGGTGTCCTCGCCCGTGCCGAAGCCGGCGATCTGCCGCATGGTCCACAGGCGCCCGCGGTACATGGTCGGGTACGGACCGCGGGTGAACGGGTACTGGCCGGGAAAACCGATCTCCTCGAAGGGAATGCCGGCGGTGTCCTCCGGCGTATAGACGCGCTTCACCGGAATGCCGGAGAGCGTCTCGTACTTCTGCTTCGCCTCCGGCTGCCTGCGGGTGAACTCCGCCAGCTCGCCCGCTTCCCACGCTTCGCGCTTGCGCTTGATGTCGTCTTCATTTGCCATCGGTCGCCTTCCGGTAGAGGTCGCGATCGTCGATCACGCGGCGGGCCTTGAACTCCGTCCTGGGAATCGTTCCTTCCGGCACCAGCTCGAGCCGGGGGCGGACGCCGCACTTCGCCTGCAGCCGCTCGCGCAGCGTCTTCTCGAACGCCGCCACGTCGGTGACCTGCGCCGCGTACTCGGCGCGGACGAGCAGCTCGTCCATGCGCTCCTTGCGCGAGACGATGATGCGGAACTCGCCGCCGAAGCCGGGCACCGCCCGCAGCACCTCCTCGATGGCGCTGGGGTAGATGTTCTCGCCGCGGACGATGAACATGTCGTCGATGCGGCCGTAGATGCCGCGCGGCAGGCGCGGATAGGTGCGGCCGCAGGGGCACGGCTCGTCGGTCCACATCGCCCGGTCCCCGGAGAGCAGGCGGATCATCGGCTGGGAAGTGCGCTCGAGGTGCGTATAGACCGGCGTTCCCTCCTCGCCGTACGGCACAGGCTGGTGCGTCCGCGGATCGCACACCTGCGTATAGACGATGTCCTGCCACAGGTGCATGCCGGTGCGGTGCGAGCATTCGCCGTCGGTCATCCACGGCGTCACCTCCGCCATGCTGCCCATGTCCACGCAGATGCCGCCGAAGGTCTCCTCGATGAGCTTGCGCGTGGAGGGAATGCCCGCGCCGGGCTCGCCGGAGAAGAAGAGGATGCGGATTCCCAGGCTGCGCGGGTCGATGCCTTCCTTGCGCGCGGTGTCGGCGAAGTGGAGCGCGAAGGAAGGGGTGGAGTAGAAGGCGGTGGGCCGCAGCTCGCGCGCCCACTGCACGCCCATCAGGGTCTGGCCGGCCACTCCGGCGCCGAAGGGAAAGGCGGTAGCGCCGAGGCGCTCCACTCCCGCGAGCGCGCCCCACGAGCCCATGTAGAGGCTGAAGAAGCTGCAGATCATCACCCGGTCGCGCGGCCGCACGCCGGCGCCCCAGAGGATGCGGGCGTGCGCCTCGCCGATGCGCTCCCAGTCGTCCCTGGAGACGCCGAAGACGGTGGGCCTTCCGGTGGTGCCGCTGGTGCCGTGGATGCGCGCCACCTGATCGGCTCCGACGCAGAGGTAGTCGCCGAACGGAGGAGAGGCCGCCTGGGCCGCGCGCAGCTCGTGCTTCTCCACCACCGGGAACTTCGCCAGATCGGCCAGGGAGCGCAGCGTGTCCGGCGAAACGCCGGCCGCCTGCCACTTGCGCCTGTAGAACGGGGCCTTCTCCCAGGCGTAGCGGACCTGCGCCTGGAGCTTGACGAGGATGTGCGCGTCGCGCTCCAGAGGCTCCGCGCACTCCAGGTCGCGGCGCCAGTACGGCTCGTCGTCGGGCGGGCGGTAGAGCGGATCGTACCGCGGCGGCCACCCGGTCACGAGAGCTTCCGCCTGGCCGCGATCTCCCGCATGCGGCTCACGATGGTGTCGGGCGTGGCGTCCTGCAGGAACACCTCGGCGGCACCGAGCTTCCGGAGCTCGGCCACGTCCTCGTCCGGGATGACGCCGCCCACCACCACCGCGATGTCGTCGGCGCCCTGCCCTTTCAGCAGCTCGAGCAGGCGCGGCACGAGCGTCATGTGGGCGCCGGAGAGCAGGCTGATGCCGATGACGTCCACGTCCTCCTGCACGGCGGCTGCGACCACCTGCTCCGGGGTCCGGTGCAGGCCGGTGTAGACCACCTCCATGCCGGCGTCGCGCAGCACGCGCGCCACCACCTTGGCGCCGCGGTCGTGCCCGTCGAGGCCCACCTTCGCCACCAGCACCCGGATCGGTTGTGCCATGCGCGCTTCTTTCGCGCGCGCGAGATGCCGCAGTCAAGGCGCCGGCGCGCGACGGTCGAGAAGCTTTCAGGCGACCGTGGGCCCGAGGCCGCCGCGCGCCGCCAGCCAGTCGCGCACCGCGTGGCCGGTGCCCAGCGGCCAGGGGCGCAGCTTGTCGGGGGGGACCGCCTTGACGCCGGCGATCTCGTCGCCGATGGCGATCTCGCCGTGCCCGCGCACGTGGTAGGCGAGGATCACCTGGTTCATCTCCACGAAGGGGTAGGCGCCGATCAGCGAGACGATCTCGCCCCGCAGGCCCACCTCCTCCTTCACTTCGCGGAGCACGCCTTCCTCGGGCGACTCGCCCTTCTCGAGAAAGCCGGAGACGAGGCCATACCACTTCTCCGGCCACCCCTTGTTGCGCACCAGCAGCACGGTCTCGCCGTGCTCGACCAGCGCGGCGACCACCGGAACCGGATTGTCGTAGAAGACGTAGTCGCACTCGGGACTGCTGCAGGCCTGGCGCAGGCGGCCCTCCGACTCGCGGGCGGCGAGCGGGGCCGCGCAGGTCGGGCAGAACTTCATCCGCGAGGGCACGGGAGACTCCGTGCCAAAATGGCCCCCCGATGTCAATTGCGCTGATCACTTTCGACATATTCGGCACCGTGCTCGACTGGCGGCGAGGGCTGCGCGAGGCCCTCGGCGGAAACCTTCCCGGCGCCGATTTCGACCGCATCGTCGATCGCCAGGGAGAGCTGGAGCGCGAGGAGTTCCGGCTCTATTCCGCGATCGTGGCCCGGTCGCTGGTCGAGGTCTGCGGAGTCGATCCGGCGCGAGCGGCGCGGATTGGAGCGGACGCGGGCAGGTGGCCGCTCTTCGCCGACTCCGCCGAGGCGATGCGGCGGCTGCGAACGGTGGCGCCGTGCGCCGCGACCACCAACAGCGACCTTCTGCACGGCGATCAGGTGCGCGCGCAGCTCGGCGCGCTCGACGGCTGGATCTGCGCCGAAGAGGTGCGGGCGTACAAGCCCGACCCCGCGATCTGGCAGGCCGCCTCGCGCAGGATGGGCGTGCCCTTCGGCCGCGACTGGTGGCACGTCTCGGCCTACGCCGACTATGACCTCGCCACCGCGCGCTCGCTCGGCCTGACCTGCGTGCTGGTGGAGCGGCCCCACCACCGCCCCGGCCCCGCGGACGTGGTGGTGGCCGACCTTCTGGAGCTGGCGCGAGTGGCGTCAGGAGCTGCGTGAACCGTGGCCGCGCGGGCCGTCCCGCGCGGGCGGCGTGCCAGGAGGGCAGATCCCGTCATCTGCTCGCAGGCTACCGGATCGCGTGCTCTCGCCGGGCCGTCTCGACGGAACACCTCAACGCCACCGCGAAGAACATTCCTGTAAGCCCGCTCACGGAGCGTCACGCCAGCCGACCCGCAGCAGCCAGGTGCGGGGCGACGCCACGGGAGCGTCGCCGGGAGGAGCGGCGCGCAGGTAGCGCGCGGACGAGCAGGGATCGTCCCGGCGCGGGGGCAGCGTCTCGAAGGGGCGCAAACCAGGTACATCCATTACACATCAGCACACCGACATCCTTTCCACTTTTCGCGACTTGCACGGCGACATCGCAGACAACCTGGCGATGCCCTTGAAAGAGACCGATGCGATGAAGGAGCGAGCCAACTTCGTGCTGGAATGGGAGCCGCGCTGAAATGAGGCGCACGCACAGCGGCGGTCATCGTCGAACCGCCCGCACGAGGCGCTCGGCGCCACCAGGGGAGCGGCGCCAGGCGAGAGACGACGGACGGCGCGCTTGCCGACAGTCACCTCCCCGGTTGATTGAGTCATCGGATGTTCGGGCCCACAATGCGAGCCGATGGCCCTGCCGGCGCAGACGCTGGACGAAGTGCTCGCGGCGATCGCGCCGCCGCTCGCGGCGCACGGCTACCGCAAGTCGGCGCGCAATTTCGTGGCGCAGGCGGAGGGCGTCGCGCGCGTGGTGCAGGTGCAGTCGAGCCAGCTGAAGAAACCCGAGGAAGCGAGCTTCACCGTCAACGCGCTCGTCACCTCGACCGCGTTCCACGAGGCGTATGCGGGAAAGCCCTTTCCGAAGAACGCCGGCAGCGCGGAGCCGGTGGTGCAGGCCAACGTGGGCAGGCTGACGCCGGACGGCGAGCCGGTCTGGTGGAGCCTGAAGCCGGGCGTCAGCGCGGCGCTCGTGGCCAAGGACGTGCAGAAGCTCCTCGAGGAGAAGGTGCTGCCGTTCCTGGCGCGGTTCGGGAGCGAGGCCGCGCTCTTGCGCGAGCTGGAGAAAGGCGACGAGCTGCCCGGCTTTTCCGCCATGCGCGAGCGCTGCCGCGCGGTGCTGCTGGCGAAGGCGGGAAAGAAGGACGAGGCGCGAGCGGTGCTGCAGCGTCTCCTCGAGGCGAACGCCGCGGAAGGGCTGGAGGGCTTCAGGGAATCCGTGAACGGACTGGCCCAGCGGCTGGGGCTGGCCTAGAAAAGCGCCGCCTCCAAGTCCGGGGCGGGCGGCGCCGTTCACGCCGCCCGCTGCCGCAAGGAAATTCGCTGCTCAGTTGTGCTTGACGAAGGCGAGCACGTGCAGGTTTGGAACCGTCTGCCCCAGCGTGACCACGGTACCCTTGGCCGGATCGATCACCACCAGGTCGGGCGGCCCGGGGAAGAACGGCGTGAAGTTCAGGCCGTAGTAGTTGTGGTTGCGGGGGCTGAAGTCGCCCAGCGCCGCCGGCGTGGGCGGAATGAGCAACTGCGTCGACAAGGGCTTTCCGGTCATCCGATCGATGACGTACGCCGTCTGCGTCTGGGTGGTGCCGTCCGCCGAGACGCGCGGCGTGTCGATGTTCCAGAGGATGTCGGCCGCGCCGAAGGGCTGGAAGGAGAGCCCGTTGTTGGCGGTGTTGATCCCGGTATCGGGGAACTCCGTCGCGATGCCCGTGGTCTTGTCGATGCGGACGAAGGTGTCGGTCACGCCGGCGGGCGGCGGGAACTCGTCGTACCAGCCGACCATGTTCCCGTTGAAGTCGACGGTGATGGAGTGGATCGGCGACTCGCGCGGATCGGCGGAGAGCCCGAAGTTGAAGACCGCCGGATTGACCGGCGTTCCCGCGCCGGTGTCCACGTTGATGACGATGAGCCCGTGGAAGGTCACGTCTCCCACCGCGGTGGTGCCATACAGCGTCTGCGTGGTGCGGTCCCAGGCGAGCCCGTTGACCGTGAAGCCGACCGGCCCGATCACGCGGATCAAGTCGCCGCTTCCCACGTCGATCTCGACCAGCGTGCTCTGCTGCGTGCACGGGCCGAAGGGTACGGCGTTGTTGCACGCTCCGGTCGTGCCGTAGAGGAGCGGCTTGGGGTCCGCGGACGCCGGCTGCGCCGCGGCTGCGCAGATCGCGCACATCGCCAACAACGACCAATTGATTGATTTCATATTCCCCCCCGGGAATCGCATCCACCTCGGTGGACTGCGGCGGTAATTTTGAAGAGCAAATGTAGTGTTGTCAACGCAGAGCCGCTGCCGCGCAAATCTTGCGCGCCAAGAACATGGCATTGGTTTGCGCCTCTCGATTTCACTGGGATTCCGATGGCCCGCCGACAGGGGCCGCCTCCGACGATCGCACCACCGCCGGCGCCGGAGGCGTACCGGATCGAGTTCTCCGTCTCGCGCATCAATCAATCTACGAATCGGGAAACGGTTATCAATCCCAACGATTGCCGCCGGCGGGGGACGCACCGCTCCGCCGTGTCCGGGCCGCGCCGCTTCGAGCGCCCGGCCTGCAAGTGGGTTATGGAAGATCCGTGATCCCCCTGCGCGACACCCAGCGCTCGATGACCGCGCCCGTGGTGACGGTGGCCCTCATCGTCGTCAACGCCATGGTCTTCGTGCACGAGATCGCGCTCGGGCCATATCTGGAGAAGTTCGTGTTCGCCTACGGGCTCGTTCCCAGGCGGCTCGTGTACTGGCCCGGCGACCCGCTCGACCCGTTGCGCTTCGTACCGCTGCTCACCAGCATGTTCTGGCACGGCGGCTGGCTGCACCTGCTCGGCAACATGCTGTACCTGTGGATCTTCGGCGACAACGTCGAGGATCGGCTCGGCCACTTCCGCTACCTGGTCTTCTACGTCGTCGCCGGTGCCGCCGCGGGCATCACCCAGGTGGCGCTCAACCCGGCCTCCCCGCTGCCCACCATCGGGGCGTCCGGCGCCATCGCCGGAGTCCTCGGCGCGTACCTCGTCACCTTTCCGCGCTCGCGGGTGCTGACCTTCTTTCCCCCCATCTGGTTCTTCGAGCTGCCCGCCTTCGCCTACCTGGTGTTCTGGTTCCTGCTGCAACTGCTCGAAGGGTTCGGCTCCCTGGGCGCGCCGGCAGACACGGGCGGCGTGGCCGTCTGGGCGCACGTGGGCGGGTTCGTCGCCGGGGTGGTGCTGATCAAGCTGATGGCGCCGCAGCGCCACCGCGCGCGGCCGATGGAGATCGGTCCCTGACCGGCGGCGGGTAGCCCACCATCTTCTGCAGCTCGCAGTCCCAGAGCTTGAGGCGGAAGTTCGCCGCCACGTCGCGCGGCGACAGCCGGGTGCGCCCCGGGTGCTGCAGCTCGGGGATCGCCGCCATCGCCTCGGGCAGTCGGTAGAAGGGAATGCAGGGATTGAGATGGTGGACGTGGTGGTAGCCGATGTTGCCGGTGAACCACCCCATCACCCGCCCGGTCTCCATGTAGCTCGACGACTCCAGCGCGGCGCGGACGTACGACCAGCTCTCGCGCATCTGGATGTGCAGGCCCTCGAAGTTGTGCTGCGCGTAGAAGAGATACGCGCCGGTGGCGCAGGCCACCGCCAGCGGCAGGAAATACGCGAAGAAGAAGGTGCCGAACCCCAGCTCGACGACCACGAACGCGGTGGCCGCCCAGTTGAAGAGCAGCGCCAGGAGCGAGTCCCAGCGCTTGCGCGGCGCGCGCAGGAACGACATCAGGCACATGTCCAGCATGAAGATGGTGAAATACCCGCAGAGCACCGTGAGCGGGTGCCGCACCAGCCGGTAGTGGCGCCGCTGCGAAGGCGTGGCCTCCGCCCACTGCCGGGTGGTCATGGTGGCGTACGAGCCGATGTTGGAGCCCACCAGCTTCGCGGTGTGCGCGTGATGATAGTTGTGCGTCTCGCGCCAGACCCGGGGCGGAGTCATCACGTAGATGCCGAAGGGATACAGGATCAGCCGCGCCGCGCGCGAACCGCGCAAGAGAGCCCCGTGGAGGTAGTCGTGGTAGAGGATGAACTCGCGCACGAGGACGAGCCCGGTCAGGAGCGAGAGCGAAAGGCGCAGGGGCCAGAAGAGCGGCTGCGCGAGCGCGACCAGCCCCGCGACCAGCACGCCCGTGGTGGACAAGAGATGCCACCAGCTGGCGCCCCGGTTCTCCACGGAGAACGCCCGCGTGGCCTCGATGAGATCCCTGCCCGTCCGCAATGGGGCACCCCCTGGCGCGGCACTACGCACACAACCAAAGTCGCAGCGCAAGTGGAACACCGGCTTGACGTGGTGCACCACACCTGTTTACAGGGGGCGCCCATGATCGGCGTCGTCCCTGCCCTGAACGCCCACGAAGGCGTCCATGACCGAGGCTTTACCTTCGTCGGCGCCAAGGGGCCCGGCGAAGACCTGTTCCTTTCCTTTCACGCGCTGCGGCTGGCGGCCCAGCGGCGGGCCGCTCACTACCTCGCGAGCGGCCTGAAGAGCGGCGACCGCGTGGCGCTCATCGTGCCGGAGGGCGAGCACTTCATCCCCGCCTTCCTCGGCGCGCTCTGGGCGGGGCTGATCCCGGTGCCGCTCTACCCGCCGGTGTCGCTGGGGAAGCTGGACGCGTTCATGGACGCGCTGGTGAGCACGCTCAACGTGGCGAAGCCGCGGGTGCTGGTCACGACCGATCGCGTCGGAAAGGTGCTCTGGAGCGCCGTCGGCCGCATCCCCAGCATCGAGAAGGTGCTGACCACCGAGGAGCTTTCGCGCGACGCTTCCGGCGCCCTTCCCCCCGCGGCGGAGGTGAAGGACGGCGACGTCGCCTTCCTGCAGTTCACCTCCGGCAGCACCGCGCTGCCCAAGGGCGTGATGGTCACGCACGGCAGCCTTGCCGCGAACTGCGAGGCCATCGTGCTCCAGGGGCTGCGGGCCGACCTGGAAAAGGGCGACGACGTGGCCGTGTCGTGGCTGCCGCTCTACCACGACATGGGGCTGATCGGCTTCGTCATCGCGCCCATCTGCTACCGCATTTCCACGGTGTTCATCCCCACCCTGAGCTTCATCAAGAACGCCACGCTCTGGATGGAGACCATCTCCAGGCACCGCGGCACGATGAGCTTTGCGCCCAACTTCGCCTACGCGCTGGTCACCAAGCGCGCCAGGCCAGAGCAGATCGCGCGCTGGGACCTGTCGCAGATGCGCGTGTTCGGCTGCGGCGCGGAGCCGATCAACCCCGGCACGCTGCGCGCGTTCGTGGAGGCGATGGCGCCTGCGGGCCTGCGGCCGGAGGCGATGCTGCCCTGCTACGGCATGGCGGAGGCCACCCTCGCCATCTCCTTCGTGCCGCTCGACCAGCCGGTGCGCACCGACCGCATCGATCCCGACCGCTACCATGCGCACCACGAGGCCCGGCCGGTGGCGAACGGCGGGCCTGCGCTCGAGGTGGTGAACTGCGGGCGCACCTTCCCCGGCCATGAAGTCTGCGCGCAGGACGAGGAGGGCCGGATCCTGCCCGACCGCCGCGTCGGAGAGCTGTGCTTTCGCGGCCCCAGCGTGAGCGCCGGCTACTGGGAGAACCCGGAGGCCACCCGGGCCGCGTTCCGCGACGGCTGGCTGCACACCGGCGACCTGGGATACGTGGCGGACGGCGACGTCTACGTCAGCGGCCGCATCAAGGACATCCTCATCGTCAACGGGCGCAACTACTACCCGCAGGGCATCGAGTGGGTGGTCGACGAGATCCCCGGCGTGCGCAGGGGATCGTCGGTGGTCTTCACCCGGCCGGGCAAGGCCTCCGAAGAGGTGGTGGTTGCGCTGGAATCGCGCGCGGCGGACGACGCGGTGCGCGCGCTGAAAGAGCAGGTCGTCGCGCGCGTGGGCGAGGAGTTCCAGCTCGCGGTGGCGGACGTGGCGGTGGCGCCGCCGGGCACGCTGCCGAAGACCTCCTCGGGCAAGCTGCAGCGGCGCAAGACGCGCGAGCAGTACCTCGCAGGCACCATCGGCAGGGCGGGACGCGGCAGGAGCACGCGGCTCGCGGTGGCGAAGCACGTGGCGCTCTCGTTCGTGGGCCGGGCGCGGCACGAAGTCCGCAAGCTCTTCGGGGGCTGACATGGGCTCTTCCAAGGCCGACATCGCCGTCTCCTACGACGTCTCCAACGACTTCTTCCGCCTCTGGCTCGACGAGAGCATGAGCTACACCTGCGGCATCTTCGACGACGGCCCCGGCCGCGCCGAGATGCCGCCGCCGGGACATGCGGGCGAAAGAACCCTCGAGGAGGCGCAGCGGGAGAAGCACCGCATCCTCGCCGGCTTCGCCCACCTGGGCCGCGACAGCTCGCTGCTCGACATCGGCTGCGGCTGGGGCGCGAACCTCGAGTACCAGAGCACCGTCACCGGCGTGCGCAAGGCGCACGGCATCACCCTCTCCGAGGCGCAGGCCAGGGAGATCGGGCGGCGCGCGCTTCCCGGCGTGACCGCCGAGGTGTGCGACTACCGCGACTACAAACCGGCCGAGAAGTTCGACGCGGTGATCTCCATCTGCATGATGGAGCACATCGTCTCGCCGCAGGAGGCGCGCGACGGCAAGTCGATCCCGGCCTATCGCGACTACTTCCGCCGCGTGCACGGCTGGACGCGCCCCGGGACGTACTTCGGCCTGCAGACCATCCTGCGCAACTTCGTGCCGCGCGACCGGCAGGACGTGAAGGACGTGGGCTGGGTGACCTACGAGATCTTCCCCGGCGGCATCACTCCGCGCCTGGAAGAGATCATCGCCGCGGTCAACCCGTACTGGGAAGTGCTGGAAGTGAAGACGCGCCGGCTCGACTACATGAAGACCACCTGGCACTGGCGCGACCGCCTGCGCAAGAACGAGGCGCGCATCCGCGCCCAGTGGGGCGACAAGGTCTTCGAGGATTACGACCGGTACCTCTCCACCTGCGTGCGCGGGTTCGAGAAGCACTA
>DATDMU010000218.1:0-32075 GCA_036518615.1 Myxococcales bacterium
CGCTCTCGCGCACGTGGAGGTGGGCGTGGACGTGGAGCTGCCGCGGGCGCGCCGCACCGACGCCATCGCGCGCAGGTTCTACGCGCCGGGCGAGATCGAGCGGCTCTTCGCCATCGAGGACGACGCTGCGCGGGCAGACGCGTTCTTCCGGCTGTGGACCTGCAAGGAGGCGTTCCTCAAGGCCACCGGCGAGGGGCTTTCGCGCTCCACGCGCTCTTACGAGCTCGCGCCGGATCGCTCGCGGCTCCTGTGGGCCACCGGCATTCCGGATGCGGCTTCTAGATACTCAGTGTATCCACTCGAGATCGGCGACCCCTACCGCGCCGCGCTGGTGGCGGAGGGCGCTGTCGTCTTGCGGCGGTATCGCTGGCGGTGACGGAAGCCGCTCACCGCGCCTTTGCGATCCGGGCGCCGGCGCGAAGCGCGCCCGCGGACGTTGCCGCGCGGGCCCAGCGGAAGGTGGCCGCGGCAGCGCGGGCGGACAGCAGCCGGAGCTGCGTGCAGGCCTCGGCTGCGCCGGGAGCGCCTCGCGCATCGCGAGCCAGGGCATCGATCTCGCTCTCGATCCAGCGGGCGACGAAGAGCGCGCCCCGGCTCACTCCGTCGTGGAACAAGCTGCTCTCCGGCGGCGGCGCGCGGCCGGCGAGGAGCACCGCGTTGCACCCTCCGCGCGCGGCATCGTCGGCCACGTCGGCGAGATCGTCGAGGAGGAGGGCAACCAGAAGCAGGCTTTGCGCCATCCGCTCCAGCCGCGGCAGGAGGCGCGGTCTCGCGAGGAGATGTGCGATGGCCGCCGCCGGCCATCTCAGGAGCGCCGCGCGGCCCGCGATGCGAAGCAGATCCGCGGTGCGGGCCGACGTGTACGGCCGCCCGCGGCGCGCCAGTTCCCAGGCCGAGGTCTCCTCCTGCTCGCGCCGGAGCCGGGCAAACTCCCGGCGAAAGCGCGGCGCGTCGCCGAGAAGCGCGCGCAACCGCTCCGACGCAGCCGCAAGGAAATGGTCGCCGCGGCAGGCCTGCCGCTGGACGTCGACCTCGTCGTCCACCTGCTGCAGGTGGAGGAGCAGGAGCGCCTGGACGGACTCGAGCTGCGCGAGGACCGCGGCGGCAGGCCGCGTCGCCTCTGCCGGAACGCCGCTCGCGGCAACCAGCCAGCGCGGCACCGCGAGGGCGATGGCGTGGCCCGACAGGCCGCCGGCCGTCGCGTTGCCGAAGCGGGCGCCGCTCGCGGCCCGCATCCTCGCGGCAACCCGGGCCGCGTCCGGAAACGCGGCCCGAACCTTCACAGCCACTGAATCTGGTCGTCCAGGAACACCCCGTCGAGAGACAGGGCCAGCCTGCGCAGGAGCGCTTCCAGCTCGTAGCGAATGTCCTTGTCGTCGATGCGATCGAGGATCTTCCGGACCTGGGCGCCGGTTCGCCTCACGTCGTTCCTCGCGGCGCTGAGTTGCCGGAACGCCGTCTCGAGATCCTTGCCGATCTGGTTCAGCCGCGCTGCGGGCTTGATCACCTTCCGTCCTTTTGTCTTCATCGGTGCTCCATCCCCAGGAAATAGAGGTGCGTCTTCCGGCTCAGGTGCTCGTAGGCGAATACGTCGGGATTGGCGGCGAATAGTACACGGCGGATTGAATTCACGCCGGCCACCGCGGCGCGCACCGATCGCCACGCCCTGCGCGCGCCGGTCCGGATGTCGATGGCATCGAGCGGCAGCGGCGCCTGCAGCGGCGTACCGACGATGAGGGTCGAGCCGTCCACCCATCCGTAGGGCTTCTCGCCGGCCCTCGCCCCCGGGACCGCCTGCGCCGGGCCGCCGTCCGCGGGGAAGAGGACGGGCGCCGACGATTCGACGACCGCGGCCACCTTGTCGCCCGCGGGCGAGATCGCCGTCCAGCGCGCCTCGATGCCCTCCGGCGAGATGGCCACCGCCTCGCCCGAGGGCAGCGGGAGGACGAACAGGCGCGCCGCGCTGCCCTTGCTCTCGCCTTCGAGGAGCAGCTTCCTGCCGTCGGGAAAGAAGCGCACCCAGGTGACCTTGAACGGCAGCGCGGGCAGTTCGTGCGAGCTGCCGGGGCCGGTGGGGACGACGGACAGCTTGTTGGAGACGGAGAAGAGCACCGCCGTCTTCGCATCCGGCGCGAAGGCGCCGCCGTAACCGGAGGCGATGCGGACCGGCGGGCTTCCGTCCATGGCGCGGACGTAGATTCCGCCCTCCCCATCCGGCCCCTGGGCGTCCTTGACCGTGAGCAGCACCAGCGATCCGTCGCGCGAGAGATCGTCGAGGATGTGCTGGTCCCTCATCGACAGATCGATCTGGGAATCTCCGCGCCCGCCCACCACGCCGATGTAGCGGTGGGGTTGGGTCATGAGCAGGTCGCCCGCAGGTGAGCGATCCTGGAGGTGCCAGTCGCCCGGCGCCTGCATCACCGAACGGATCTTGCCGTCGAGCGTGGCCACGTGGATTCCCAGCGCCGTATCCGCCGGGGCGGACCCGGTGAACCAGATCTCGTCTCCTTCGGGATTCCAGGCGAGGCCGTGCATGAGGCCGTACCCGGTGGCGAGGGTGCGCGGCTCGCCCTTGCCGTCGACGACGATCAGGTTTCCCACGTCGGTCGACTGGGTGGGGTGATCGATGGCCGCGACCAGCCCGCGCTTCGGCGCGACGCGCACGCCGTCCAGCCAGCCGGTGGTTTCGTAGAGGGTCCGCCCGAGGGGAAACTCCAGCCGCTGCCGGGCATGCGAGGAGAGGATGGCCGCGAGCGCGCCTCCCTCCGCCCAGTCCGCGGCGTGCGCCTCGGTGGCCACTTCGCGCGGCATGCCCCCGGACGAGGGAACGACCGCGAGCGTTCCGGTGTAGTCGAATCCCTCGAACCTGGGGCTGCGCAGGAGCGCCAGATCGCCGCCCCCGGCCACGGCGAGGAGGACCGAGTCGGCGACCTCGAGGTGTTGATACGCCTGATCGGAGACCTTGGTGGTGTAGACGCGCGGCGGATGTCCGTCCCACGCCTCGGTGTACGCGACGGTGTTGGCGTCCTTGTGGAAGCGGGCGGTCCAGACCGCTCCGGGGAAGAAGGTGAGCTGCTGGAAGCGCTGCGCGACTGGAGGCAGGCGGGAGCGGATCCAGAAAGCCACGGCGGCCGCGCCGGGCAGGGCGGCCGCGACCGCGAGCAGCGCGCGGCGGCGCGTCCAGACCGGAGCGCGCGCGCCGCTGGAGATCGCCTCCAGGGCGAAGGCCAGGTCCTTGCCGGTCTGGAAGCGGTTTCGCCGGTCCTTCTGCAGGCACCGCTTCACCACCGCGCGGATGGGGTGCGGAACAGATGGCGGGAGCTCGGCGGGGGCGCGGTTGACGATCGACCAGCCGACCTGGATGGAGTTGCTGCCCTCGAAGGGCAGGTGCCCGGTGAGCAGCTCGTGGAGGACGACGCCGAAGCTGAAGATGTCGGAGCGCACGTCGAGCACCGAGCCGCGGATCTGCTCCGGCGAGCTGTAGCGAACGGTTCCGGAAAACCAGCCTTCGCGGGAGGGATCGCCTGCGCCCGCAGCGCCCGCCTGCGAGCCGGCGCTGAGCCGGGCGACGCCGAAGTCGAGGATCTTCACCCACCCGTCGGTGGAGACGAACACGTTCTCGGGCTTCAGGTCGCAGTGGACGATCTCCTTTTCGTGCGCGGCGCCGAGCCCCCGGGCGATCTGGGTGGCGATGCGGACCGCCTCCTCGATCGACGGCGGCTGGCGGCGGGCGAGCTCGCGCAAGGTCGAGCCCTCGAGAAACTCCTGGACGATGAACGGCTGATCGCCGTCATGGCCGATGTCGTGCACCGCGACGACGTTGGGGTGGCCGAGGGAGCCGACCACCAGCGCTTCCTCCTCGAGCCTTTTCAGCTGCTCCGGGGTGGCGGACTGCGCGCTGAGGAGCTTGACGGCGACGGCCCGCTTCATCCGGAGATCGCGGGCGAGGTAGACGCGCCCCATTCCGCCGGCGCCGAGTTGCCGCTCGACGACGTAGCGGCCGCTCAGCGTGAAGGGCGGCTCGCGGGCGGGCGCGGCTGCGTGAGGTTCGCCGGAAAGCGTGGAGGTGCCGCCGGGAGTGAACGCGGAGCTTTGCCTGGCGCCCGCAGTCTGTTCCCGCTCCTTCGAATCAGCCGCGGGCGGTTGCGGAGATGCCATGCCCCTCCCTGCGTAGGGGCGCACTATCCTGCCTTCGATGCGAACCGGTCAAGGGACGGTAATCGCCCTCCTATCCCCGGCAGTGCGCGTCAGCCGTGCGATCCCCATGCGTACATCGGCCCGAGGTTGACGACGGTGGTGTAGCCGGCGCGACGGAGGGCGCGGGCCGCCGCCGCGCTGCGCATTCCGCTCTTGCAGTACACGACCACCGGGCGGTCCTTGGCGCCGACCGCCTCGGGCATCGAGAGAAGGCGATCGAGCGGCAGGTTGCGGGCCCTCGGCAGATGGCCGGACTCGAACTCGCGCGGAGTGCGCACGTCGACGAGAGCGGCGCCGGCCGCGACCAGCGCCTTTGCGCGGCCGGCGCGGACACGGAACCAGAGCATTCGCCCGGCGATGAACCCGGCCACGACGGCCAGCAGCGTTCCCGCGCTCATCGGACACCCCCTGTTTCACGTCCGGATCTCCGCCACGATACCTGTCGTGGCAGAATCGCGCGATGGCGACGGTTGGGCTGATCGCCGGCTGCCGGCGCTGGATACGGCGGCGCTGCACGTCGATGCGATCGTGCAGCGCCTTCGCCAGGGCTGACCTCGAATTCAGTTCACCTTGAACGTGTCGCCGCGCAGGGGAAGATCTTCGGTCTGGGTGACGAGCTGTTCGCCGCCCGAGGACGCGACGGTGACGGTGCGGAGGTCCGGAGTGAAGAAGGCCGGCGCCCCGTTGAGATCGGCGCGCAGCGCGAACTGCCCGTTGAAGTTCGCGCTCACGGCGAGCGGCTGGGCGAAGGCGATCTCGATCATGGTGCCATCCGCCCCGGGCGCCCAGGTGGCGCCGTCGTTCTTGCCGAGGACGATGCCCGGCTTCCCGATTCCGTCGGGAAAATAGAGGAGCTGGAAGTTGGAGAGGTTTCCCACCTTCATGGCGCCATAGATCCTGAAAGCCATCCGGGTGAGCTTGCTTCCATCCGTGCCCGTGTACTGCGCCGCGAAGACGAGAGCGTCGAACCCTTGCGCGGGAGAGGCGATGGGCCGCGCCTGGGAAACCGGCTCGGCCTTGGTGAACGTCCAGGGCGCGGCATTCGCCGGCGAAATTGCTGCGGCAAGGAAGACGACAGCGGCAAATGCTGCAACGCGGGCGACAGCGTTCATATGGAAACCCCCTATGCTCGATTCGGATGCGCGAATGCAAGATCGCGATTCGCCGAATTGCGATGGATCCGACCCCGCTCTCCGTCGCCGAGGAACAATTAACTGCGCGCGAAAGATTTTCGGGCGCAGGCCGCAAAATGATCGCGTTCAAGATGGGAATGTCAGTGTGCGCAGGTAGACGGACCGCCACTTGCCTTCCCCGGCGCGGGCGGGCACAAGGCGGCGGCATGAACATCCTCGCCCTCGTCCTCGTCGCCGCCGCCGGTTCTTCCGTCGATGGAATGCAGCCCGCGCCCGGCGTTCCCACCTTGCTGCAGAGCGGCATTCCGCAGATTCCCGCGGCCTTGCGCGAGCGGACCGCCCAATATCTGAATGCGCGCGCGGCGGCGCTGGTGGACGTGAGCGAGACGGGCGAGGCGCTCCTGGTCTCGACGCGCTTCGCTTCCACCAGCCAGCTGCACCTGGTGGAGGCGCCGCTGGGAATGCGCACGCAGCTCACCTTCGCGGACGAGCCGGTGTCTCAGGCGCGCTTCCAGCCCGGCGACGAGCAGGTGGTGTGGTACCTCCAGGACAAGGGCGGGGGCGAGTTCTTCCAGGTCTTCCGGCTGGACCGGCGCAGCGGACGCTCCGTCATGGTGACCGACGGCAAGAGCCGCCACGGCAACCTGACCTTGTCGCGGGACGGAAAGCGGCTGGCCTTCTCCGGCACCCAGCGCAACGGCAAGGACACCGACGTCTACCTGGCGGACACGGCGAACGGCAAGAACGTGCGCCGCCTGACCGAGGCGGAGGGCACCTGGGTTCCGCTGGAGTTCTCGCCCGACGGCGGACGGCTTCTCGTGCTGCACGAGCGCAGCATCCAGGACGCGGATCTCTTCTCGCTGGAGCTGGGCTCGGCCAGGCTCACCCAGCTCACGCCGAAGGAGGGCAAGGCCAGCGTGGCCGCGGCGCGGTGGACGGCGGACGGCAAGGGCGTCTATCTCGCCACCGACCGCTGGAGCGATTTCAACCAGCTCTATCAGCTCGACCTCGCGGGCAAGCGGACTGCCCTGGCCGCGGAGTCGAAGTGGGACGTCGAGGAGCTGGCCACCACCGAGGACGGCTCGCGCATCGCGTTCGCCGTGAACCAGGACGGCTCTTCCCGCCTCTACGTGATGGATCGCCAGGGGCACACGCAGCCTGTCGCGCTGCCGCGCACCGCGGTCATCGGCAGGATGGCGTTTCCGCGCAGGCGCAGCGACGTGCTGGCGGTGTCGTTCCAGACCGCGACGCAGCCTCTCGACGTCTACGAGATCGACCTGCGCGGCGTCCGGACGGTGCGCTGGACGCGCTCGGAGGTGGGTGGGCTCGACCCCTCCCGCTTCGTCGACGCGGAGCTGGTGCGCTATCCGGCGGGCGGTGGCGCGGGGCAGATGCCGGCATTCCTCTACAAGCCGCGCGATCCGAGCGGGAAGCTGCCGGTGGTGATCCTCTGGCACGGCGGACCCGAGGGGCAGAGCCGGCCCACCTTCTCGCCGGTCATCCAGCTCTTCGCTTCCGAGCTGGGCATGGCCGTGCTGGCTCCCAACGTGCGCGGGTCGGCGGGATACGGCAAGGCCTATCTCGCCGCGGACGACGGGGTGAAGCGCGAGCAGTTGCTCACCGACATCGGCGCCACGCTGGACTGGATTGCCCGGCAGCCGGAGCTCGACGCGTCGCGGGTGGGCGTCTACGGAGGCAGCTACGGCGGATACATGACGCTCGCCACGGTGGCCTTCTTCGGCAAGCGCGTGCGCGCGGCGGTGGACGTGGTGGGCATCTCCAATCTGACGACGTTCCTCGAGCACACGCAGGCGTACCGCAGAGACCTGCGGCGGGCGGAGTACGGGGACGAGCGGGACCCGGCGGTGCGCGCGGTGCAAGAGAGGATCTCGCCGCTCCTCGCCGTCCAGCGCATCGAGGCGGAGCTGTTCGTGCAGCAGGGCTACAACGACCCGCGCGTGCCGCGCACCGAGGCGGAGCAGATCGTCAAGGCGGTGCGCGCGCGCGGCAAGGACGTCTGGTATCTGCTCGGCATGAACGAGGGGCACGGGTTCCAGAAGAAGGAGAATCGCGACTACGCCGCTGCGGCCATGGCGCTCTTCTTCGAGCAGAAGCTGCTCAGGGCGGGGCAGGTCAATTGACCGGATCGGCTGCGGACGACGACCGCCCCATCGCGTACATGCAGCGGACGCGCGACTGGTATCTGGCCCTCGGCTACCCGGCGCCCTACCGCTGGGCGCACCATCGCGACGTGCCGTTCCAGCCGCTGGCGAAGCCGCTCGCGCGATGCACCGTCGCGCTGGTCACCACCGCCGCGCCGTACCAACCGGACAAGGGGCCGCAGGGGCCGGGCGCGCCGTACAACGCCGCGGCCAAGTTCTATCGCGTCTATTCGGGCGACAGCGCGGCCGACCTCGACGTCCGCATCGCGCACGTGGCCATCGACCGCAAGCACACCGGCATGGAAGACAGCGGCACCTGGTTTCCGCTGGCGCGGCTGCGCGAGGCATCCGCGCGCGGTCGCATCGGCGCGCTGGCGAGGCGCTTCCACGGCATGCCCACCAATCGCAGCCAGCGCCACACCATCGAGGTCGACTGCGCCGAGTTGCTCGCGCGCTGCCGGGAAGACGGCGTGGACGCGGCGGTGCTGGTGCCGAATTGCCCGGTCTGCCACCAGACGCTCGGCCTGGCCGCGCGGCACCTGGAAGCGAACGGCATCGCGACCGTGGTCATGGCGTGCGCGAAGGACATCGTCGAGCATTGCGGCGTCCCGCGCCTGCTCTTCAGCGATTTTCCATTGGGCAATGCCGCCGGCAGGCCGCACGATCGCGGGTCGCAGGAATGCACGCTCGAGCTGGCGCTGCGCGTGCTGGAATCGGCCCCCGCCGCGCGCACGACGGTGCAGTCGCCGCTGCGCTGGAGCGAATCGGCGGAATGGAAGCGGGACTACATGAACGTGGAGGGCCTTGGCCCCGCGGATGTCGCACGCTTGCGGGCCGAGGTCGACGAGGAGAACGCCGTGGCGAGGAAGATTCGCGAGAGCGCCGAGTGAAGCAGCTACCGCGGGCTCAGTGAAATCTCGCGACGGACGACGACGGGCTGCCCCTCGAAGCGGTCGAACCTGACGCGCTGGACGGCGCCGCGCATGCAGGCGGCGAGACTGGCGGGCAGGCCCGCGCCTCCGAAGGTGAGGCTCGAGATCCGCCCCGACGGCTCCACGGTGACGGCCAGTCTCAACTGGCCGGCCGGAGTCCGGTTGCCGCGGCGGCTGTCGAGCATGGCGCACTGGCGGATGCCGGAGAGCGCGCGGCCCAGCCGCTCGCGCAAGCTCTCGACCACCTCCGGCGACGCCGGCGCCGCGCGCTGCGCGGATGCACGTGCCGCACCTTTGCGGGCGGGCCGTTCGGGCCCGGGCGGCATGGCGACTTCGGCTGGCGCGGCGGCGGGTTCGGCCGGAGCGGAGGCGGCTGCGCGCGGCGGATCCGTCGCTCCTGGCTGCTCCGCGCGGGCCATGGGCTCATGGGTTGGCTCTGCCGCGGGAGTTGCCTCGACTGGTGCGGGAGGCTTCTCGGCTGCGATCGGCGCCGCCGCGATCGCCGCGCGCCTTGCCCTTGCGCGAGCGTGGAGCGCGATGCCGCCACCCGAGACGGCGGCCGCGAAGAGGAGCCCGGCGATCACGCCCTTGCCTCGTCCACCGGACCTTGCCCGCTCCCTCATGGAGGTCTGCGCCACCGCGGGCGTGGCCTCGGGCGGCGCCGGCCCGGCGTCCTCGATTTCGAAATCCAGCGGCAACGGGGGCGGACGCTTGCCGGCCGGCCGATCGCAGGGCAGCGCGGCGAGCAGCTCGTCCATGCCGGCGAAGCGATCCTCGGGCTTCTTGGCGAGGCACCTCGCAACCACCGCCTGCAACTGCGCCGACACCTCGATGCCGGGGCAGAGGTCGCGCATGCGCGGCGCCTCGTCCGTGGCGTGCCGCACCAGCACCTCGACGCTGGAGTTGCCCTCGAAGGGGACCTTGCCGGTGAGCATCTGGAACAGCACCACGCCGAGCGAGTAGATGTCGCTGCGCGCGTCGCACGGCCGGCCGCGGGCCTGCTCCGGCGCCATGTAGTGCGGCGTCCCGACGACCAGCCCGCCCCGGGTGAGCTGGGCGGAGACGTCGTCGACCCCCGACATCTTCACCACGCCGAAGTCGAGCACCTTGACGAAGTCGGCCTCGTCCGCGCTGTCGAGCAGGAACAGGTTCGACGGCTTGAGGTCGCGGTGCACCAGCCCGCGGGCGTGCGCCTCGCGCAGCCCGCGGCAGGCCTGGCGGACCACGTGCAGCGCCCTCGCCTCGGGGAAGGGGCCGTCGCGGCGCAGCGCCTGCGAGAGATTGCAGCCGCGGAGCAGCTCCATGGCGAAGTAGAGCAGGCCCCGATCGGCGCCGTAGTCGAACACCGTGATGGTGTTGGGATGGGTGAGCTGCGAGGTCGCGGAGGCCTCGAGCAGGAACCGCTGCTGCAGCATCGGTTCGCCGGGATCGTCCTCGAGCACCTTCAGCGCCACCGCGCGCTGCAGCGGCGCCTGCACCGCCTGGTAGACGCGGCTCATGCCGCCCTGTCCGAGCAGCGAGGTGATGCGGTAGCGGTTCCCCAGCGTCCGGCCGATGAGCGGGTCCGCGGGCGGCGTGCTCCCGGTCGCGGAGACGGCGAGCATGTCTACCGGCTTCCTGCGCAGGCCTTCTTCCCCGCCTGCGCGTCCGCGTCGCTTCTGTCGAGCTCGAGCGACTCGTCGAACGCCGCCACCGCCGCGCGGCAATCTCCCGCCGCCGCGAGCACCCGCCCCACCATCGCCCGGGCGGCGGCGCTCGAGGGATCGTTCTGCACGCCCTTCTTCGCGACCTCCAGCGCCTTGGCGAGGTTCCCGCTCCTGAGCAGCATCTCCGCCAGCTTGAGGTCGCGCCGCGAAGCCGAGGATCTGGAGGTGGCGCTCCCCGCGGAGGGATCGAGCGCGCGCTGGAGGCCGGCGTCGTCCAGCTCGCCGAGGACGCGGCGGATGCGCGCCATGACCGCCTCGCAGAAGTTCAGCTTGGCGAAGGGCTGGAACTGCGCCAGCCTGTGCTGCCCGTCGAGGATCGCCACGGTGGGATGCATGGCGATGCCGATCCGGCCGTGGACCGCGTCGCCTTCGTCGATGAGCACGGGCATCCGCAGCCCGGCGGCGTCGGCGGCGGCCTTCGCCTCGCGCGCGGAGAACCTCGCCGGCACCAGCGCGACCCAGCGCACCGATTGACCGGCCAGCTCCTTCTCGCAGGCGGCCAGCGCCTCGAGCGTGCCGGCGAAGGTGTGCTGGTCGGGGCGGAAGAAGAGGAGCACGTTGGCCTTCGCGCTGCCGGCGATGGACACCTTGCCGCCCGATGCCGAGGGCAGCTCCACCGCCTCGATGGTGGCGCCCATCGGGGTGTGCGCGCCGGCGGCGGCGCCGGTGGGGCGGGCGCAGAGGAAGCAGGCCAGCATCATCGCGAAGCCGGGCAGGGTTCTCATCGCGGACCTCACCTGGCCTTGACCGCTGCCGGAGCCACGTTGGAGTAGGCGCGCGCCGTGTGGCAGGTCTGGGTGCAGTCTCCGCCGTCCGCGCGTTTGACGAAGTTCACCTTGAGCAAATACCCCCTGGACCCGAACGGGACGCTCTCGCGGATCTGGTAGACCTTCTGCGAGGCGTGCACCTCGTGGCAGGCGCGGCAGGTGCGCCCGCGGTCCGGTTTGTTCACGTGCAGGAAGTGGAGGTTGCGGTCGCCGTCGCGGAAGCGGGTGGCGGTGGTGGTCCGCTCCGCGGTGACCAGCTGCTCGTCGTGGCAGCCGAAGCACATCTCGTAGGTCTTCACGTCGAAGGGCGCGTAGAAGGTGGCGGGGTAGGGCGCGCGGAGCAGCCGGAAGATGGGCGAGCCGTGCGGCTCGTGGCAGGCGGAGCAGTCCTTCTGCGCCACCGGCCCGTGGTGGACCTTGTTCTGCTCCAGGAGCGCCCCGATGTTGGTCAGCTTCACTCCGGCGCCGTCGGTGATGCCGTCCTTGCCGTGGCATTGCACGCACTGATCGAAGGGCAGGCGGGAGAGGAGGTGCTCGACGTTGGAGGCGTGCGGGTCGTGGCAGTTCATGCAGCTTGCGCCCTGGATCAGCGCGGCGTGCTTCACCTGCTCGTTCATCATCGCGGTGATGCCGGCGTGGCAGTCGAGGCAGAGCGCCGGCGCCGGCCTGAGCAGGAGGCTCTTCACCGATGCGTCGTGCGGGTTGTGGCAGCCGGTGCATCCGACCTTGCCGGGCGCGTGCCTGAACCTGCGCGTCTTCGCCAGCTCGAGGAAGTCCTCGTGGCAGACGGTGCACCCCTTGTCGCCGGCCGCGCTCACGGGGCCGGGGTCGCGCGGGTTCTTGCGCTCGTGACAGAGGGAGCAGTCGCCCACCTCGTACGGACTGTGGGTGGAGACCGCGGCGCGTCCTTTCATCGGCGCGAGCGAGAGCGGCTTCGCGCGCGGCACGGTCGGGTCGGGCCGGGCCACCGGCGAGTCCGCCGCTGCGGCCGGGCCTCCGATCAGTGCCAGCAGCGCGAGGGCGGCCAGGCTGCGGGGCAAGGTTTCCATGCAGCGGTCTTCCGCAAGATCCGGGCCGGGCAGGCAAGGGCTTGGGACTTGCACTTCCCACCCTGCAACCATGCTCCGTCTGCCTACCCGGTGCGTCTGGGCGATCGTGGTTGCCACGGCGTCGTGCCACTCCGATCTGCGCACAGGCAGATGCGATCCGTTTCGCACCCCGCGGGCGGAGCGCACGCCCGTGGCGCAGGGCGAGGAGAGATCGGCGCACGCTCCGTACAGCGCGGGAGACTGCACCGCGTGTCACCTGCCGGCAGACCCCCTCGATGGACGCGCTGCCGCTTTCAATCCGCGCGTGATCCGGCCGGTGAACGATCACTGCGTCGCCTGCCACGGAGAGCTCTTCCGGGCGGCGCCGCGCGGTCACCCGCCAAGGCAATCCTTCTGCACCTCGTGCCACGACCCGCACGCCTCGCGGCAGCGCGCGCTGCTGCTCGACGAGGACACCGCGCGCGCCTGCCTCGACTATCCGCCGCCCTACCGGGAGGAGCCCATCGCCGCGACGCCCGCGGTGCCGCCCACCGTCGCCGCCGCCAGGCCCCCGGCGAAGGTCAAGTCCGCGAGGAAGAAGCGGTCGAAGTAGGGCGCGCTCGCGACCGCGGCGCAGCCTTCCCATGGCTGCCCACCCTTGCTCACCTGCGCCAACGACCGCGCGCCGCGGCAACGAAACACAAAAGTGCACCCAGGTTGTCGCAGCGGCGAATCGGTTGCGGGCGGCGCATCACGTCAGCGGAGGTGCTGGAAGAGCAGCCACGCGATCGCGTCCACGCTGGAGGCGGTGTCCGCGTGCGTCTGCCCCGCGCCTGCGCCGCGCTCGCCCGAGCCGATGAACGGCAAGGGGCGCTTTCCCAGGCGCAGGAGCCGGTCGTCGAAGCGCGCCTGCGGGGCGCGGCGGCGAAGGCTCGCTGTGATGAGCTGCATGTTGCCCAGCCGCGTCGGCTGGATCTCCGGGCCCAGGCTCGCGAAGGCGAGCTGCGAGTCGTAGAGCGCGGCGCAGCCGCCGGCGCGGTCGTAGAGGAAGAGGAAATGCTCCACCGACTCGGTGACCGATTTCACCTCGCGCTGTGTCGTCCTGGTGAGCTTGAGGCCGCCGGTGAGGAGCGCGCTGCCCGGCGCGAGCTTGCGCTCCTTCACCGTGCGGCTGCTGGTGTCGGTCGAGGAGCGCAGGCCGCGCAGCACCACGGCGACGTCCGCATCGCGCAGGACGCGCGGCTCGCCCGATCGCGGGGAGATGCGGAGTTCGCCGGGAGCGAACTCGACCGCCCGCGCGACCAGCCGGCTCTCGTCGCCGGGCGGCGGCAAGGGACAGGTGCCGATGGCCCAGCCCTTCGCCCTCAGCCTCTGCGCCAGCGCTTCCGCCTCCGCATCGGGCAGGCGCGCGAAGGGCAGCGGCGGCTCGCCGGACAGGCGCATGCGGCACTCGGCGAGCGCGGCCGAGGTCTCGAGAGCCAGCTCCTGCGCGCGCGCTTCGAGCGGAACGGGCGGCGCGAGCATGGCGACGAGCTTCATCGATCGCTCGCGCTCGGGGCGTTCTCATGCACGCGTCCGAGGGTAGCAGAACCCCCGCGCGGCGGTGTCCTGACCGGCCGCGCGGGGGCGAGGACTTCGCAGAGCGCGCTACTGGATCTGCTGGATGCAGCTGACCACGCCGTCCGCGCCGACCTGCAGCGCCGCGGCGTCGGTCGCGTCGATCTTGGCGGCGTCCACGCCCCTTGCCAGCGTGAACGAGAAGTCGCCCATCTGCCTCAACGCCTCCTTCGGATCGGACAGGGTCAGCTCGTTCGACGTCTTGCTCAGGTGCTGGAGGAGCTGCGCCTCCAGCTTGAGGCCGAGGTCGCCGCGCAGGTACGTCGCGGCAGCGGTCTGGTCGGAGAGCACGGCGATCAGCGCCTGGCACTCGTCCACGGTGCTCGCAGAAGCGGGGCGGGCGGCGAGCAACAGGGTGGCGAGCGAGAACGGAAGGACGAACATCTTGAGCATCGTCATCGGGCATCTCCGCGCGTTGGTTGTTCCCCCAGCACCGCTGGCGTACCCCGACTCGCGCCGCGTCCGTCAGCGTTCCGGTGAGGACCTTTCGCCGCAGCCGGATGACTCAGTGGATATTTCCACGAGCGCGCCGATCGATCTCCAGCCGAAACGCAGCGTTCACCGATCGAACAGCTCGAGCAGCGTCTTCCGGTGCGGCCCGGCGGCGGCCGGGTCGCGTACGGGAGTATCCGGAGGAACCATCCGTGCCGGGCGGGATACGTCTCCACCACGCGGTCGACACCCGCCGCGGATGCCGATCCCGTCCCTCGCGATCGATCCTAGTTGGGCAGGCCTTCCGGTTCCGGCTCCGGCGAGGGGATGGGCGAGGCGTGGTGATGGACCATCCGGAAGGCTCCGCCTTCGCGCACGAACACGTTGGTCGCGGCGAGCGCCCCTCCGGGCAGGACCTCCTCGCACACGACCCAGCCCACGTCCCCGCAGACGTGGGCGACCGGATTGCGGCAGCGGACGCTGTCCGGAGCGCCGCCTCCGAGGAGGATGCGGCGCCAGCTTTCGACCACCGCCTCGCGGCCCACCAGAGCCTCCCAGCCCGGATGCAGGCACGCGACTTCCGTCCCGCGGGCCCAGAGCGCGTCCATCGCCGCCGCATCGTGGCGGGAGAAGGCGGCGTAGAAGGCCTCGTTCGCCGCCAGCAGATCGCGCTCGTCGCGGCTCATGGCGCAAGGGTGTGGAAGGTCTTCATGTAGAGCAAGACCTCGGGATCGGCGGGGTTGAGCCGCGTCTTGCCCGCCGGCTCGAAGCCGAGCCTCGCCAGGACGCGCAGCGACCGATCGTTCCCCGGCGAGACGAAGGCCGCCACCCGCGGAAGCCTGAAGTCCCGGCGCGCGATCTCCAGCATCGCCTCCGCCGCCTCGCCGGCATAGCCCTGGCCCCACGCTTCCGGCACGTAGGCGTAGCCCAGGTCCACGTCGGGCTGTCCGGGCCGGCGGATGAGACCGCACATTCCGATCGGCGCGCCGGTCTTCTCCACCAGCATCAGTCCGAGGCCGTGCTTCGCGTAGGAGGCGATGGGGCCCTCCTTCAGGTACTTCACGGCCTGCTCGGTCGTGCGCACCCCGCGGTCGGCGATGTTCTCGATGAACGACGGCTCGTTGAGGAGCCGCAGCACGAACGGCGCGTCGTCGGCGGTAAAGCGCCGGATGCGGAGCCGGGGAGTGGAGATCATGCAGCGACGCTAGCGGACTCTCCGAGAGAGCGCCACGCGAACATGGCCGCGCGGGCCATTTTGGCGAACGGTCGGCCGACACGCGCTGCCGTTCTGTCCAACCGCGCCTCCAATATGCGCGAAGACCGCTTCGTCCCGCGTGGCATCGCACTTGCTGAACAGAAGCCCATGTGCTCGGCACGCCTTTCGTCCATCGGAAAACACCTCATCGTCGTCGTCGGCACGTACTTCTGGGCCGACGTATCGAAGACAGCCCTCGAGATGGCGAACCCGAGGCGTGCGGCGATGATGACGGCGTCCGACGCCCTGATACAGTCGGTCGTGCGGCTGAACTCGCATCTGCCTGGATGCAGCGCGGCTCCGAAGCCGACAAGACAATGGCCGCGCGGTGCGAACGGTGCGAACGAGCTTGCAGCGCGGCCATGAACCCCGTGCAGCGACGCCATTGAATTGGACGTCGGGAATGAGCTCGCGGCTGTTAGATCGCCTCGAGGAATTCCGCGTTGGAGTTGTACTCCGCGAGCGACTTGAGCAGGCGCTCCATCGCCTCCACCGGCTTGAGCGCGAAGAGCGCGCCGCGCAGCTTCTTCACCTTCTCGTACTCGTGCTGCGAGAAGAGCTTCTCCTCCTTGCGCGTGCCCGAGGTCTGGATGTTGATGGCCGGGAAGATGCGCTTCTCTGCGAGCTGCCGGTCGAGGTTGATCTCCGAGTTTCCGGTGCCCTTGAACTCCTCGAAGATCACCTCGTCCATGCGCGAGCCGGTGTCGATGAGCGCGGTCGCGATGATGGTCAAGGAGCCGCCTTCCTCGGCGTTGCGGGCGGCGCCGAAGAGCCGCTTGGGGCGCTCCAGCGCGCGCGAGTCCACGCCGCCCGACAGCGTGCGCCCGGACGACTCCACCTCCTTGTTGTAGGCGCGCGAGAGGCGGGTGATCGAGTCGAGCAGGATCACCACGTCCTTGCCGCCCTCCACCAGCCGCTTGGCCCGCTCCAGCGCCATCTCCGCGACGTGCAGGTGCTCGTCGGTGGGGCGGTCGGAGGACGAGGCGAACACGTCGGCCTTCACCGTGCGTCGGAAGTCGGTCACCTCCTCGGGCCGCTCGTCCACCAGCACCACGAACTGCACCACCTCGGGGCGGTTGATGGTGATGGCGTGGGAGATCTTCTGCAGCATGATCGTCTTGCCGGTCTTGGGAGGCGCGACGATGAGCATGCGCTGGCCCAGGCCCACCGGCGAGACGATGTCGATGACGCGGGTAAGCAGCTCCTTGCCGTTGGTCTCCAGCACGACGCGGTCGTCGGGATCGATCACGGTGAGGTTCTGGAACGCGGTCCTTCGCGCGGCCTCCAGCGGCGGCAGGCCCTCCACCGTGTCGGTCTTGACCAGTTGCAGGCGGCCGTTGCGCCGCACCGCCTGGCCGGTGATCTGGACGCCGGGCCGCAGGCGGTCGCGGTCGATGATGTGGCGGGGAACGTCGACGTCGTCCTGCTGCGGCAGGAAGTTGTACTTCGGAGTGCGCAGGCGGCCGTTGCCGCGGTGGTCGACGTCGAGCACCCCTTCGCAGGGGGTGGCGGGTTCCTGGCGCTGCTGCTGTTGCTGCTGCTGCGGGTGGCGCTGGCGCTGCTGCTGTTGTTGCTGCGGATGGCGCTGCTGCTGCTGTGGCTGGCCCTGCTGCTGCTGAGGTTGGGGCATCCCGTCCAGGTTCTGTGGAGCGGGTGCGCCCTCGGGCGTTGCGCCGGCCTGCGGCGGCTGTCCCTCCTGCGCCTGGACCGGCTGCGCGCCGTCGGCAGGGGTGGCTGCCTCCTCGGGGCCCTCGTCGTCCGCGGCGTCGTTCTCCACGTCCACGATGCGGCCCTGCGCGTCGAGCGGCGGAGGGGTCTGGTTCTGCTGTCCATGACCCCCGCTCTTGCCGCGGCGGCCGCGGCCCCCGCGGCGATTGCGCCGGAACTTCCGCCGGCCCTGACCTTCCTGTTGCTGGCCCTGGGGTTGTCCGAACTGGCTATTGGGATTGCCGCCGCCGTTCCCGCCGCCACCCGGCTGAGGGTAGCGCGCGTTCCCCGGCTCGGGGGCATCGCTGCCGGCTGCCTGGGGTGCAGCCGGTGCGGGGGGTCGCTGTCCTTCTCCGTTCATCCTTGACTCCATCTACTTTTTCAGCAGGCGGCTGAGGAAGCCGCCCTTGGCTTGCCCTGCAGGCCGGCTTCGCAACCGCCTGAGCTCGTCCTTCGCCTTGGCGAAGTCGGGGTCCTTCTCGATCGCCTTGCGGAGCTGCGTCCTGGCGCGCTCCACGTCGCCTTGCGCTTCGTACATCTGCGCGAGAAACAGCGTCGCGCTGTGCAGCCGAGGGTCCATCTCCAGCGCCCTCTGCGCCTCCTGGATCCCTTCGCCCGCCTTCCCGCTCCGGCGGAAGATGGTCATGCCCAGATAGGCATGGAACTCCGCCTCGGTGTGATTGAGCGCGATCGCCTCGCGAAACTGCGCCTCGGCCTCGTCCCAGCGGCCGGCGCGAAAGAGCGCCTCTCCCTTCTGGAACAGCCCTTCCGCCTTGAGGATCACGCCCACGTCGGTGGGCAGGCCCTTCGACTTGCGGTCCAGGTAGACGTCGTGGTCGGCGCGCTTGTTCTTGTCCGAGAGCACCGAATACGCCTCGTTGACCCTGGCGAAGAGCTGCTCGGCGGCGCGGCGCGCCGACCCCAGCGACAGCCCGCTGAAGGAATCGGAATGGAAGCGCTTCGCCGCGTCGAAGTAGGCGCGCTTGATCTCCTCGGCGGAGGCGTCCTGTGCGACGCCCAGCACCTCGTAGTGCGATGCGCCCTTGAGGTGGTCGCGCTCGCCGAAGAGCATCCTGCGCGCCGCCTGCGCCTCGGGGGTAAAGACCTTGCCGCGATCCTCGTCCTCGTCGTCCGCCGGAGACCAGGCGTCGGTCTTCGCCGGCGCCGGCGCGGCCGCTCCGGTGAGCACGAGCAGGCCGCTCATGCAGAGCCACTGGAAGAGGGGCAGCTCCGGATCCTTGATCCGCGCCAGCGCCTCGCCCACGGAGCGGCCGGGACCGGCCTGCGGCGTCACCGCCTCGCCCGGCCAGAACGTCTTGAGGGCGAACACTTCGCGGTCCAGCTCGGCGCTGCGGCTGACGTGGTCCTGCGCGTGCGCCTGCAGCCAGGGCCGGGCGGCCGCGGGATTTCCCAGGCGCCGCGCGGCCTCGAGCACCAGCGCCACCGGGCTCGTCCGCATGTCGGGGACGCCGTTCACCGCCTCGAGCGGCTTCTGCTCGAACTTGTAGGTGCCCTGCACCACGCCCAGCGCGCCCACGCACACGTCGCTGGTCTGCTGGCGCAGGCCCACCTTGAGCTGCTCGGGAGTCATCACCCGCGCGCTGGCCAGCGCCTCGTGCAGCGGGATGTTCTGCTGCTTCGCCAGCGCGACGGCGCGGTCGAAGGAGGTCTGCTTGATCAGGCCCGAGGTAATCTGCGGGGCCCCCACCGATTCGGCGCGCACGTTGGACTGGGCGAAGCGCACCATGCCCTGCTGGAAGGTGACGG
The DNA here is from genome assembly GCA_036518615.1 of Myxococcales bacterium. Lineage (GTDB taxonomy): Bacteria > Myxococcota > Myxococcia > Myxococcales > 40CM-4-68-19 > 40CM-4-68-19. The sequence continues at coordinate 18,704 of DATDMU010000218.1, forward strand.
CGCGGCGCAGCGAGTCCTGCGCGATGGAGAGGATGCCCGTGGCGCGCTCGCGCAGGAGCTGCACGAAGATGGCCGCGACCGGCTTCTCCGAGAGCGGGCGCTCCTGCGCCGGCTGCGCGCCCGCGGCGCCGGTGTGGCGGGACAGGGCTGCCCGCAGCGCCGCGGGCTCGAACGGCTTGGCGAAGAACGCCTCGGGCTTGATCCGCGCCGCGAACTCCGCCGGAAGCTGCTTGTAGATTCCGCTGACGATGATGAGCGGCAGGTTCTCTCCCCACGGCGAGCTTCGCGCCGCGGTGGCGAACTGGAAGCCGTCCTGCTCCGCCAGCACGAGGTCCAGCACCACGGCGGAGAACGGCTGGCCCGACGCCGCCGCCTGCGCGCACATCTGCTGCGCCTCGCGCGCCGAGCCGGTGGCGCGCGCGGAGAGGCCCACCTCGGCGGCGATGGCGGAGAGCAGCCGCGAGGCGCTCTGCTCGTCCTCGACGATGAGGACCGTCAGCGCCATCTACCGGACCTCCAGATCGAAGGGCAGCGCGGCGCGAACCGTGCCCGGCTCGCCCAGGAGCCGCAGCGCGCGTACGGCGCGCGGCCCCAGGTTCATCGGCACGGCGTCGAGCGCGGAAACGCCGGCGAAGTCGGTGAAGCCCACCTCGAGGGGAATCTCGTCGTCGAGATCCACGTCCTCGTCCGGCGCCAGCCCCGCGAGCCGCTTCGCCTCCGCCAGCGCATCCTGGAACCCGCCCAGGCGGTCCACCAGCTTGCGCGAAAGCGCCTGCGAGCCGGTCCACACCCTGCCGCGGCCCACCGCGTCCACCTGCTCGCGGGAGAGGCCGCGCGCCTCCGCCACCCGATCCACGAAGGTGGCGTAGAAGTCGTCCACCCATGCCTGCAGCGTGCGCCGCTCCGCGTCGGTGAGGCCGCGGTCGGGATTGAAGAGGTCGGCGCTCTCGCCGCGCTTGAGGGTGACGAGGCTCAGCCCCAGCTTGCCGAAGAGCTCGCTGGCGTCGAAATGGCCGACGAAGACCCCGATGGAGCCCGTGATGGTGCCCGGACCGGCGAAGATCTCGTCGGCGCCCGCGGCCACGTAGTAGCCGCCGGATGCGGCCACGTCTCCCATGCTCGCCACCACCTTCTTCTTCTTCTCCTTCCGCGCCCGGACCAGCTCGCGCCAGATCAGGTCGGAGGCGTTGCCGTCTCCACCCGGCGAATCGATGCGAACCACGATGGCGGAGACCCTGGGGTCGTCGGCCAGCCTGTGGATCCGCCGGGCGATGGGACCCGAGCCGGCCACCTCCACCGCGCCGAAGGGATCGCGCGCGCCGTCGCCGCGGACGATGTTGCCGACCACGCGGACCACGCCGATCTTCGGCCGCCCGCCCCAGCGCACTTCGCGCCCTTTGGACGTGCCGGTGACCGCCTTCGTGAGGTGGACGCTGCCGCCCAGGATCTTTCCCGCCTCCTCTTCGAGCTGATCGGGATGGACCAGCCCGTCGATCAGCCCCGCCTGCACCGCCTCCCGGGGCTTCAGGATGCCCTCGTCGAGGAGGGACTTGACCTTCGCTTCATCGAGATGCCGAGCCTGTGCGATGTCCTGCACGTACCTGCCGTAGAAGTCCTCGAGGATCGACGTCTGCACCTCGCGCTGCTCGCCCGACATGTCGCTGCGGGTGAAGAGGTCCGGCGCGTTCTTGTAGGCGCCGACGCGGAAGAACTCCGCCTTCACTCCGAGCTTGTCGAGGCCCGCGGCGGCGAACAGCGCCGTCGCGGAGAAACCGTTGATCAGCAGGACCGATTGCGGGGCCGCGTAGACCCGGTCGGCCCGAAGACCGACACTATATTCGAGGTCCCCGCCGCTTTCCAGATAGAAAAGCACCTTCTTTCCAGAAGCCTTGAGATTCTCGATACTTGCGCGCAGCTCGCCCGCCCGCTCGAGCCCCAGCGGCAGGCCTCCGGTGCGCAGCACCACCGCCTTCACCGAGGGGTCGCTCGCAAGGCGCTGCATCAGCTCCAGGGTCTTCTGCAGCGGGTCGCGAGTGGTGGCGCCGAACACCAGCGCCGCCGGCCCGGGATGGGGGCGCTCGAGGGCCTTCTCGAGATCGATCTCGACGGCGTGGGAGATGGGCACCCGGACCGCCGGCCACTCCTGCGTGGAGGCGCGGACGCGCCACGAGTCGCGCGCATCGCCCGCGCCGAAGCCGGGCGCGTAGGCAAAGCCCGCGTGCGCGAGATCGAGTTGCAGCCCGACCAGCCCGGTGGTCTGCGATCCGTCGAGCAGGCCGAGCTGCCCGATCAGCGTCACCCCGCGAAAGAGGCGGGCCTGCGCGGTGACGAACCAGTCCTTGTGGCCCAGGCCGCAGGCGGGACCCGGCGCGTTGGTGCACTCGCTCCAGCGCAGGTCCGCCGCGAGGTCGAGGCTCTCGCCGAAGGGCCGCACCGCGGCCGAGAGCTGCCAGGTGCGCGGCAGCGGGCCAGGGCGGTTCGCGTCGAGCAGCGCCCATCCAAGCGAAAGGAAGCGGAAGGGCCGGAGCAGCGCGCCGAAGTCCCAGGAAGACAGCTCCAGCCCGGAGAAGCCGTGGTGCACCGCGCCGAGGCTCAGCTCGCCCAGGCGAAGCGCGCCGCCGACGCTGGTGCGGCGGACCGAGGCCGGCTCGAACCAGTCGAAGCCCAGCCCCAGCGAGAGCGCGCCGGCTCCTCCCGAGAGGTAGAGCGCGTCGACGCGGGGATGCCCGCCGGCGTAGAAGCCGTTGTGGAGGTAGTCCGCCTCGAAGCCGCGGACCCAGCCCAGGCCGGCGGGATTGCCTCCGAGCGAAGTGCCGTCGTCCTGAAGCGCGAACGACTGCCCGGGAGCAACAGCGCCCCGCGCGGTGACCTGCGCTCCTGCGGCAAAGGCGCCCAGCCAGACAGCTATGGAACACACCGCGGCGGCGCGCATGAGTCCTCCTCTGACAAGTGGCTTCGAATGGACTAGTCTCGCCTTGAAGCGGGCAGCTGCATCCGGGGAGACCAACGCATGCTCGATCCCAAGACCATCCGCAACATCGCCGTGATCGCCCACGATGGAGCGGGCAAGACCGCCCTCACCGAGGCGCTCTTGCGTCACGACGCCCCCGCCCGCGCCTCGAAGGACGGCTCGACCAGCCACCTCGACGTGGATCCCGAGGAGATCAAGCGCAACTTCACCGTGGCGACGCACGTCACCTTCGCCGAGCACGACGGAACGCTGCTCAACCTGCTCGATGCGCCCGGCTTCTCCGACTTCCTCACCGATGCGGACAGGTCCATGGCGGTGTGCGAGAGCGGGCTCCTGCTGGTGTCCGCGGTCTCCGGTGTCAAGCACCAGACGGAGGCGCACTGGGAGATGGCGGCGGAACGTTCTCTGCCACTTCTCGCCTGCGTGAACAAGCTGGACAAGGACCGCGCCTCGTTCCTGCGCGCGCTGGACGACATCGAGAAGACGCTCAAGGCGAAGCCGGTGGCGCTGCAGCTCCCCATCGGCCTGGGCGACAGCTTCAGCGGCGTCATCGACCTCATCACCATGCGCGCCCACGCCTACACGAAGAAGACCGACGGCAAGTTCGGCGGCTTCGTGGAAGAGGACGTCCCCGAGCAGCTGGTGGCGGAGGCGAACCGGCTGCGCACGCGGCTGGTGGAGGCGGTGGCGGAGACCGACGACGCCATGCTGGAGGCGTATCTCGACGGGAGAGAGCCCTCGGAGGCGGCGCTGGTCGACGGCATCGCGCACGCGGTGCTGGGGCGGCGCTTCCTCCCGGTGCTGGCGTGCGCGGCGCGCCCGGGGATCGGGGTGGACGACGTGTCCGCGGCGCTGGTGCGCTACCTGCCCGCGCCGACCGTGCGCCGCGAGGTGAAGGGCAAGGACGCGAAGAACGGCGAGGTGGTCCGGCCTGCCCAGCGCGACGCGCCGCTCACCATGATCGCCTTCCGCAACACCGTCGACCATTTCGTGGGCCGGCTGACCGCGTGCCGCATCTACTCCGGCGCGGTGAAGCACGGCTCGGTCATCGCCAACCCGCGCACCGGGAACAGCGAGACGGTGCAGCACGTCTATCGCATCGACGGCAACCACACGATCGAGATCCCCGAGGCCGGCGCGGGCGAGATCGTGGGGTTCATGAAGCTGAAGGACGTGCACGTGGGCGATACCCTCTGCGCCGCGGACGCCCAGCCGATCAGGCTCGACTTCATCCCCGAGCCCAGGCGGGTGATCGCCTACGCGCTGAAGATCGACCGCGAGCAGGAGGAGAAGGTGGGCGTGGCGCTGCACCGGCTGCTCGAGGAGGACCCCGCCCTCGAGCTGGTGCGCGATCCGGAGACCAACGAGACCTTGCTCAAGGGCATGGGGCAGGTGCACATCGAGGTGGCGGTGGAGAAGCTCAAGCGCAAGTTCGAGGTGGACGTGCACCTCGAGCTGCCGCATCCCGCCTACCACGAGAGCATCACCGGCAAGGCCAAGGCGCAGGGCAAGTACAAGCGGCAGAGCGGCGGGCGCGGCCAGTACGGCGACTGCCACATCGAGCTGGAGCCTCTGCCGCGCGGCACCGGCATCGAGTTCGAGGACGCCATCGTCGGCGGCGTGATTCCGCGCAACTTCATCCCTTCGGTGGAGCACGGCATCCGCGACGCGGCGAAGCAGGGGCCTCTGGGCGGGTTTCCACTGGTGGACTTCCGCGCGCGGCTGGTGGACGGGTCGTTCCACACCGTGGACTCCTCCGACATGGCGTTCCGCATCGCCGGCTCCATGGCGCTGAAGAACGCGCTCGCGAGCGCGAGGCCGGTCCTGCTCGAGCCGATGATGCGGCTGGAGGTGGTGGTGCCGGACGAGATGCTGGGCGAGGTGATCGCGGACCTCACCTCGCGGCGCGGGAAGATCTTCGGCATGGAGCCGACCTCCAAGGGCACGCTCATCCATGCCCAGGCTCCGCACGCGGAGCTGCGGACCTATGCGCCGGAGCTGCGCTCGCTGACCAAGGGCCTCGGGTACTTCACCATGGAGCTGCTCGGGTACGAGGAAGTGCCGACGCACGAGGCGCAGAAGGTGCTGGCGCAGCGGGCGGCGGAGCAGGGGAAGGAGGAGGTCAAGCCGAACCAGCCGGGGAAGGGGAAGGCTTGAGGCTTTGCTGGGCGCTGCTCGTCGGCGCGGCGCTGGGGTGCGGCGCGGGCAGGTCGGCTTGTGGTCCGGCGCAGTTCACCTGGAACGACCAGCGCTGCGGAGCGCCCCTGTCGGACGGCGGGGCGGGGAATTGCAGCGAGGTGGGCGACGGCAAGACCTACCTGCGCTGCAGCCCGGACTGCCAGTGCCCGGCATCGGCGGCGGAGTGCGCGACGCTGGGGCTGTTCAAGGGCGGGGATTCCTCCTGCAACGACTCGGTGGCGGTGTGCTTTCCCAGCGCGCGAAAGGACTGTCCGGTCGGTGGGTGAGCCGTTTGCTTCGGCGTCCTCGAGCCGCCTCGGTTCGCGTTTTGCGTTTGGGTTTGCGTTTGCGGTTCGCGGTTTGTGCGCCCTTTCAAGTCGACGGGTCGTTTCCGCAGGAGGGGCAGGCTCGTGCGGCGAGAAGCACGGTGAGCCAGGCTCCGAACGACTGCGTCCTCACGATCCTCCAGGCGACGCGGCGGCCGCAGGCGCGGCACACGACGGAGCGGAAGAACCACGTGAAGGCGGCGAGCCCAAGGACGCAAGAGCCGGCGATCGCGGCGGCGAACTCCGCCCCAGCGGCATTTGAAGACAACAGGACTTCCGACCAGACGATGCCCGAAAGCGAGAGCAACACCACGGCGAGGAAGACGATGAGCTTCCAGGTCTGACCGGACTTCCCGAGCCACGCCGGAGATTGCGCCACGACGGTCAAGCTACCGCGGATTGACGATCGGGTGGCAATCCGGGGCGCCTTGCGATGCTGCCGAGCCGCGGTTACATGCCGTTCGTGCGCATCGATTCGTTGATCACCGCAGCGCGGGCGCAGCAGGCGAGCGACGTGCATCTCGAGCCCGGGCTGCCGGCCTGCCTGCGCGTCCGCGGGCAGCTGCGAAACCTGGGAGAGCCCATTGCCGGGCGCGAGCTGGCGGCGATGGCGCGCGAAGTGCTCGGCGAGGAGCGGTGGGGGGAGCTGCTGCAGCGGCGCTCGTACGACCTCTCGATGGCGGCCGCCGGGGTGCGGGTGCGCGTCAACGTCCTCTGCACCTCTCGCGGCGTGGGAATGGCCATCCGGCTCCTGGCGACGTCGCAGGCGTCGCTTGCGCGGCTCAACCTCCATCCCGATCTGCTGCGCTTCGCGCAAGCGCAGAACGGGCTGGTCATCGTCAGCGGGCCCACCGGCTCGGGCAAGTCGAGCACGCTGGCGGCGTTGCTGCAAGAGATCAACGCGCGCGACCGGCGGCACGTCATCACGCTCGAGGCGCCCATCGAGTACGCGCTCGCGCCGCGGCAGGCGTTCATCCGGCAGCGCGAAGTCGGCCGCGACACGCCCAGCTTCGAGCAGGGCCTCTACGACGCGCTCCGCGAGGATCCGGACGTCCTGATGGTGGGGGAGCTTCGCGATCCGCAAACGATGCGGCTCACCCTGAACGCCGCCGAGACGGGCCATCTGGTGATGACGACGTTGCACTCGTCGTCGTGCGCCGAGGCGCTGCAGCGTCTCGTCAATGCCTTTCCCGCCGAGGCGCAGCCGGGCATCTGCGCCCAGCTCGCTGACTGCCTGGTGGGCGTCGTCTGCCAGCGCATGCGCTGGCTCGAGTCGCGCAGCGTGCGGGCGCCCGAGTGCGAGGTGCTGCCGGGAACCCAGTCGGTCAAGGCCATCGTGCGGCAAGGGCAGTTCTTCAAGCTGCAGACGGCGCTGGAAACAGGCGGCACCGAGGGGGCGTTCACCTTCGCCCGCTATCGGGAGTGGATGGACCGCCGGACCGAGTGGCACCTGCCGGCGGCGGAACCAGAGCCGGCGGAGGCCGCGCCCGCCGCCGCGCCGCTGCCGGCTGCGCCGAGAAAGCGCCCCGCGCCGGCGGAGGGCGTGCTCGAGATCGAGGCCGGCGACGACCTGCGGAGAATCCTCTCCGAGCTCGAGGACGGGTGAGCCGGCTTCCCGGCGCAAACGCGCTGGCCGCTATTTGTCGGTCCGCCAGATCTGGCCGTCCTTGATGTAGTACACGGCGGTGTCGTCGACGCGGACGCCGCGGAACTGCGCGTTGCCCTGGTCCAGGCAGCGGCCGTCGGTGCCATCGGCGTTCGCCCGACCCACGCAGCCGGCGAACCTCGTCGACGGATCCTGATCCCAGTAGACGACGTGAGCGTTCGCGTCGATTTCCTGGCCGAAGGCATTTGCCTCCCAGAGCAGTTGCTCGTTGCCGAAGGTCGCCGTGCGCGAGACCCGGAAGACCGAGCCCGCCGAGCGGAAATAGATCCAATCGACGTCGATCTTCATCGCCGGTGGCACCACGTTGCCCTTGGAGAAGACGATTCGCGGGGATCCTCCGCCGATCGGCACCGCGACGATGTCGCCGAAGGTGTCGCCCTCGGTGATCCTGCGCAGGGCCCAGAACGCCTCGCCTCCCCAGACCGCCACCGCGGTGCCGTCGCAGTCATGAACGCTGTCGAGGACAGCCGGAGGTCCGCCGTGCTTCGGCAGCTTGAGGAGATCGTCCATCTGGCCGACGGATGGTACGAAGCGGGACGGTCCGGTGACGTAGACGAAGTCGCCGTCGACTGCCGGATGTCCCCGGCCCGAACCGATGACCCTGCCGCCCGAGCCGTCGGCCTCCACGCGGAAGAGGGGGGAGGCGCAAGGGCCGAAGCTGGTGCAGTCGGAGGCGGTGACGAACACCGCCTCGCCGTCGGCGACCAGCGCCTCCGGCGAGCCGGCGGCGGTGAAGAGCGTCGTCGCGCCGCCTCCCGATTTGGGCATCGTCCTCACGGCGAACGAGGCGGAGAACCGGTCGTTGCCGTCCCGATTCACCCAGTAGATGTTCGCGCCGTCGATCGCGAGCGCGGACGCCGACTCCTGTTGCGTGAGCGCGTGCGGCCCGGAGCCGGCGTCGCTCCCGCTCGCGCCGCCCGCGTCGGCGTCGCCGGCCGCTCCACCGCCGGAGCCCGCGTCCTGGTCTACGCTGCCGGAGCCGGCATCCTGATCTCCGCCTCCACCGCCGGAGTCAGCGCCACCACTCGACCCGCCGCCCAGGCCGGCGTCCTGGTTGCTGGAGCCGCCATCCTGCACCGCGCCGCTGCCTGCATCCTGCGCGCCCGACCCTCCGCCGGACGCGCCCCCCGCATCGGCGGAGGATGAACCCCCGCCAGCGCCTCCCGGGCGCGCGGAGCCGCAGGCAATGACGAGCATTCCAACGCAAACCGAGGACAGCGCAGGGCGGATGGGCATGGCGCCTCCATCGGACCACGGCAAACATTCCCATCGCCCGCGCGATGCGCCAACCGGCGACCGCTCTCCCGGCCGGGGAGGGAGCAACATTCCTCACCGCACATTGACCGGGTAACCCCGAGCGGGACGACCGACAAGCTGCTCGACGAGCTTCGCGGGGAGCGCCTCTGAGCGCGGTCTTCCTCGAGACCTCCGCGCTCGGACGTGCCTTGTTCGGATGGAGATGACGCGCGCGATCTGCGAAGACGCGGGCAGGCTCGCGCCGCGCGTGCGCCTGCGTGCGGTGGACGCCATCCACGTGGCGACGTTCCGCCGTGTTCTGCGGGTCGATCCGACGGTCACCCTGCTGACGTTCGACGAGCGGATCCGCGAAGCCACCTGACCGAAAAGCGACGCGGCGCCCGCCGGAGCGAGCGCCGCGTCATGAAGAAGCGAAGTCTCAACGCCGCGACGGGCTAGTGGCCGTCGTCGTGCCCGTCGTGGTTGTCGTCGTGGAACGCGCGGAACGAGCTGCGGAGGTTGTTGTCGATGGCCGACTTGTTCGACGCTACCGACGGGTCGAGCGGAGCCGCGGCGGTCCCGAACCAGTTGGAGGGGTCCACGTTCAGCGTGATGTTGCTGCCCGCGTCCAGCGTGATGTTGCCCTCGAACTTCTGCTGCGCCTCGATGTCGGTCACGTAGCTGAAGGGCGCGCCGTTGAACGTGCCGTCGGCGATGATCGACGCGTTCTTGCTCGCCATCTCGGCGATGCCGGGATCCGACGACACCGCGCTGCCGTCCTCGCTGCTCGACGGCTTGTGGATCTTGAGTTTGATCTCCTTGTACTGGCCGGGCGTGAACGGGGCGTCGACCACCTTCTGGACGGCGCCGTTCTCCAGCGTCGTCCCCTGCAGGTCGAGCAGGAACGGCCCCGCCTTGATCTCGTCGTCGTCGCTGTCGTCGGACTCGTTCCCGCTCGCCTTCTCCAGCTTGAGGTCGCGGATCACGATCCGGATGCGGCTCACGACGGCGCCGTTGGAGACGGTGAGCGCGTTCGCGGTGGCGGCCGTGGCCGAGCCGGCCTTCGCGCTGAAGGAGAGGTTCGAGCCACCACAACCAGCGAGCAGTGCAGCAAGAGCAACGGCAATGGAAGTCTTCATCGGTTTGCCTCCCAGGGTCTGGATACAGGACTGGACCCGCGACGGGGCGGCCACGATAAATGCACCCGATCTCCGCGAATGCACCAGGGAAAATTCGTGCGCGCCCAACCTACCCGGTGCGCCCATGTACGCGTCCGCCGCATTGAATGGCGGAAATCCGACGCACGAGCGGGCAGCGTCGGTGCGCGTTCCTCCGATGCCGAGGTGTGAACCAAGGTGGTCCGCGCAATCGCAACAAAATTTTCACGTATTGGCTTACTGGCATTTTACCGTATGTTCCCACGCCGCATGACGGACCGGGCCGGGTTGTTGCTGGGGCAGATCGCCATCCAGCAGGGATACGTCACCGAGGCGCAGGTGCAGGAATGCCTGATGGTGCAGGCGCAGCTGGGTGGCCACCCCAACCTGGGCGGGCTGCTCCTCCAGCGCGGCTACCTCGACGAGGCGGCGCTGGAGAAGGTCGTCGCGCTGCAGAAGGAGCGCGAGGCCGCGTCGCCTGCGCCGCAGCCGCTGCCGCCGGCAGAGGCGCCGGCGGCGCCGGCGAAAGGCCGCATCACCCACATCCTGGAGATGGCGGAGAAGCGCGCCGGATCCGACGTGCACTTCCACCCCGGCGCGCCGCTGGCCATGCGCGCCGGAGGCCGCCTCCTCGCCGCCAACCAGCCGCCGCTCGACGACGCGGAGCTCCGGCCGCAGCTCCTCGCCCTGCTCGATGCCGACGGCCGGGCGCGGCTGGCGGCGGAACAGAGCCTCGATGCGCTGGTCACCACTCCGTCGGGGCTGCGCTGCCGGGCCAGCTTCTACTTCACCCACACCGGGCTGAACGCGACCTTCCGGCTCATCCGCCGCGCGCCGCCAACGCTCGAGGAGCTGGGCCTGCCGCGCCAGGTCGCCTCCTTCATCGCCTACAGCCAGGGAATGGTGCTGGTCACGGGGCTGGCGGGAAGCGGGAAGAGCACGACCCTCGCCGCGCTCGTCGATCTGATCGCCGGGGAGCGCGCCGAGCACGTCCTCTCGCTCGAGGACCCGATCGAGATCGTCCATCCGCCGAAGAAGGCGCTGGTGAACCAGCGGCAGGTGGGGCGCGACACCGGCTCGTTCGCCCGCGCGCTCCGCGGAGCGCTGCGCGAGGACCCGGACGTGATCGTGATCGGCGACCTGCGCGACCCGGAGACGATCGCCCTCGCCGTCACCGCCGCCGAGACCGGGCACCTCGTCATCGCCTCGATGAACACCGCCAGCTCCAGCCGCGCCATCTCCCGCATCCTCGCCGCATTCCCGCCTTCCCAGCAGGCGCAGGTCCGCGCCATGGTGAGCGAGAGCCTGCACGGGGTGATCACGCAGCGGCTCGTTCCCACCCTCGACGGCGGGCGCGCGCTGGCGGTCGAGCTGATGGTGTCGACGCCCGCCATCGCGAACCTGATCCGCGACGACAAGCTCTTCCAGATCCGCTCGCAGATCCAGACCGGGCGGCAGCTGGGGATGCGGCTGCTCGACGATTCGCTGCGCGAGCTGGTCGTCGCTGGCCGCGTCGATCCCGAGGAGGCGCGGCGCCTGGCGGAGAACCCGGCGGCGATCCCCGCCGCGCCGGCGGCGGCTCCGGCGAGGAGGATCTGATGGCGGCGCGCATCGACCGCTGGCTGCACGCGCTGGTGAAGCAGGACGGCAGCGACCTCCACCTCGCCGCCGGCCGTCCTCCGCTCGCGCGGGTGCACGGCGTGCTCCAGCCGCTGGAGAGCGCGCCGCTGGAGGGCAAGTCGCTGAGGGCGCTCCTGGAGGAGATCACCCCGAAGGACGGTCGCGAGACCTACCGCAGCACGGGCGACCACGACTTCGCCTACGCGGTCCAGGGGCTGGCGCGCTTCCGCGTCAACCTCTTCGTCCAGGAGCACGGTCCCGGCGCGGTGCTGCGGGTGATCCCGGAGAAGATCCTCTCGCTCGCAGAGCTGAAGGCGCCGCCGGTGCTGGACAAGCTCGCCGATCTCAACGGCGGGCTTGCGCTGGTCACCGGACCGACCGGCAGCGGCAAGAGCACCACCATGGCGGCGATCGTCGACGCCATCAACGCCCGCTCCACGCGCCACGTCGTCACCATCGAGGACCCGCTGGAGTTCGTCCACTCCCGCAAGCGCAGCTTCTTCTCGCAGCGCGAGGTGGGCCAGCACGCGAAGAGCTTCGCCTCGGCGCTGCGGGCGGCGGTGCGGGAGGACACCGACGTGCTGCTGGTGGGCGAGATGCGCGATCACGAGACCATCGCGCTGGCGCTGGCGGCGGCCGAGATGGGCGTGCTGGTCTTCGGCACCCTGCACACCAACTCGGCGTCCAAGACCATCGCGCGCATCATCGACGCCTTTCCGATGGAAGAGCAGCCGCAGGCGAGGCTCTCGCTCTCCGAATCGCTCGCCGCCGTGGTGGCGCAGATCCTTTTGCCCTCGGCGGACGGGCGCGGCCGGGTCGCGGTGCACGAGATCCTGCTCCGGTCCCCCGGTCTCGCAAACCTCATCCGCGAAGGCAACGCCTCGATGATCGCCAACGCCATCCAGGCCGGCAAGGGCGCGGGCATGCAGACCATGGACGACGCGCTCTTCGCCGCCGCCAGCGAAAGGCGGATCACGCCCGAGCATGCCTTCGAGCATGCCCAGGACAAGAAGCGTTTCCAGCCGCTCCTGCCCAAGGGCGAGCAGTAACTCCTGCCTGAAACTGCGGGAGACGAGGCCGCCGGCGGATCCGATCCGCCGGCGCCGTCGATCCTCGAAGGGATGGTGTGATCAGCCATCCGCGGCGCATCGCGGTACAGTGCCGGCTTCCGCCAGGAGGCGCGCATGGCTGCTCTTTCGAGGCGCGGATTCGGGAAGCTTCTCGGCACGGGACTGGCCGCGGCGCTCGCGCGCCCGGCGCTGGGAAACGCTCCTGCCGTGTCGCCGGTGGTCCGGCTCTCCGGAAACGAGAGTCCGTACGGCCCGTCGCCGGCGGCAATCGAGGCCATGCGCGCGGCGACCGGCGCCGCCTGGCGCTACCCGGACGAAGCCGTGGACGGATTGCGCGGGGACTTGTCTCGCCTGCACGACGTCCCGCCCGAGTGGATCCTCGTCGGAGACGGCTCGAGCGAGATCCTCAAGCTCGCAACCAGCGCATTCACGGGGCCGGGCAAGGATCTGCTGATGGCCGATCCCTCGTTCGAGGCACCGGGCAGGTACGCCGAGGCGGTCGGCGCGCGAGTCGAGCGCGTTCCCCTCGACGGCGCCTTTGCCCATGACCTGGAGCGGATGTCCGCTGCCCAGGCCGGCCTCGTCTACGTCTGCAATCCCAACAATCCCACCGCGACCATCACGCCGAAGGCGCGGTTGCGGGCGTTCATCGAATCCACCCCCTCGATGGTGCTGGTGGACGAGGCGTACCACCACTACGCCGACAGCCACGATTACGAGAGCGTGGTCGCGCTGGTGAAAGCACGCAAGAACCTGATCGTGGCCCGCACCTTCTCCAAGATCTACGGTCTTGCCGGCGCCCGGCTCGGCTACGCGATCGCGCAGCCGGAGGTCCTCAAGACGCTCGCCGCGCACGCGGCATGGGACCCGGTCAACGTCTTCGCCATCGCGGCGGGCCGCGCGAGTCTCGCCTCGCTCTCGTGGCCGGAGCGGATCCGCAAGCGCAATGCGGCCACGCGGACGCACGTGATCGCCGAGCTCGGCCGCCGCGGATTCGAGGTGCTTCCCTCGCAGGCGAACTTCGTCATGATCGACACACGCCGCGACGTGAAGCCGCTCATCTTCGCACTGAAAGCGCGCGGCATCGAAGTGGGCCGGCTCTTTCCCGCGCTTCCGCGGCATCTCCGCGTCACGCTTGGGACGCCGGA
>DATDMU010000219.1:0-2007 GCA_036518615.1 Myxococcales bacterium
GTTCGACGAGTGGCAGAAGAGCATCGACGAGAAGACGCGCATCTACAACGCCGCCATCGAGCACCACAAGCAGACCACCGCGGCCCGGCTCGCCTTCGTCAAGCGCCGCGACGACGCGCAGGCGAAGATCGACGGCATCGAAAAGCCCATCCTCGACATCGACAAGCGGCTCGAGGCGTTCAGCGGCATCGGCAAGCTGCCGCAGATGGAGCAGTACTGGATCAAGAACCTCAAGAACTCCTGGGGCTCGGAGACCGTCGATCGCTGCCAGAACTGCCACGTGGCGGTGAACAAGGGCGGGTACTCGGCGCCCTGGGAAGTGCTGGAGGCGAAGAAGGCCAAGCTTCCCGACGCGGACATGAAGGCGCAGTTCGGGCTCGATCCCGACGTGATCGACGCCTACCAGAAGGTCCACGACGCCATCTGCGAGGACGTGCCGCCCGAGCCGCGCGCCATCCCCATCGGCGGCTATTCGCCGCCCGCCGAGCCTGCGCCGATGGATCCGGCCCAGGCCACCGAGTGCCGTCCCGGCTCCACCTGGGAGAAGTGGATGGAGATGGCCGAGGCGTACTGCGGCCCCGACGCGCGCTGGCTGCCGAAGACCAAGACCGTGCTCAAGGACAAGGGCGGCGCGGTGCTCACCGAGCAGAAGCGGGAGTACAAGGGCCGCGCCTACAACCCGGCGCTGGTCGCCATCGAGGAGGACAAGCATCCGGAGCAGCCGCTCGAGGAGCGGGTGGCGAACGCCTGCAGCGACAAGGACACGGTGGCTGCGTTCGAGGAGGCGGCGAAGGGCGACCTCTACGACGTGAAGCCGGTCTTCCGCACGCACCCGAAGCGCTGGGACCTGCTGGTGAAGGAGCACCCTCCGGAGACGTTCGGCTGCACCACCTGCCACGGCGGCGAGGGCGCGCAGACCAAGGGCGTGATGCACCGCAAGTTCCGCCACGGCGAGGACGACCACGACTGGAACGACCCGCTCACCGACGAAGTGACGGTGATGGGCAAGAAGTTCAAGGGCGCGTTCATGCAGTCGAAGTGCGACAAGTGCCACGCGCAGGAGTACACGCTGGCGGAGGCGCCGCTGCTCTCGAAGGGCAAGAAGCTCTTCACCGACGTGGGCTGCTGGGGCTGCCACCCCATCGAGGGCTACAACGACCTGCCCAAGCGCGGGCCGACCTTGACCACCATCGCCAGCAAGACCACCCGCGGCTGGCTGCGCACCTGGATCAGCTATCCCAAGGGCTGGCGGCCGGGGACGCGCATGCCGGACTTCTGGCCCGGCGCGGTGGACGCCGACGCCGTTCCGCATCCCGAGGGGCAGACGCCGGATCAGGTGCTGGCCAGCCAGCGCAAGCTGCGCGAGCAGGAAGTCTCCGCCATCGTCGCCTACATCTGGAGCAACAGCGAGAAGGCGCCGCTGCTGGCGGACGCGGCGCCCAAGGGCGACGCGGCCAAGGGCAAGGAGATCTTCGACAGCGTCGGCTGCCGCGCCTGCCACGTGGTGGAGAAGGGCTCCACCGCGCGCCGCAGCGAGGCCTCGAGCGAGCGCGACTACGCCCCCAACCTCTGGAACATCGCCGACAAGGCGAAGCCCGAGTGGATCTACTCCTGGGTCAAGAACCCCAAGGCGCTCTGGCCGGAGACGAAGATGCCCGACCTGCGCCTCAGCGACGCCGAGGCGGCCAACGTCACCGCGTACCTCTTGACGCTCAAGAGCGACCAGACCTACCCGGAGCCGAAGATCGGCGCGGGCGAGGAGCAGAAGCTCGCCGCCCAGGGCAAGGAGCTGATCGGCAAGTACGGCTGCTTCGGCTGCCACAACATCAAGGGGTTCGAGAACGCGCAGAAGATCGCCACCGAGCTGACCGAGCACGGGCGCAAGGGGGTGGAGCTGCTCGACTTCGGCGACGTGCAGTACTTCACCGAGGATCCCAAGCACCACCAGACCTACGCCAACTTCGTCTGGGAGAAGCTCCACGTCCCGCGCATCTTCGCCTACGAGCG
>DATDMU010000220.1:0-3417 GCA_036518615.1 Myxococcales bacterium
TTCTGGCCGCTGAACACCGCGGTGATCTTGGTCGAGCCCACGCCGGTTGCCCGCAGTTGGCCGGCGGCGACCGCGGCGACCGCGCCGTTGCCCGTCGACCAGGCTGCGTCGGCCGTCAGGTTCTGGTGGGAGTCGTCGGTGAAGATGCCGGTCAGCACCAGAGGCAGGGTGTTTCCCTTGTGCAGGGACACCGCGCCGGAAGGAGTGATGGCGAGACCGTTCTGGATGAGGATCGCGGGGGTGACCGAGACCGTCGCCGATCCGGTCTTGCCCCCGAACGTCGCCGACACCGTAGCGGCGCCAATGGCCAGGCCCTTGGCCTTGCAGTCATAGGCCGACGCGCTCCGGTTCTCGACGATGGCGACGATGGCCGCGTCAGAGCTGGCCCAGGTGGCCTCGTCGGTCACGTCCTGCACCGAGCTGTCCGTGTAGATCGCCTTGGCGGTCAGGGCGGCGGACGTTCCCTTCGCCAGCGACGGCTGCGCAGACACGGTGATCGCGCTGACCGTGACCGGCGTGGCGGGCGTGCCCGTATCCGGGCTGACCGGCGGCGGACTGACCTTGTTCGATCCATTGCATGCGGTGAATAGCGCCAGCGCGACCACGGCCGAGAGCACGCCGGTGCGCGCGGTAGTGCGAGACATCATGGTATCCCCCTTCTTCCGTCGAGCCGGCGTCATGGCGGTACGACGGTGGCGCACAGATAACCGCGGGGAATGCCCAGCTCTATAGAAGGAATCAGCTATGCGCTCGTTGCGAGCGACGAGCGAGGGCCCCCGGCAGCGAGGGGCGCCTCTGAAAACAGCGGCGTTGCGCTTCGCCGGCTTGACCGTGGCGCATTGCCGCGCGAATGAATTGCGATTCGCAATGCGATGGTTTCCCGGGTGAGGTCGCGGACTGCCCCGGGACCCGGCACGCGGTTTTTCTGCACCCTCGCCAAGGGTTTCCCCGCGAAACAGGGCATGGGCACGCTGCTTCCGCCCTCCGGTGCTGAAGAATTGCACAGTCGGCGGGCGCGATCGCGAAGGGCTTGCTGCCGGGCCGCCTGTTGCGCGTGGGGACGCCTGGCGACACCATTGCAGGCCATGCAGCGCCGGTGGATCGCCCTCGTGGTGGCAGCTGTCGCGGCCCTCGTCTTTTTGTGGCTGGCAAGGAAGGAACCGTCCGCGCCGAGGCGCGCGGCGCAGCCGGCCCCCGCCGCCGCGCAGCCGCCCGCCGGCGTTCCCGCGGCTGCGCCCGCGAGACGTTCCCTTCCCCCTCCCGCAATCCAGCTCTCGAAGCCGGTGGTCGTCCGCCCGGCGCAGGTGGATGCCCCTGGCGCGCTGGGGGGAAACGTGATCGACGCGGGGACGGCGGCCGGCATCGCTGGCGCGGAGCTGACCTTCTCGCACGACGACGGCGCGTACTCGACGGTGACCGGCGCCGGCGGGACCTTCCGCTTCGCGCCGCGCGCCGCCGGCGCGTACCGTCTCATCTCCATCGAAGCGAAGGGGTACGCGCCCTTCGAGAGCGAATTCGGCCGCAGCCCCGTCTCGTTCACCAGCGTCCCCGGGAAGGACGTGGATGGCATCGTGCTGCGCCTCACGCACGAGCGCGGAGGAGCGGGTGTGGACGCCGGCGGCGCCGCCCGCGCCGACGTCGGCGATGCCGGCCCGTCCGACGGCGGTCTACCCGACCTTCCAACCGGCTCGCTCTTCGGCAGGGTCCGGGACGCGCGCACCAGCGCGCCCGTCGCAGCGTTCGCCGTCGCCGTCTTCCGCCGCGACGGCCTGGTCGCCACGATGATCGCGACGGCGTCGTTCGTCGACCCTTCGGGCGCGTACCGCATCGACGGCCTTGCGCCCGGCACCTACGAGGCCACGGCGATGGCCGCCGGCTACGCCTGGTCCGGGTACGCCCTGGTGCAGATCGCCGATTCGCCGGTCGAGGTGAACTTCGCCTTGCACTCGGGAGCGCGGATCACCGGCACCGTCACCGACGACGCCACCCGGCGCCCCATCGCCGGCGCCACGCTATCGCTGGAAGGACGCCGCGGCAACGCGCCGGACCTGCCGGTCGCGCCGCTCTCGCCCGAGGCGGAGTCCGGCGCCGATGGCCGCTTTGCGCTCGAGCATGTGCCGCCCGACGCGAACAGCGTGAGCGCTGCGAAGGAGGGCTACCTCGTGCGCCTGGTCCCCCTCGGACTGCTGCCCGAAGACGGCGACGCGCCGCCTCTCTCCATCGCGCTCACGCCGCGCGAGGCGGCAGCCGACGCGAAGGTCGAATTGACCGGTATCGGCGCCGTGCTGAGCGCCCGGAACGACGCGCTGGAGATCCAGCGGGTGGTCCCCAACGCGGGCGCGTTCGACGCGGGCCTGGGTCCGGGCGACGCCATCGTGGCCATCGACGGCTCGCGCGTCACCGACCTGGGGTTCGACGCCGCCATCGGCGCCATCCGCGGGCCGGAGGGAAGCATGGTCACCTTGCGCATCCGCCGCGCCGGCCGGGAACTGGACGTCGTGGTCACCCGCAAGCTCGTCCGCACCTAGAACGGACCCAGGTGATCGCGATCGCGGCAAATGGGCTGTGCAAGTCGTTCGCGGGCCGGCCCGCATGCCTCGACGTCAGCTTCGAAGTCGCGCGCGGCGAGGTCTTCGGCATGCTCGGCCCCAACGGAGCCGGCAAGACCACCACGCTGCGGATGCTCTCGGGCCTCTACGCGCCCGACGCGGGAACGGCCGTGGTTGCGGGTTGCGCCGTCGCGCCCGGCCGCCCGGGCGGGCCGGAGCTGCGGGGCAAGGTGGGCCTGCTCACCGAGCAGCCCGGGTTCTACGACCGGCTGACCGCGCGAGAGAACCTCCGGTACTTCGCGGACCTCCAGGGAGCGCGCGGCGGGCGCGTGCAGGCGCTGCTCGACCGCTTCACGCTCTCCGGGCACGCCGACCGGCCCTTCGCGGAACTCTCGCGCGGGATGAAGCAGAAACTGGCCATCGCCCGCGCGCTGGTGCACGAACCTGAGGTCATCTTCCTCGACGAACCGACGGTGGGTCTCGATCCCGAGGCGACGCGAGAGGTGCGCAACGTCATCGCCGAGCTGGCGGCGGAGCACGCGACCATCGTGCTCTGCACCCACCACCTCGACGAGGTCGAGCGGCTCTGCTCGCGGGCCGCCTTCATCGCGCAGCGGGTGGTCGCGGTGCACGAGATCCGGCGGCAGGATCTCCTCCGCATCGATCTGGCCGCGCCGTTCCAGGCGGACGGAGTGCGGGCGCTCTGCAAGTCGCTGCGGGTCTCGGGCAAGAGCCTGCTCATCGAACCGCTCGCGCAGGTGCCGGACATCGTCGCCGCGCTGGTGCGAGCCGGCGCCCGCGTCGAAGCGGTGGCGCCGCACCGCGATCCGCTCGAGGAAGCCTGGCTCCAGCTCCTCGCCGACGCGCG
>DATDMU010000221.1:0-16338 GCA_036518615.1 Myxococcales bacterium
CATGCACGAGTTCGAGCAGGTGTACGTCGAGACGCACCCGCCGCCCTTCCCCTACGACGCGTTCTACTTCCGCGCGCACGTGAACCGCATCGGCAACACGCCGCTGCAGAGCATGGGCCTCGCGATGCTGGTCAATCGCTACAAGCTGAAGATCGACGAGCACAACTGCGAGGCGCCGCACAACATCACCTACCACCACGTGCTGCGCTGGAAGGATCGCAAGCAGACGCGAATCTGCGCGCACATGAAGCTGCAGGCGAACGGGCGGCCGTTCCACGTCTTCAACACGCACCTCTCGCTGCCCACGCCCTTCGCGCGCGAGTTCTGGACGCACTCGCAGCGCATGGGCTTCGGAATCAACCAGCTCCACGAGGCGAAGACGCTCGCCGCCTTCATCCGCCGCCACGCCGGAGAGGAGCCCTTCATCGTCTGCGGCGACTTCAACTCCCCGCCCAGCTCGCCGGTGTACCGCTACCTCACCGAGGACGTGGGCCTCGTGGGGGTGGAGAAACATCTCGGCCTCACCAACGGCCACCCCCGCGCCTTTCCCACAGCGGGGTTCATGAACCTGCGCATGCACCTCGACCACGTCTTCTCCAACGACGCGGTGCGCTGGCTGGACTGCGCCGGCACCCGTCCCTTCGGCGACCGGCAGAGCCCGTTCTTCGGCAAGAGCGATCACATGCCGCTGATCGCGCGCTTCGATCTATGAGCCTCGACGCGGTCTGCTTCGGGGAGGCGCTGGTGGACCTGCTTCCCGACACGCGCGGGCGGCTGCGCGATTGCGCGCGCTTCGAGGCGCATTCCGGCGGCGCGCCCGCCAACGTGGCGGTGGGCCTCTCGCGGCTGGGCCTGCGGACCGCGTTCGTGGGGGTGGTGGGCGAGGACGAGTTCGGGCACCTGCTCGACGCGCGGCTCGCGGCGGAAGGCGTCCAGGCGCACCTGCGCTACTCGCGCGAGGCGAAGACGGGCGTCTGGTTCGTCGCCATCGACGAGGCGGGAGAGCGCAGCTTCTTCACCCCCACCGGAGCGGACAGCGCGGACAAGCTCATCGACGAGTCCGACCTCAACCGGGTGCCGCAGGCGCGCATCTTCCACTGCGGCTCCTCCGCCCACGTCCGGCCCCGGGCGCAACAGGCGCTCAAGCTCGCCGTCCGCCGCGCCCGCGAGCGGGGCATGATCGTCTCCTTCGACCCCAACGTGCGCGCGCACCTCTGGCGCGACCTGGCGGAATTGCGCGCACTCTGCGAGGACGTGCTGCCCTTCTGCCAGGTGGTGAAGCTCTCGGAAGACGAGCTGGAGATCTGCGCGGGAGCGACCACGCCCGCCTCCGCGCTCGATCGGCTCGCGCGGCTGGGCGTCAGCGTCGCCTGCGTGACCCTGGGCGCGAAGGGCGCGATGGCCCGGCGCGACGGCGTCACCGTGGAGGCCGCGGCGCCGCGCGTGGAGGTGGCCGACACCACCGGCGCAGGCGACGGCTTCGTGGCCGGCCTGCTCTCCGCCGATCCGCTGCACGGCGAGCTGTCGCGGGCGCTCCGCTTCGCCTGCGCGGTGGGTGCCCGCGTCTGCACCAGGGCCGGCGCGGTGGCAGGATTGCCGACGCGGGAAGAGGCCGCAGGCCTGCGCTGAAGCCACGCACCCGGGACCTTCCTTGAACGAGCTGAGCAAGCTTCTGCGCCTGGCCGCGCCCATCGCCTTCACCCAGGCGGGGTATGCGCTGATGGGCCTCGTCGACACCGCGGTGGTGGGCCGGCTCGGCGCAGGTCCCCTGGGCGCGGTGGGGCTCGCGAACGGCCTCTTCTTCGCGCTGGCGGTGGTGGGACTCGGCGCCATGCTCGGGCTCGACCCGCTCTTCGCGCAGGCGCTGGGCGCGCGCGACGATGCCCGCGCGCGAGAGTTGATCTGGCAGGGGCTGTGGCTCTCGGCGCTGGTGACCCTGGCGCTGGCGCTGCCCATCGCGGCCCTTCCGCTCCTGCTCGAGCCTTCCGGGATCGCCCCCGGCGTGGCGCACGACGCGCGGCTCTTCCTCTGGCTGCGCCTGCCCGGGCTGTGGCCCATGCTCGCCTTCGCGGCGCTGCGCTCCTATCTGCAGGCCCGCGAGCGGCTGCGGGCGCTCATGGTCGCCACCGTGGTGGCCAACGTGGCGAATCTCTTCCTCGACCTCGTGTTGGTGTTCGGCAAGCTGGGCCTTCCGGCCCTGGGCGCGCCCGGCTCGGGGCTCGCCACCAGCATCTGCGCCCTCCTGCAGTTCGCCATTCTCGCCTTCGCGGTGCGTCCCGGCGCGCGCCGGCCGCCCCACGGCGGCGACCTGCGCAAGGCGCTGGCGGTGGGGATTCCGGTGGGACTGCAGATGGGCGCGGAGGTCGGGGTCTTCGCGCTGGTGGGCCTCCTCGCCGGGCGCCTCGGCGCGCAGGCCCTGGCCGCGCACCAGGTGGCCATTTCGCTCGCGAGCTTCACCTTCTGCGCCGCGGTGGGCGTGGGCATGGCCGGCACCGTCCGCGTGGGCTGGGCCATCGGCGCGCGCGACACCGCGGCGGCGCGGCGCTCGGGCCTGACGGCGTTCGCGGGAGGCGCCGGCATCATGTCGGTCTCCGCCCTCTGCTTCTGGCTGGCTCCCGGCGCGCTCGCGCGGATGCTCAGCGACCAGGCCGACGTCATCTCCGCCTCCGTCCCGCTGCTCGGGGTCTGCGCCGTGTTCCAGCTTTCCGACGGCATCCAGGGAGTGGGCGCAGGCGTCTTGCGCGGCGCCGGCGACACGCGCTTTGCGTTCTTGGCCAACCTGATCGGGCACTACTTCGTCGGGCTGCCGGTGGCGATCGGGCTGGGGATCTGGCGGGGGCACGGAGTGATCGGACTCTGGTGGGGGCTTTGCGCGGGGCTCACGGCGGTCGCCGTCGCGCTGCTCACGCGGTTCGTGCGGATCTCGGCGCGGGAGATTGCACCGCTCGAGGCGCATCCGCGGCCCGGGCCGGTCACATGATCCACGGTGAGGGCGATGATGAAGAGCTTGCGTTTACGGGCTCCGCCGCTCTCGTGGCGTCGAGGTTCAGGTTCGGGTTCGGGTGCGAGCGCGCGTGCGGGTGCGCGTCTGCATGCGGGCTTTGGGTTCCCGGTCGCCGGTCGGCTTGCCTCTCCATCTCAACCAGGTTTCCACTTCCTTCGACTTCCTTTGACCCGTTGCTCCAGAACGAGATCCAAATCCCTGAACCCGAACCTGAACCTGAACTTCGAGCGCACGAGAGCGGGCGAGACCTGACCCTCGAGCGGCATGCGGGATCTGCTTACGGCTGCGCGAAATGCCCGATCGCTGCGGTGAGGACGCCCACGGCACGGCGCAGCTCGTCGAGGGGAACGAACTCCCCGGTGCGGTGCGCCACGCGGATGTCGCCCGGGCCGAAGACGCAGGCCTGCGCGCCGAGCTGGACCAGGTAGGGCAGCTCGGTGCCGAAGGGGATGGTCTCCGGCGCGTTCCCGCTCTGCTGGCAGAGGAAGCGCACCAGCTCCGCGTCCCGCGGCACCGCGACGCCCGCGTCGAGGCGCTGCGCGGACACCTCGATGCGGAGGCGGCCTCCCGCCACGCGCGCGCAGGCCTCTTCGAGCAGCCGGAGCACCTTGCGCACGTCCTGCGACGGCAACGGCCGCCACTCCAGCGTGAAAGTGCAGAGGCCCGGGATGACGTTCTTCGCCTTTCCGCCCGAGATCAGCCCCACGTTGAGCGTCGTGTGGGGCGGAGAGAAGAGCGGGTCGGCGTCGGCCCGCAGCTCGTCGCCCAGGCGCTCGATCTCGCGCAGGACGCGCCCCGCCGCCAGGACCGCAGAGGAACCCGTCTCGGGATACGCGCTGTGCCCTTCGGCGCCGTGGACCGACACCTCGGCGAGGCAATAGCCCTTGTGCCCGAGCACCGGGATGAGCCGCGTCGGCTCGCCCACCACGGCGCGGCGGGGCCGCAGCGCGCCCTCCTCCACCAGCTTGCGCGCTCCGAGGCAGCCCACCTCCTCGTCGGCGGTGAAGACGAGCTGCAGCGGCTCGCTGGACGTCCGCGCGGCTGCGGCCAGCATCGCCGCGAGGTACGCCTTGGTGTCCGCAGCACCGCGGCCGTAGAGCTTCTCTCCGTGGAGCGAGGGCCGCAGCGCGCCCTCCCACGCGGCGTCGAACGGCACGCAGTCCGTGTGCCCCACCAGGGCGAGGCCGCCCTTCTCCCCGCCGCGGCTGGCGATCAGGTTCGCCTTGCGGACCCCGGCATCGTCCGTCCACTCCAGCCGCCGGGTGGCGAGTCCCAGCGCGCGCGTATGCCGCTGCAGCACGTCGAGAAGCGGCAGGTTGCTGCGCGCGGAGGTCGAGTCCACCGCCACCAGCTCCCGCAGCACCGCGACCTCGTCGATCATCCCCACAGCCTCCTCATCGCGGCGCGAAAGGGCGGCAGCGCTGCGGCGAAATCCAGCGGCAGGCGCTCGCCCGCGACCCAGGTCTCGCGAATGGCCGTCCGCTCCATCGCGAAGGTGACGTTGGCCATGAGATCCTCCGCGTTTGCCCCGGCGATGCTGGGATCGTCCAGATCCACGACCATGAAGTCGGCCGGCTCCCCCGGCCGCAGGGCGCCGCCGCGCAGGCCCAGAGAGCGCATGCCGCCCTCGCTGGCGATGCCGTAGAGCTTCGCGCCCAGGCCGCCCACGCCCCTTTGCTCCGCATCGAGGATGGCGCGCTCCTTCTCCAGGAGCCGCAGGTGGTACTCCAGTTGCCGCGCGTCCTCGAGAGGCGAGAGCTGCACCTCGGAATCGCTGCCCACGCACAGCCGCGCGCCGGCCGCGAGCAGGCGGTCCGCCCGCACCACGCCGTCGCCGAGGTTGCGCTCGGTGGTGGGGCAGGCGCAGACGGTGGCCTTCGCGCCGCCGAGCGCGGAGACGTCCTCCGCCGTCAGATGCACGCCGTGCACGGCGGTGGTGCGCTCGCGCAGTGCGCCCAGCCGCTCCAGGAGGAGCGGAGGAGTGGTGCCGTGCTCCGCCATGCACTGCTCCACTTCGCCCTCCTGCTCCGCCACGTGCAGGTGCAAAGGCCAGCCGCGCCGGAACGCCTCCTGCGCGATGTCGCGGATCCATTCCTGGGGGCAGGCGCGCACGCTGTGCGGCGCGGCCCCCACCGCGACCTGCTTCGAGAGCGCGTCCAGGTTGGAGAGGTATTCTTCGGCGGAGCCCTCGATGAAGCGCTTCTGCCGCGGGTTGTCGGGCACGCGAAATCCGCTGCGCCCATAGGCGACGCGCAGGAGCACCACGCGCAGGCCGGCCTCGCGCGCGGCGCGCGAAACGGCGAGGTCCAGCTCGTTGGGATCCGCGTACGGCTTTCCCGCCGCGTCCCGGTGCAGGTAGTGGAACTCGCCCACCGCGGTGACGCCGGCGCGCGCCATCTCCAGAAAGCAGAACTTCGAGACGGCATGCAGATCTTCGGGCGAGAGCTTTTCCGCCGCGGCGTACATGGCCTCGCGCCAGGACCAGAAGTCGTCGCGCGCATGGGCGCGGTGCTCGGTGCGCCCGCGGATGGCCCGCTGGAAGGCATGGCTGTGCGCCGTGACCAGCCCGGGAAGCAGCGCGCGTCCTCGAAGCGGCACCATCTCCGCATCCGTACCTTTTGGTACGGCGCCCACGCTTTCCACCAGGCCTTCGCGGACGAGAAGCTGCGCCCCGGCCAGCACGCGGCCTCCGGAGAACAGGAAATCAGGCTGGAAAATCCGCATGGATTGAGGCGTTGGCTCCATCCCTTGGAAAAATCCACATGCGTCGGAGTGACGCTACCCCCTCCCTCGCTCTACCATGGGAGCACCTGAGGGGCGGGGACAATGAATCGAAAAGTGTTGCGCAGCTGCGCCGGCGCCGGCGCCGTCGTTCTCACTCTGCTTGCGGCCTGCAGCAACAACAACGCCATCGGCAAGTGCGCCGGCGACGCCGACTGCCCGAGCGGCCTCGCCTGCAACGCGCAGCACGCCTGCGTCGCGCCCGCCGGCACGACGCCACCCGACGTCGCCATGGTGGCCCCGGCGTCCGGCGCCGTCGCGGACGGAACGCTCACCGCGGTGGCCACGGCGCACGCGCCGGGCGGCGTGACCTCGCTGACCTTCGAGGTGCGCTCGACGGCCGGCGCGCTCTTCGTCACCGCTCCGGGCACGGCCTCCGCGACCGACCCTTCCAGCTTCTCGGCGGCGATACCGCTCGCGGCAGCCGCGGACGGCTCGGCCATCGTGCAGGCGGTGATCGCCTACGGCTCCGGGCAGAGGGCTCAAAGCACGGCGGTGCAGATCCTCATCGACCAGCACGCCCCCGCCATCGCGCTGCAGACCGACGGTCGCGCCACGCTGCTCGCGGGAGGCCAGACCGCCACGGTGACCGCGCAGATCGGCGATGGCGCCGGCACCGGCGTACTCGATTCCTCGGTGTTCCTGCGCATCGCCAACCATCCCGACGTGGCGGGCGCCGGGACCGGCGGGCTCTACACGTTCTCGCTCCCCATCGACGACTCGCTCTCTGCCGCCGGCACCAGCGTCACCGTGCCGTTCCAGATCGCCGCCAGCGACCGCCTCGGACACACCGCGACGATGACGGGCGATCCCAGGGCGGTGCTGCGCATCGACCGCGACGCTCCGAAGATCGCCGAGATCGCGGTCATCAGCGACGGGTTCACCCGGCCCGACGGCACCAAGGTCTTCGACCCCATCGTGGGCGCGATCAAGGTCCAGGCCACGATCACCGACGCCAAGGGCGTGGACGACACGACCGTCTGCCTGCACGTGAGCGGCGGCCCCTGCGTCCCGGGCACGAACAAGGCGGGCGGCAACGTCTACAGCTTCGACATGCCCGCGCCGGTGGGGACCTTCGATGGCGAGACCGTGCCCTTCACCATCTCGGCGGACGACCTGTTCTCGGCTACGCTGCCCGCCGCTTTCAAGGCCGAGCACCAGGCCACGAGCCCGGCGCAGCCGGTGGCGTACGACAACACGCCTCCGGTGGTGACGGTCGCCGCGGACGCGAAGCCCTATGCGCGGTCGGGGGCGCCTGTCGACGTGGTCGCGACGATCACCGACGGGACGGGCGTCGGCACCGTCGGGCTCAGCTCGAAGACCGCCTTGCCGGTGACCTCCGCTGGCAACATTTATACGCTCAAGCTCAGCCCGGCCGACGCTCCGGCCGGAGTCGAGGGGCCGTTCGGGTTCAACGTCGTCGCGCAGGACAGCCTCGGGCATACGACCACGATGCCCACGACCCGCGTGATCGACGGCGCTCCGCCGCAGCTCTCCGTGCAGATCTTCAAGAGCGGCGACCCGGTGCCGTCGAGCACCGGCGTCACCTATCCCGCCGCCGTGCCGAACACCGGCTGGACGGGCAGCACCTTCATCTACTCCGACTCCGTCCGCCTGCGCGTTACGTTCACGGATCTGAGCGGCGTCGGCTCCGCGACGCTGCGCGTGGACGGCATCGAACTGAACGGCGCGGTTTCGCCCGGCACACCGCAGGCGCTTCCGCTGTTCTGCCCGCAGGGCGCGGGAAGCTGCACGTTCGACGCGGACCTGAAGCTTGCCGGTTTCACCTCGTTCCACACCAGCGGCGGCGGCGCCACCGGCACCATCCCGCTCGGCGTCGACTCCATTCCGGCGGGGTCGCTGCAGTTCGTCATCGACGCGCAGGACGCCGCGACGTCGTTCGGCGTCGCGCAGGTGCCCGCCCCCAACCTGGGTACGCAGCGCACGGCAGTCCAGGCGACGCGGTTCCTCTGGAAGCAGACGCTCGCGGGCGATCCGGCGCTCACCGCCGTCTCGGGACTCGCCATCCATCCCTCCGGCGACGTGATCGTCACCACCTCCGGTGCGGCTGGAGACGTCTACGCCCTTGCTCCCGACCGGCCCCATGTGCTGTGGAACGGCAGCGCAGCGACCTCCGCGCCCATCGCCGGAATCAACGGGATGCCCGCGGTCGGCTCCGGCGATGCCACGAGCGCGCTCATCTACGTCGCGAGCGCGACCGGCGTGCTCTTCGCCTTCGACGCGAACGGATCGCTGGTCTGGACCACCAGCACCGGGGCTCCCTTCGCCGTGGGTCCGGCGATCGCAAGCGTCGGGACGCCAGCGATCGACGAGATCGTGATTCCGGACGCCGCGCAAATCGCCAAGGCCGGCAATCCCGTCGCTGCAAAGCTGTGGCGCGCCACCTCGGCCACCGACGTCACCAGCGTGGCGAGCGACGAACAGGACTCTCTCGCGGCGCCGCTCATCCTCAACGGCGGCGTCTACTTCGCCACCCAGCCGAGCAAGAAGTCGACTGCGCCGGCAACGCATGTGGTCATGCAACCGATCGCGGCGGACGGAAGCTTCCCGGCTGCCTCCCTCGTGCTGGCGAATCATCTCGGTGTCGTGGTCAACGGCGTGGACCCGTTCTTCGGCCTCGTCACCGACGGCACCAGCGTCTTCGCAGCGACGAATGGAAGTACGGTGGGCAGCCTCTTCGCCTTCAATTCCGCCCTCTCCCAGATCTGGAGGACGTCGCTCGCGCAATCGCTCGCGGCAGAGCCCACCCTCGCGGCCGATGGCAAGCTCTACGGGGCGGACCTGGGAAAGAACACCAACACCTACGACCTGACCAACGGCGCGCCGACCCGGTTCGTCACCGCCATCGGGGGCACCGGCATGGTTCCGTTGCAGGGCGCGAACGGCCGCACCTACTTTCCCAGCAACGGCAGCCAGGCCCTGCTCGCCTATGCGGGCAACCTGCTCTTTGGCAACCAGCTCTCCTGGCAACTGAAGACCGCGGCCAACATGTTCCGCGCCGCGACCATCGACTGCCAGGGGCGCCTCTTCGCGGCGGCAGGCAACACCGTCTATGCCCTGGTGAGCGACGACCCCGGGCTCGCGGAAACGCCCTGGCCTTCGCTGCGGCGCGACTCCCGCAACACCGGCAATGCCGGCGCGGCGAAATACGGCATGCGCATCACCGCCACCGGCGGCTGCATCCAGTAAACTTGCCCGCCGCCCGCGCCGTGGCATTGCTTTCGCCATGCGCGCCATGAACGCCGCGCTGCTCTCCGGCAGCGAGCTCTACCGCGAGGTGGTCCTCGACAAGCTCGCGCACGCGCGCGAGTCGGTGCTGATCGCGACCGCCAACGTGAAGGACATGCAGGTCGAGCGCGGCGGCAGCTTCGCCTCCGTGCTGGCGCTCTTCTCCGAACTCTCCGCCCGCGGCGTGGCCTTGCGCATCCTCCACGCCGAGCTGCCCTCGCGCCCCTTCCGCGCCTCGTTCGAGAAGCGGCGGCGCCTGACCCGCGGCGGCCTGCAGCTCAAGATCTGCCCGCGCGTGCACTTCAAGGCGGTGCTGGTGGACGGCGCCTGGGTCTACCTGGGCAGCGCCAATCTCACCGGCGCCGGCCTCGGCGCCAAGGGCGAGGGCCGGCGCAACTTCGAGCTCGGCTTCTGCACCGAGGACTTCGAGACCGTGGACCGCGTGCAGGCGCTCTTCGAGTCGGTGTGGAGCGGCGCCGAGTGCGGCTCCTGCAGGCTGCGCCGCGCCTGCCCCGACCCCATCGGGCAGCCGGCGCGCAAGTCGCTGGTCCGGCTTGGCAAACCGCGGCGGCTGCGTTACTGAACAGGCGTATGGGTCGCACCGGAAGCGCCGATCTGCCGCTGCACGGCGGCCGCGTGCCGCAGTGGCTGGCCTCGCGGATGGCGCGGCTCGGCGCGGTCATGGTCGAGGCGCTGGTGCTCGAGGAGGGCGCTCACGGCGTCCTGCGGCGGCTCGCGCATCCGTTCTGGTTCCAGGCCCTCGGCTGCGTGATGGGCATGGACTGGCACTCGAGCGGCATCACCACCAGCGTGCTCGGCGCCTTGAAGCGCGGCCTCGCCGGGCGCGAGCGCGAGCTCGGGCTTGCGGTGTGCGGAGGCCGCGGGCGGCACTCGCGGCGGACGCCTTCCGAGCTGGTGGCCTTTGGCGACCGCAGCGGCGTGGACGGCGCGGCGCTCGCGCGGACCAGCCGGCTCGTGGCCAAGGTGGACAGCGCGCTGGTGCAGGACGGCTTTGCGCTCTACCTGCACGGCTTCGTCGTGGCGAGCGACGGCGCCTGGGCGGTGGTGCAGCAGGGAATGAATCCCGGCCGCGGCCAGGCGCGGCGATATCATTGGCTTTCGGAGGGCGTGCGCAGCTTCGTGGAGGAGCCGCACGCGGCCATCGAAGGAAAGCCCCGCGGCGAAGTGCTCAACCTGACCGACCGCCGCGCCGGCGCCTCCCGCGACGCCGCGCTGGAGCTGTCGCGCGAGCCCGAGCGCGTCTTGCGCGAGCTGCCCCGGCTGCAGATGCCCGCCCATCACGAGGTGTCCCGCGGCGACGTCTTCCTCCGCCGCCTGCACGGCACGCTCGCCGCGGCGCGCGAGGCCGCCCCCCGCGATTTTCCCGAGCTGCTCCTGCAGCCCGGCGTGGGCGCGCGCACGGTCGAGGCGCTGGCCGCGGTGGCCGAGGTGCTCCACGGCGCACCCTGCCGCTTCGCGGACCCTGCCCGGTTCTCGCTGGCGCACGGCGGCAAGGACGGCCATCCCTTCCCGGTGCCGCTGAAAGTCTACGACCGCACCATCTCCGTCCTGAAGCGGGCGGTCTCCGCCGCGCGCCTGGGGCAGACCGAGAAGCTCGACGCCATCCGCCGGCTCGACGAGCAGGCCCGCCGCCTGGAGGGCACCGCCTCCGGCCCGTCGCTGGACGACTTCATCGCCGAAGAGCGCGCCGCATCCGCCGACCATGGCGGCCGCGACGTCACCGGCCCCGCGCGGCGTCCGCCGCAAAGCGCGCAACTGGCGCTGTTCTCCGGATCGTGAAGCCGCTGCGGCGTTGCGCACCGCGCTAGCGCGGCAACGGCGCTGCGGGTGCGGCATTTGCCCGCTTGCGCGCGGCTCGCGGCCGCTGCAGATGCCTGCCGCCCCGGGTCACCCTGGAAAGGAAGACCCTCATGAAAGCGGCACTCTCGATTGCGCTCGGGTGTCTGGTGCTGTTCTCGACGTCGCGAGGCGCGCGCTCCGCCGAGCATGCGACGAAGCTCGACGGATGGACGTACAGGGGCGTCAGCATCTCGGACGCGGATCCCGCCCTCAGGCACTACGTCTGGGAGGCAGCGCGGCCTCCGTTCGGCCCGTTCGACCGCATCGCGCTGCACCGGTTCGTCGGGGAGCCGAACAACGCCGCCGCGATTCCAGGCAGGCCTAGCCCGGATTCGCGCAAGGTCCTCTTCATCATCCCCGGCACGTGGGATCGCGGCGCGCCCAGGGACTCGGACCCGAAGGTCTCGGAGAACTGGTTCTTCGCGGCACACGGCTATGACGTCTATTCGATTGAATTCCGGACGGCGTACGTGGCGAACCTGGCGGCCAGCCAGTTCGCCGGCGCGGGGTTAGCAGCCGCTCTTCAGGCCACCGCCGACTGGACGTATGGCGTGTTCCGCGAGGACATCCGGGAATGCGTGAGCCTCGCCAAGGAGATCGCGCGGACGGACAAGCTCTTCCTCGCCGGCCGCAGCCGCGGCGGCACGCAGATGTACATCTATGCGGCGAAATACGCGCAGCAGGATCTCAAGGGCCTGATCAGCCTCGACGGCGGCGGCGCTTACGTGACGTTCGATCGCACGAGGCAGATGCCCGAGGCAACGTTCGACGCCACCCTCGCCGCCTTCAAGGCGAACGGGCCGTACCTGAGCGAGGTCGGCAGCTTCGAGCAGGGGCGGCTCGCGGGAGCGGTACCGTTCTCGACCAACGACGTCGGCAAGCCATTGCCCGCCATCGCCGACCTGCCGCCGGACAAGCCCATCCCCGCGAACGCGCCGCCGGACAAGGCGGTGCTCGCAACCGTCTCCGATTACGCGGCCTGGGGAGCCTTCTACGCGTGGGGAGCCGGCAAGGTGACCAACTACTACACGCCCTACCCCGGCGGCTCCGGCGAGACGTACATGAACCGCGAGGTCCTGGTCGGAATCCTCTCCAATTTCACCCGCTACTGGCCGCGCGTCCAGGACGTCGAGGGCCAGGGAATGGCGAATTACGGAACCAGCCATCCGTATCTCGATTACGTCGATACCGGGAACGTCACCGTCCCGCTGCTCGTCTTCGGCAGCGAGTTCGGCTGTCCGAACGGCGTCTGCAGGGCCCCGCTCGCCAACCAGGTCCCGCGCATCGCGAGCAGGGACATCACCATCGTCTTCCTCGCCGGCTACGGACACCTCGACGTGTACGCCGGGACCCATTCCATCGGGCAGGTGAAGCAGCCGATGCTCGACTGGATGAACGCGCGGCGCTGACGCGCTCGCAGGGCGGATTGGCCGCTGCAGTGAAGTCGGAGAAGGAGGGAAATCATGATCGTGTCGCGTGAAGTCGGTAAATACAGCGTCCTCATGCTGACCGGGTACTCAGGCGGAACGCAGATCGGGTTCGTATACCTGTACGATCCTGCGGGCGCGTACATCGGATACATCGGGATCATTCGCGAAGGCGCCGCCCTGCCCCCGAACGTGCAATGGGCGAACGGAATCCTGAACATCTACTTCCACGAAGCGGAGCTCGTCGCCCTTCTGGACACGCTGCGCAACGAGAAGCCGATCACCGTCCAGTTCAACACCGATCTCAAGTGGGGCTCGATCGGGACCGGCCAGGAGCCGGTGGGAGAGCAGGAGGCGCCCTCGACGCCACTGATGGCGGCGGTCGCGGCGCGGCAGGAGGTGCTGGCCGGCCAGAGCGCCCCCAGGCACTGACCCGCCGGCTCCCGCGCGGCGCGGGCCTCATGGAGCAGCGTCTTCCGCGGCGATGCGCTTGCGGAGCGCGGCGCGGGATGCCGTGACGTACTTCGCGCACGCGTCGGGGTCGACCAGCGTGATGCGGGCGACCTGACTGCGTTAAGGTCGCGCCCATGACCGACCGCCTCTACCTGCGCGACCCCTACCTCGCCTCCTTCCGCGCCCGCCTCGTCGAAGTGCGCGAGCTGGACGGCAAGCCGGCAGCGGTGCTGGATCAGAGCGCCTTCTACCCGGAAGGCGGCGGCCAGCCCGGCGACCGCGGCACGCTGGGAAGCGCGCAGGTCCTCGACACGCAGGAGCGCGGCGGCGAGGTGTTGCACCTGCTCGACCAGCGGCTCGGGCCCGGCGAGTACGAGGCGCGCGTCGACTGGGCGCGGCGCTTCGACCACATGCAGCAGCACCACGGGCAGCACCTGCTCTCCGCCGCCTTCGACAGGCTGGGCGCGCCCACGGTGTCGTTCCACCTCGGCGAGCGCACCTGCACCATCGACCTCGACGCGCCGCCGGGAAAGGTGGACGCCGCCAGGGCCGAGGCGCTCGCCAACGAGAGCATCTGGCGCAACCTCCCGGTGGTGGCGCGCGACTTCACCGGCGAGGAGCGGGCGAGACTTCCGCTGCGCAAGGAGCCGGTGAAGGGCGATCGGGTGGTGCTGGTGGAAGGAGTGGACGCCTCGCCCTGCGGCGGCACGCACCCGCTGCGCACCGGCGAGGTGGGCTGCGTCGCCGTCCTCAGGACGCAGAAGTGGGGCGACGGCAAGTCGCGCATCGAGTTCGCCTGCGGCGGCCGGGTGGTCAGGCTCCTGCGCGAGGCCAACGCGGTGCTCGCCGCGGCGGCCGACGCGCTCAAGGCGGCGCCCGCCGACGTGGCGCAGGCCGCCTCGCGCGTGGCCTCCGAGGCCCAGGCGCGGCGCAAGGCCGCCGACGCGCTGATCGAAGAACTGGCGCAAGTGGAAGCAACGCGCCTGAAGGCGCGGCCCGGCCCGGTGGTGCAGACGCTGTCCCGCGGCGCGGCGTTCGCCCGGGCGGTGGCGCAGGCCATCGCCCAGGAGGGCGGCACGGCGCTCCTCGGCGCGGTGGACGAAGGCCGCGCCCACCTGGTCTTCGCCCGCCCCAGGGGCGCACAGGGCGTGGGCATGGGCGCGCTGCTCAAGGAGGCGCTGCCGGTCATCGGGGGAAAGGGCGGCGGCAACCCCGACTTCGCCCAGGGCAGCGGACCGGCCCAGGACAAGCTCGAAGAGGCCCTGGCGCTCGCCGCCCAACGCCTTTCGCACCCCTGAGATCACCGGCGCGCACCTCCGGCGCCCGCCGCGCACAGGCTCGCACATCCCTGAAATCCGCGGGGAAATCTCAGCCCGTGCTACCATCGCTGAGCACGGCCCCAAGGCCGTCGGGGGGAGTTTGCGCCTTCCGGTCAAGCTTTCGCTCCTGCTCGCAGGAGCCACCTGCTTCCCCCTCGTGCTCGCCACGGCGTTCACGCTGCCGCGCGGCCGCCAGGCGCTGCGAAGCCAGCTCGACCAGGTCTACGCGCAGGACGCGCGCGCGCTCGCGGCCGAGGTGCACCGCACGCTGATCGACAAGCTGGACGCGCTCACCCTGGCCGCCTCCACGCTCCGCCTCGGCGAGCTGGATCCCGAGGCGCGCGAGCAGGCGCTGCTGCTCATCTACAAGGAGACGCGCGGCGCAGACGTGGTGGGCCTCTTCGACTCGCACGCGGAGGCGGTGGGAAAGACCATCCAGTTCAGCCGGCTGGAAGGAGATCTCGCCAGCGAGCACGAGCCCGCAGGCGACGCCGCGCTGGCAGCGTACGCGACGAAAGTGCCGCTCCGGGCAGCGCTGCAGGCCGGGCTCGCCATCGGCCCGGTGTATGTCCTGCCCGACGCGCAGGGCCGGCCCATCCCCCGGCTGGTGCTCGGCGTCGCGGTCGCGGGAGAGCGCAGGGCGCGCTGGGTGCTCGCGGTCGAGGTCTCGCTGCGCGCGCTCGCCGAGACGTTCGAGAGCTTCCGCCCCGGCGAGTCGGGCGCTGCCTTCCTGCTCGACGGCGATGGCAAGGTCATCCTCCATTCCGACCGCAAGCTGATGTTCGAGCGCGCGAGCCTCAAGGACCACCCGCTGCTCAACGGCGCGCACAGCGACGAGTGGCTGGGCGCCCACGCCATCGTGCCGGTGCTGAGGTGGAAGGCGGTGGTGCAGGAGCCCGCCGACGAGGCGCTGCGCCCGCTGCGCCACCTCTCCCGCGACGCGTACGTCTGGCTGGGGCTGGGGCTGCTCACCGCGGTGCTGCTCGGCTTCACCTCCGTGCGCAGCGTCACCGCGCCGGTGCGCAAGCTGCGCGAGGCGGCGCTGGCGGTCACCTCGGGCGCGCTGGAGACGCAGGTGGACGTGGCCCGCAGAGACGAGCTGGGCGAGCTGGCCGACGCCTTCAACAGCATGACCCGCGGCCTGCGCGAGCGCGAGGGGCTCAAGCTCACGCTCGCGCTCGCGGAATCGCTCAAGCTCGACGAGGTGCTGGGCCGGCTCCTCGACAGCCTGCGGCGCACCGTGCCCTTCGACGAGGCCGCGGTGCTGATCAAGACGCGCGACGGCCTCGACGTGATCGTCAACCGCGGCTCGCGCGACAAGCGCGAGTCGGAACGCCTGGTGCCCTCCTCCCTGCACGTGGAGCGCGCCCTGCGCACGCTGCAGCCCGCGCTCAACGACGGGCGGCAGATGATGGCGCTTCCGCTGATCCAGCACGGGGCGGTCATCGGCGTGGTCTGCGTGGAGAACGACGAGCCCTACGCCGATGCCGACGTGCGGCTGGCGCTCTCCTTGACCCAGCCCGCCGCCATGGCGGTGGAGAACGCGCGCCTCTTCGACGAGGTCAACCGGCTGGCCACGCTCGACGGCCTGACCCACACCTACAACCGCCGCCACTTCATGGATCTGGCGATGCGCGCGTACCAGACCGCGCGCAGGTTCGGGCAGCCGCTCGCCGCGCTCATGCTCGACGTGGATCACTTCAAGGACGTGAACGATCGCTACGGCCACCACGTGGGCGACCAGGTCCTGCGCGTGCTGGCGGAGCGCTGCGCCTCGGCGCTGCGCGCCATCGACGTGCTCGGGCGCTACGGCGGCGAGGAGTTCGCCATCCTCCTTCCCGGCGCCACCCAGCAGAACGCCGCCAACGTGCTGGCCGAGCGCATCCGCCAGCGCGTCGCCGACGATCCGGTGCCCACCGACGCCGGGCCGGTGAAGGTGACGGTGAGCGTGGGCGTGGCGTCGATGGACGAGAGCACGCGGCATCCCGACGACCTCTTCAAGCGCGCCGACGCGGCCCTTTACGAAGCCAAGCAGGCCGGCCGCAACCGCGTGGTCGAAGACCTGGTCGCGTGATACTGAGCGGGCCATGCCCCGACACGACTGGAGCGCGGCGGAGGTCCGCGCCCTGCACGACCTGCCGCTCCTCGACCTCCTCTACCGCGCCCAGACCGAGCACCGCGCGCACTTCGGCGACAACAAGGTGCAGCTCTGCTCGCTGCTCTCGGTGAAGACCGGCGGCTGCCC
>DATDMU010000222.1:0-3866 GCA_036518615.1 Myxococcales bacterium
GCCTTGCTCTTGTCGAGGATCACCTTCACCCCGGGGATGGGCTGCCCCACGCTGCCGATGCGGTGGGCGCCGGGTCGGTTGGCGGTGGCGATGGGGCTGGTCTCGGTGAGGCCGTAGCCCTCGTAGACCGGCAGGCCGACCGCGTCGATGAAGGAGGCGACGTCGTGGCCCAGGGTGGCGCTGCCGCTGATGACGTACTTGAGCCGGCCGCCGAAGCGCGCCCGGATCTTGCTGAACACCACCTTGTCGTCGAAGGCCAGCTCCACCCGCTCGCGCAGGCCCAGCCTCTCGCCGCGGGCGCGACGCGTGGCGCTGCGCAGGCCGTCGCGGATGATCTTCTGCAGGAAGGGAGGCCGACCGGCGATCTGCTGGTTCACCAGCGCGTAGATCTTGTTGAAGATGCGTGGCACCGCCACCAGGATGGTGGGCCGGATGACGGCGAGGTTCTCGATCAGCCGGTCGATCTCGTCGTTGAGCGCGATCGACGAGCCGAAGCTCACCGCCATGTGCAGCTCGCAGGTCTGCCCGAAGGCGTGCGCCCAGGGCAGGAAGGCCAGCGAGCGATCCTCGCAGGTCATGGGAAAGATCTCGTGGATGGCGTTCAAGTTGGAGGAGATGTTCTCGTGGCTGAGCAGCACCCCCTTGGGCTTGCCCGTGGTTCCCGAGGTGTAGATGAAGCCCGCGATGTCCTGCGGCGCGGGACGGCGCGCCGGCGCCGGCGTCTTCGTCCCCTCCTGCACCAGAGCGCGCCACGAGCCCGGCGCGTCCAACGGGCGCGAGAACCCGATCACGTTGCCGAGCTGCGGAAGCCGCGGCCGCATGGCCTCGACCGCCGCGAAGATGGTCTCGTTGGCGACGAAGACGACCTTGGCGCCGCAGTCGCCGAGGATGAACTCCCACTCCGAGGGCCGCTGCGACTGGTACATGGGCACGAACGACGCTTCCAGCCCGTAGGTGGCATAGGCGGCGGCCGCCCACTCGATGCAGTTGTCCGCGATGCAGGCCACGCGATCGCCCTTGCCCACGCCGAGCAGGGCAAGGCCGCCGCGCACCTGGTCCACCAGCGCGCCGAACTGCCCGTACGTCGTCCAGGTCCACCCGCCGTCCTTCTTCGTCCCGAAGAGCGGACGGGCGGCGTACTTCGTGCAGCTTTCCTGGTAGAGCTCGACCAGATCGTTCACGCGCGCCATGATTGCACCTCCGCGAAAGCGCTCCGCACACCTGCAGCAGCCGGTCCCTGAAAGACCGCAGCATTTCGCGTGCCGCGCCATTGCCCCGCGAGCGGCCCGCGAGGGCGACGAGGCTGCGCTCCGGGGCGCGGCGCGCGAAACGGCTGCGCGACCGGCACTCTGACCTGCGCCGGCCCGACGCCGCTGCTATGACAGCCGCGCGATGGATACCGGCCCCGACTTCCGCGAAGAACACCTCCTCCGTGACGGTACGCAGGTCACGCTCCGGCACATCCGGCCGGACGACGCCGCCGAGCTGAGGCGCGGCCTCATGCGCCTGTCGCCCGAGTCTCGCTACCGCCGCTTCCTCAGCCTGGTCTCCGAGCTGACCGACGAGCAGGTGAAGTACCTGACCTGCGTGGACGGCAAGGACCACGTCGCCATCGTCGCCGCCACGCGAGTGCCCGGCGTGGAGGGCGAGGTGGGCCTCGGCGTGGCCCGCTTCGTCCGGCTGCGCGGCGATCCCGAGGTGGCGGAGGCGGCGATCACGGTGGTGGACGACGCGCAGGGCAAGGGCCTTGGCCGCATCCTCGCGCTGGCGCTGGCGCGGGCGGCATACGAGCGCGGCGTGCGGCGCTTTCGCGGGCGCGTCCTCGCCGACAACTCGGCGGTGCGGCAGCTGCTCGAAGACGTGGGCGCGGTGATGGGCAAGCCCGAGCAGGGCGGCGTGGTCTTCGACGTCGAGCTGACCCCCACTCCCTTCACGCCGGGCAGCCGCCTGGACCTGATCGCGCGCCGCGTGCTCCACGCCGCAGCCGACGCGCTGGTGGGAGTCTTCGGCCGGCCGGCGCTTCCGCCCTGAGGGTCACCGCGGTGCGCGAAAGCAGCCGCGGACGTGGTCGTCGACGAGCCCGCAGGCCTGCATCAGCGCATAGCAGATGGTCGAGCCGACGAAGCGGAAGCCGCGCTTCCTGAGATCCCGGCTCATCGCGTCGGACTCCGGCGTCGAGGCCGGGATGTCGCGCGGACTTCGCCGCGGCTCGCGCAGCGGCCGCCCGCCCACGAACGCCCAGAGATACGAATCGAGCGATCCCAGCTCCTTCTGCACCGCCAGCACGGCGCGCGCGTTGGCCACGGTGGATTCGATCTTCAGCCGGTTGCGGACGATGCCGGCGTCGCGCATCAGGCGCTCGATCCGCGCCGCGTCGAATCGGGCCACCCTGCGCGGATCGAAGCTGGCAAAGGCCTTCCGGTACGCCTCGCGCTTGCGCAGGATGGTGCTCCAGGAGAGGCCCGCCTGCGCGCCTTCCAGGGTGAGGAACTCGAAGAGCACCCGGTCGTCGTGGGCCGGAACGCCCCACTCCTCGTCGTGGTACGCCTGCATGAGCGGGTCCGACCCCGCCCAGGCGCAACGCCGGCGCTCCGCTTTTGCGGCTCTCATGGTTCGCACCTCTGCTAAACCCGTCGCATGAGCGAAGTGCTCCTGCAAGCGGCGCCCTTGCCGATGCCCGCCCCCGGCGAGGCGGTGGCGGACGACGCGGTCCTCTCCCGCTTCACCGACTGGGTGGCGGCGCAGGGGCTGTCGCTCTACGAGCACCAGGAATCGGCGATGCTCGAGCTGCTCGAGGGCCGTCACCTGGTCCTCGCCACTCCCACCGGCTCGGGCAAGTCGCTGGTGGCGACGTTCCTTCATTACCTGGCGCTCTGCCGCGGGCAGATCTCCGTCTACACCTGCCCGATCAAGGCGCTGGTCAACCAGAAGTTCTTCGACCTCTGCGACGCGTTCGGAGCGCGCAACGTGGGCCTCGTCACCGGAGACGCGGCGGTCAACCGCGAGGCGCCGGTATTGGTCTGCACGGCGGAGGTGCTGGGCAACCTGGTCCTGCGCGAGCCCGACCTGCGCGCGGACTGCGTGGTGATGGACGAGTTCCACTACTACGCCGACCGCGAGCGCGGCGTGGCCTGGCAGGTGCCGCTGCTCCTGCTCGAGAAGACGCAGTTCCTGCTGATGAGCGCCACCCTGGGCGACACCTCGCACATCGAGGAGCGACTCCACGACGTCACCGGCCGCGAGGCGGCGCACGTCACCAGCGTGCAGCGGCCGGTGCCGCTGGAGATGAGCTACAGCGAGACGCCGCTGCACGAGACGCTGGAGAAGCTGGTGGAAGCGAATCGCGCTCCGGTCTACCTGGTCAACTTCTCCCAGCGCGCCGCCGCGGAGCGGGCGCAGGACCTCATGTCCGCCGACTTCTCCTCCAAAGAGGAGAAGCAGAAGCTCAAGGAGGTGCTCCGCGATCTCGGCGCGCGCTTCGACACGCCCTACGGCAAGGAGCTGCAGCGCTTCATCCAGCACGGCATCGGCCTGCACCACGCGGGGCTCTTGCCGCGCTATCGCCTCTTGGTGGAGAAGCTCGCGCAGCAGGGGCTCCTCAAGGTGGTGAGCGGCACCGACACCCTCGGCGTGGGCGTGAACATTCCCATCCGCACCGTGCTCTTCTCCCAGCTCTGCAAGTTCAACGGCGAGAAGACCGCCATCCTCACCGTCCGCGAATTCCTCCAGGTGGCGGGGCGGGCGGGGCGCAAGGGATTCGACGAGCGCGGCTACGTGGTGGCGCAGGCGCCCGAGCACGTGATCGAGAACCTCAAGCTCGAGCAGAAGAAGCAGGCCGGCAAGAAGGTGGTGAAGAAGAACCCGCC
>DATDMU010000223.1:0-12038 GCA_036518615.1 Myxococcales bacterium
GGCCGCCCTGGCAGGAGTGGCCGTGAACGCCTGGGGAGCGTCGGTGTTCAACCGGCTGTACTGAGCGGGCGCGCCACAGCTCGAAGCCGTCGTGGATCCAGCCGGGCTCCTCGAAGTGGAGGAAGACGCAGCACTCGCGCACCTCTTCCCTGCGCGCGCGGACCCGCGACTGCGGGAGCGGAGGCGCAGCCGGCGCGCCCCCGCTCCATTCCGCCCTCAAGCCGCGGCAGGAACCGCGGCCTCCGCCACCAGCAACTGCCCCGCCCATCGCCACGCCTCCTGCCACGTCCCCAGCTGGCCCGGCCCGACCGACCCCCAACCGATGCGCACGTCGAGGTGCGCGAGGTGCCGCTCCACTGCCTCACGGATGCGCGCGAGCGGAGCGCGCACCTCGTCGCCCACGGCCTCGATCAGCACGACCCCGATCTCGCGCCCGCGCACCGCCACCACCGAATCGGTCCCGCGCAGGTGGGCGCGGATGACGTTGGCCAGCACCTCCATCTCCAGCTCGAGCGCGCACCATCCGGCCGGCGCGGCCCGCAGGATCGAGAAGCCCCTCTGCGTTCGCGCGCTGCGTTGCGCTTCCAGGGCGGCGACTTCCAGGAACGACCTCACGCGGCGGCCT
The DNA here is from genome assembly GCA_036518615.1 of Myxococcales bacterium. GTDB lineage: Bacteria > Myxococcota > Myxococcia > Myxococcales > 40CM-4-68-19 > 40CM-4-68-19. The sequence goes on from DATDMU010000223.1 coordinate 626, forward strand.
CGGACTGCGTCGGCTGCGGCGCTGAGGCGGGCTTGTCGTCGGCTCCCGCCTCGCGCAGCTTCCGCTCCAGCTCCTCGGCGAGCTTGGGGCTGCCCCGCACCGCCTCCGCGGCCTTCTCGCGGCCGGGGCCCAGCCGCTCGCCGCTCACCTCGAACCAGGCGCCGCTCTTCTCGATGAAGCCGCGCTCGGTGCCCAGATCGAGCAGCTCGTGGGGGCGGGAGATGCCCACCCCGTAGAGGATGTCGAATTCCGCCTCGCGGAAGGGCGGCGCCATCTTGTTCTTCACCACCTTGACCCGCGTGCGGTTGCCGACCATCTGCTCGCCCTCCTTCACCGCTCCGATGCGCCGGATGTCGAGCCGCACCGAGGAGTAGAACTTGAGCGCGTTGCCGCCGGTGGTGGTCTCGGGAGACCCGAAGACGACCCCGATCTTCATGCGGATCTGGTTGATGAACACGACGGTGGCGCTGTTGCGGCTGACCACCGCGGTCAGCTTTCGCAGGGCCTGGGACATGAGCCTCGCCTGCAGTCCCATGTGCGCGTCGCCCATCTCGCCCTCGATCTCCGCCTTGGGCACCAGCGCAGCGACGGAGTCGATCACCACCAGGTCCACCGCGCCCGAACGCACCAGCGTTTCGGCGATCTCCAGCGCCTGCTCGCCGGTATCCGGCTGCGAGATGAGCAGCTCTTCCACCTTGACCCCGAGCTTGCGCGCGTAGGCGACGTCGAGCGCGTGCTCCGCGTCGATGAATGCCGCGCAACCGCCCATCGCCTGCACCTGGGCGATGGCGTGCAGGGTGAGCGTGGTCTTGCCCGAGCTCTCCGGCCCGAAGATCTCGGTCACGCGACCGCGCGGATATCCGCCGCAGCCGAGCGCGAGATCGAGTCCCACCGAGCCGGTGGGAATGGTGGCGACGGGCTGCGCCATCTCCTCTTCTCCGAGACGCATGACCGCCCCCTTGCCGAACTGCTTCTCGATGGCCCCGATGGCGGCGGCCACTGCCTTCAGCTTCTCCGACAACTTGCTCATGTTCCCTCCCTGGGAAGTTCGCCGGGCGACGCGCCCGGAACTGCGTGTGCTGCAACCTTGCGCGCGATCGCCAGCGGCCCCTGCCGCGTGTTCGGCTGGGCGGTGAGCGGGCGGTCCAGGCAGCGGAGCTGCGACGCTTCGTCGATCTCCTCGTGCGTGACCCGTTCGTTTCCGCGAAGGTCGGCGACGGTGCGGGCGAGCTTGAGGATGCGGTCGTGGGCGCGCGCGGAGAGATGGGTGCTGTCGATGGCCCGCGCGAGTCGTTCCAGCGCTCCGGGCGTCGCGTGGCAGAGCTCGCGCAGCCGCGGTCCGCTGAGCTGGGCATTGCAGTAGACGCCGGGCAGCTCGCGAAACCGCTCGCGCTGGATCTCGCGCGCCCGTTCGACGCGGGCCCGGACCGCCGCGGACGTCTCTCCGCCGGGCGCCGCGAGCAGCTCGCCGGAGCGGAGCGGGTTCACCTCGATGTGCAGGTCGAAGCGGTCGAGGATGGGCCCGGAGATGCGCCTGCGGTAGTTCTCCCGCGCGGGGAGCGTGCAGTGGCAGCGGCTGGGATTGGCGTCCGAAGAGTGGCCGCAAGGGCAGGGATTCATCGCGCCAAGGAGCATGAAGCGCGCCGGCATGGTGGCCCGGTCGCGCGCGCGCACCAGCGAGACCTCGCCGTCTTCGAGCGGCTGGCGCAGCGCTTCCAGGGCGGCGCGCCCGAACTCGGGCAGCTCGTCGAGAAAGAGCACGCCGCGGTGCGCGAGCGAGATCTCCCCCGGCCGCAGCGGAGACCCGCCGCCGATCAGTCCGGCAACCGAGATGGTGTGGTGGGGCGCGCGGAATGGGCGCGCGCTGAGCAGGCCCTGGCCCCCGTGGAGCCGGCCCGCCACCGACCAGATGGAGGTGGCCTCCACCGCCTCCTCGAACGAGAGCGAGGGCAACAGGCCCGGCAGCCGCCGCGCCAGCATGGTCTTTCCCGCGCCCGGTGCGCCGATGAGGAGCGCGTTGTGTCCACCCGCCGCAGCCACCTCGAGCGCGGCCTTGGCAGAGGCCTGGCCGCGCACGTCGCCGAGATCGGGAGTGGAGGACGGCTCCACGGCGGAGCCCGCCGCAGCCGGCGGGCGGCTGCTCATGCCGCAATAGATCTCCGCCGCCTCGGTGAGGCTGCGCGCCCCGTAGACGCGCACGCCCTGGACCAGCGCGCCCTCGCACGCGTTGTCTTCCGGCACGATCAGGGTGGAGAAGCCGAGCCTGCGCGCCTCGAGCGCGATGGGGAGGACGCCGCGCACCGGCAGGACGTTCCCGGAGAGCGTCAGCTCGCCGACGGCGAGCGCCGGGCCCTGCGGCGGCGGCACCGCGCCGGCGGCGGCGAGCACGCCGAGCGCGATGGCGAGATCGAAGGCGGACCCGTGCTTGGGCAGATCGCCGGGGGCGAGGTTGACGGTGATCTTCTTCTGCGGAAGCTGGTAGCCGCTGTTGCGGATGGCGGTGAGGACGCGCACCCGCGCGTCGTTGCAGGCGAGGTCGGGCAGGCCTACGAGGTGGAACCCCGGCAGTCCCAACGCGAGGTCGACCTGTACCGCGACCGGCAGCGCGCCGGCGCCCGCGATGGTGGCGCTGTGAAGTGACCAGTGCACGCGGCGGCCCGTTGCGAGCGGCGTGCCGGCCGCGCTGCAGAGGGGACGCGCGAGCGGAGGTCCCGAATCGACACTCCAATTCCGGCCACCCCTGTCCGAAACGCTCCAAAATAAAAATTTTCGAAATTTTTTTTATTTTTTTGGAGGGGCGGTCAGTACCAGTCCCGCCGGTGGCCGCGGCGGGGCAGGTTCGGAGTGAAGAGCAGCAGCAGCAGCATCGAGATGACGAGCCCCGCACCCCGCACGGCGGGACGATGGCTGCCATCGAGCGCGGCCCATGCTGCTGCGGCGAAAGTCGCCATCGTGAGCGCTGCCAGCGTCACGCGGGTGCGGCGCGTGGGCAGCATCGCCAGCAGACGCACGCCGAGCGGCGTCGAGTCGTGGGTGCTCTCCGGGCTCCACCAGGAGAGCCGCGCCCGCTCGCGCTCGCCGACTTCTCGCGCGATCGCCTCGCCCAGCAGCCGCTGCGCGTCAGGCGTCGAGGTCTGACCGGGCTCGGTCTTGCCGGGATCCGCTGCCTGCCGCGCCGTCCAGAACCGCTCGTTCCAGGCGCGCACGTCCTCTCCGCCGAGCGGCGCCTGGCAGTTCTGACAGCGCTCCGCGTAGCGCGTGTTGTCCGCCTCGCAGCGCGGGCAGCGCAAGAACGGCTGCTCGCCGAAGTCGGGCTCCAGCACGAGGCCGGAAGGCTCTCCGCGGAAGCGGGCAGTGTTGGCGACCTCGTGAGGCGGGCCGTCCGGGCCCTTCTGCGGCTGCTCCAGCTTGAGAAAGCGCGAGAGCGGCCCGGCCATCAGCGCACCACGGCGAGCCGCTGCGCGGCGGAGGCAGGCCGCGTCCGGTTCTGCGACCATTCGCGAAGCCGCGCGATCTCCTCGCCCATGGTGGAGGAGAGCGGGAACGCCTCCTCCACCGCCTTGACCAGATGCTCCTGCCGCAGCTCGGTGCCGCAGCCGAACGCGTAGTACAGGCCCGCGATCACCGCCTGCTCGATCTCCGATCCGGAGAAGCCCTCCGCAGACGTGGCGAGCGCGTCGAGATCGTAGCGCGCCGGGTCCCGCTGGCGCTTCTCCAGATGGATGCGGAAGATGTCGCGCCGCTCCGCGCAGCCGGGCAGGTCGATGAAGAAGATCTCGTCGAAGCGGCCCTTGCGCAAGAGCTCCGGTGGCAGCGCCTCGATGCGGTTGGCGGTGGCCACCACGAACACCGGCGCCGTCTTTTCCTGCAGCCAGGTGAGCAGCGAGCCGAACACGCGCGCCGAGACCCCGCTGTCGGTCACGGCGCTGCCGGCGTTGCCCGCGAGCCCCTTTTCGATCTCGTCGATCCAGAGCACCGCAGGCGAGACGCTCTCCGCCACGCGGATGGCGCGGCGCAGGTTCTCTTCCGAGGAGCCGATGAACGAGGAGAAGATGCGCCCCAGGTCGAGGCGCAAGAGCGGCAGCCCCCACTGCGAGGCGATGGCCTTCGCGGTCAGGCTCTTGCCGCAGCCCTGCACTCCCAAAAGCAACAATCCCTTCGGGTGCGGCAGGCCGAACTTCCGCGCCGCCTCGCCGAACGCGCCGTCGCGGCCGGTGAGCCACCCCTTCAGCTCGTCGAGCCCGCCCAGGTGCTGGAGACCGGCCTCGACGTCCACGAACTCGAGCAGGCCGCTCTTGCGGATCACCTGCCGCTTCTCGTCGAGCACGAGGCGGATGTCGTCCTTGTCCAGCACCCCGTCGTGGGCGATGGCCTTGGCGAACGCGTTCTCCGCCTCGCTCAGGGTCAGGCCCTGCGCCGCCTTGATGAGCTGCTCCGCCTGCTCGCGCGAGAGGTCGACGCGCGCCTTGTTCCCCCGCCGCACCACGGTGACGATCTCCTTGAGCAGCTGGTAGAGGTCGCGGAAGGTGGGCAGCGGCACATCCAGGACGGAGATCTCCTTCTCCAGCTCGGTGGGGATGGTCAGGACCGGCGAGAGCAGCATCACCGTGGTGTAGGTGGACTTCAGCTCCTGGGACAGCTCGCGGAGCGCGCGGACGACCCCCGGGTCGTTGAGGTACGCGTGGAAGTCCTTCAGCACCACCAGCGACGGCTCGGTGAGCCTTCCGACGGCGGCCAGCGCCTCCGCCGGATTGCGCGACTGTTCGCTGATGCTCAGGCTGCGCGCCCCGGACACCCGGCGCAGCCCGCGCGTGACCGACCACTGCAAGAGGGCCTTGCCGTGGTTCTGCGCCACGTCCTGCAGCACCGCGTCGAGCCGCTGCTCTTCCCAGCTCACCAGGTAGATGAGCGGGTAGCGCGCGCGGATCAGCGTGTCCAGGTCGGAGACGAACTTCGGCGTGCCCGCCGGCGGGACGCTCTCCAGGCTCTCCATCGCCAGAAGTGTATCAGAGGCGGGCGGCAGCGCGCCGCAGCCTCGCAGCAGCCTCTTCCACCTGCCCGAGAGGGAAATCGAGGTGGGTCACGGCGCGGATCCGGGTGGCGCTCACCGCGTTGATCAGCACCCCTTCCGCGCGCGCCGCCTCGACCAGCGCGGGGGCGTTCTGCACGTCGGCGAGGAGGATGTTGGTCTCCGGCGCGTGCCAGGAGAGGGGCACCGCCGCCGCGAGCTGCCTTGCGCTCTGGTGGTCCTCCGCCAGCCGCTCCAGGTGATGGTCGAGGGCGTACATTCCCGCAGCGGCGAGCACACCCGCCTGCCGCAGCCCACCCCCGACGCGCTTGCGCAGCCTGCGGATGATCTTCACCCGCTCGCGGGAGCTCGCGACCACCGACCCGGCGGGCGCGCCCAGACCCTTGGAGAGGCAGACGCTGACGCTGTCCGCCTTCTCGCACCACTTGAGGAGCGGGATGCCGGTGGCCACGTGCGCGTTCCAGATGCGCGCGCCGTCCAGATGGACGGACAGCCCCGCGGCATGGGCCACGCCGGCCACCGCCTCCAGTTGCTGCAGCGGCCAGATGCTCCCGCCGCCGCGGTTGTGCGTGTTCTCCAGGGCCACCGCCTTCTGCCGCGGGTCGTGGTCGCCCTGGCTCGCGCGCAGCACCGCCTTGACCGCCTCGGGAGTGAAGATGCCGCGGGTCCCGTCCACCACCAGGCTCTGCGCGCCCCAGAGCGCGGAGATGGCGCCGCCCTCGTAATTCACCACGTGGCAGTTGCGGTCGCAGATGATCTCGTCGCCCATGCCGCAGAGCGAACCGATGGCGAGCTGGTTGGCCATGGTGCCGGTGGGCACCCAGACGGCGGCCTCCTTGCCCAGCATTGCGGCGACGCGCGCCTCCAGCGCGTTGACGGTGGGGTCCTCGCCGTAGACGTCGTCGCCCACCTCGGCGGCGGCCATGGCCTTGCGCATGCCCGGAGTGGGCCTCGTGACGGTGTCGCTTCGCAGGTCGATGAGGTTCATCGGGGCGCATGATAATCCCGCCCCCGTGCCCCGCGAATCAAAAGAGGAGCGGTCGCGGCGTTTCGGGAAGATCGTCGATCGCCTGGAGAAGGCGATGCCGGAAGCCCGCATCGCGCTCGAATACGCAGACGACCTGCAGCTCCTCGTCGCGGTGATGCTCTCCGCCCAGTGCACCGACGCGGTGGTGAACACGGTGACGCCCGCGCTCTTCGCGCGCTACCCCACCGCCGCCCACTACGCGAAGAGCACGCCGGAGATCCTCGGCGAGCAGATCAGGCGCGTGGGCCTCTGGCGGGGCAAGGCGAAGAACCTGCACGCGACCATGACGCGCATCGCGCGCGAGCACGAAGGTCACATCCCGCGGAAGCGCGAGGAGCTGACCGGGCTGCCGGGGGTGGGCTGGAAGACCGCGGGGGTGGTGGTCAACCACGCCTTCGGCACTCCCGCGCTGCCGGTGGACACGCACGTGGGGCGGGTGACGCGGCGGCTGGGGCTGACCCGGCAGGAGGACCCGCGCAAGGTGGAGGACGAGCTGACGCGGCTCCTTCCCCAAGAGCGCTGGGGCCGGGCGCACCAGCTCCTCATCTGGCATGGGCGAAGGACCTGCGAGTCGAGGCTGCCGCATTGCTCGCGCTGCGTGGTGCGCGAGCTGTGCCCGCGCCGCGGCGTCAAGGCGAGCGACTGAAGAGCAGGAGCGCATCGCCGTCCTGCGCCAGCGCCTCGTACCGCGCCCAGCCCTTCGGGGCCTTCTCGACGTAGCGCGACCAGGCGAGGCTGGTGAGAGGGGAATCGGCGTTGGCCTGGTTGTCGATGAAGGCTTCCACCGTCTGCCGCGAAGGGCAGGTCATCTTCTCGCCGTTGGCGATGACGGCGGCGGCCTCGAGCCAGGCGCAGATTCGACCGTGGTCGGCGCTGTGCGAGGCGGCGATGACGTAGAGCAGGTCGGAGGGCAGGTGCCGGAGGATTCCCGCCGCGAGCCCGAGCACGTGATGGGCGCCTGCGCCCGCGATCTGCGGCTCGGGACCGCACGAGCCGTCGGCGCGAAAGGGCAGCGTCGCGGCCTTGAGCGAGTCGTGCCAGATGACCGCCGCGGTGAGCTGGTCGCGGTGGACCTCCACGCCGTAGACGTGCCGGTAGGTCTGGGCCAGCGCGCGCGCGACCAGGAGATTGGCGAGCGAATGGACGGAGAGCCCGCCGGGATAGCCGTGGTGTCCGTCCTCGCAGGGGCCGCCGGGCGCGGCGAGGAAGTCGCCCCTGCGCGGCGGCGGAAGCGCAAGGCCCGGATCGCGCAGCATGCGGCGAGCCTCGTCGAGGTGCGCGTAGGCCCAGGCCTCCGGCGGCAGCGAGGGCGTGAGCATCTGCGCCTCCACCGCGGCGCGCAGCGCGGGATCGGAGATGGCGCCAGCCTCGCGGCGCAGCTCGAGGAAGGCGCGGTAGGCGAAGGGCAGCCTCGCCGCCACGTCGCGCGCGCGGGCGGCGGGAGTCTGCGCGGCCGCGAGGAGCATCAGAATCGAGAGCGTGTGCATGTTCGAGTCCCCGGCCGCGATGGAACGCGGGTCAAGGTTGGGCGGCGCGCGGGGCTCCGGAGATGACCGGCCTGCCCGCCCACCCCGGCGGAACCACCAGCGCGACGGCCGCCGCGGGCACCCAGCCGACGAGCCCGTTGGCGAGCTTGACGCGGCGGAAGCCGGCCTCCTCGTCCTCCACCCGCACGGTGGTGCCTTCGTGCACCTCGAAGTGGCTGACGTTCTTCTCCGAGGGGCCTTCCCGCGCCGGCGCCGCAGGCGCGACCACCACCGCCCGCTGCAGGGCCAGCTTGCGCCCGGTGGCCGCGCCCCAGGTGAAGAGCGCCGCCAGAAGCGCCAGCGCGAAGCAGGCCGCCGCTGAAGCGCCGGCCCAGCGCAGCCTGCCCCGCACGACGCGGAGTGCGAGCAGGATCCACGCGGCGGCCCAGAAGAGGACCAGGGAGAACGCGGCCGGTCCGCCGGGCAAGGGCGCGAGCAGGCCCGCCAGCGCGTCCGCGCCGCTTTCCTGAAGGTCGCCCTCCAGCTTGTCCACGTTTCCGCGCCGGACCTCGAGCAGGTCGGCGCGGGCGTCGTCGTCGGAAGGATCGAGGAAGAGCGCGCGCTCGAGGTGCAGCGCGCAGAGCCCGCGCTTGCCCTGGCGCAGGTAGGCGGCGGCGAGGTTCGTCTCCAGTTGCGGAGAGAGGATGCCTTCGGATGCGAGCGCCTCGTAGGCCGCTATCGCGCGCGGCAAGTCTCCTTCCAGGTAGGCCGCGTTCCCGTCGGCGAAGAGCTGCGCGCCCGGCGGTTGGGAAGCGGCGAGCAGGAGCGCAACGAGGAATGTCATGCGCCCGGCCGATCCAGCTCGCTGAGCACCTGATCGGCGCGGCCCAGCATCGCCTCGCGCGCCGGCGCCTCGCCGCTGCCCGGGGCAAAGCGCATCCTGTCGCAGTCGTCGAGCAGGCGCACCAGCCTGCGCACCGTCTCCTCGCCGTGGCCGCGGCTCGAGAGCGCCCTGGCCAGCTCCTCGCGGGTCAGGCCGGCGCTGACCACGCCCTGCTTGTCGGCCAGGTATCCGGTCACCGCGCGCGCGATCTCCGCATAGAACGCGGCCGCCTCGCCGCGCGCGAGCAGCGCCTGCGCCCCGCGCAACCGCCGGGCAGCCGCGCTGCGCGCCTTTCGCACCCGCTCCAGGTCCGGGTCGGTCGCGAAGATGCGCCGCATGCGCGAGAAGCCGAGCAAAAGCGCGAGTCCGAACGGCGGAAGGCCCAGCACCGGCCAGAACCACGGCTGCGCCCAGGGCGCGGCGCCCGCGGACGCGGTCTCGAGGCGCAGGCGGATGGGCCGCACTCCTCCGGAGGAGAGCAGGTTCTGCGCCACGGGCTCCGCGGCGGCCTGTCCCTGCGCCGCAGGCGCGACCCGCAGGGTGACCGGGTCCGTGCGCAGCGTGCGGTACGCCTTCTGCGCCGGATCGAAGATGTCCATGCTCAAGGCGGGAATCTCCACCGGCCCGGTGCGCTCCGGCACGAGCAGTTGCTCCATGGTCCGCGTGCCGGTGACCTGCCCCCTGTCGATGGACTCCTTGTCGGAGCTGGTCGCGTCGTATGCGCGCAGGCCGGCGATGGCGCCCAGCCGGGGCAGGCGCAGGTCGCGGACGTTGCCGCGACCGCTCGCCACCAGCCGGAAGGTGACCGGCTGCCCCACCGCCACGTTGACCGGCTCCACCGTGGCGGTCAGCGTCCAGTCGCCCACGTTGCCGGGGTCGAAGCCGGGCGGCTTGCCCTCGGGCAGCGGCTGGACCTCCAGCTCCACCGGCTGCGAGGCGCGCCGCGAGCTGCCGCGGGAAAAGAGCATGCCGAACCCGGTGAGCAGCCCCACCTCCGCAGGCTCGATCACTGCCTTGCCCGGGCGCAGCGGGAAGAGCGCCCGCCTGCGCAAGAGGTACGCGGTGTACTGCACGCCGTCGATGGTGCGCGGCTCGGGCACCAGCTGCTGCGGCGTCTCCAGATCCTCGCTCCAGAAACCGTCCAGCCGCGGCAGCTGCAGCTTCTCGATGCTGCTCACGTTCACCCGCGAGAGCAGGAAGAGGGAATAGGTGACCTGTTGCCCGACGTAGGGGTGGTCGTTGTCGATGCTCGCGCGCACGAGGAGATCGCGCCGGCCCGGATGCACGTCGGCGAAGGGATCGAGATCGTCGGGACGGTCGTCCGGCGGGCGCGCGCTCGCGGCAGGCGCCTGGCCCGCGGGCAGCGCGCGGATGCGGATGGGCTGCGTCCTGTAGGTCTTGCCCTGGTACTCGAGCCGGGCGGGCTCGATGGTCAGCTCTCCCGTGCGCTTCGGCGTGAGGGTGATCTGCGTCACCACCGTGCGCTTGAAGGAGGGCGCGCCGCTCGCGAAGACCACCGTGACCTGCTCCGAGCTGTCCTTGCCCACCACGTCGAAGTCGGAGAAGGGCGGGAGCTGGAGCTGGCCGGTCTCTCCCTTCGACGAGTAGGCGGCGGAGATCCGCAACCGCAGCGTGCCGTCCATCGCCACCTGGTCGGCGTCGGCGCTCGCGGAAAACTCCACCTCGGCGGCCGCCGCGGGAAGCGCGAGCGACAGCGCGAGCAGGAGCGCGCTACCAGTCCTTCTCGGCATCACGGCGCTGCCTCTCCCTGGTCTTCTCCCTGGCGAAGCGCCAGGGTTGCAGGTTCTTCTCGTCGGCGCGGAGCGCGTCGAGCAGCCGCTCCGCCTCGCTGCGGTCCACCGGTTTCTCGCTGGCCTGGGCCTCTTTCTTCTCGTCGGGCCGCGGCGCCTGCTCCTCGCCCGGCTGCGGTTGCGAGGGCTGCTTCTGCCGTGGCTGCTGCTGGCCGGCCGACTCCTTCTTCGGATCGGGCTTCTGCTCTCCGCCCTGGCTCTGTTGTTTCTGCTGGTCCTTGCCCTCCTGCTTCTGCTTGTCCTCCTGGGGCTTGCCGGCCTGCTGCTTCTGCTTGCGCTCCTCGTTCGAGCGCAGGAGCAACTCCAGATTGACCTTGGAATCCTCGTCGGACGGGTCGAGCGCGAGCGCCTGCTCGTAGGCCTTGATGGCCTCGTCGGGCTTGCCCATGGACTCGCTCGCCAGACCGAGATCGAACGCCGCCCTGGGCTTGAGCGACGCGTCGCCGTGCTCCAGCGCGTACCCCGCTTCCTTCGCCGCCTCCGCCGCGCGCTCCGGCGGGAGCTTGAGCAGCGCGCCCGCCCGGTCGAAGCGCAGCTCGGGCGACTCGGGAAGCCGCTTCTGCGCGCGGTCGTAGGCCTCGAGCGCGTGCTCCGCATCGCCGCGCGGCGCGAGCGCGTTGCCCTGGTCGACGTCGGGGTCGTTCTTCTCGTAGAGCCTGTGGAACGCGCGCGCGAGCTCGCGCGATGCCCGGGCCACCAGGCCGGGCTTTCCGGGCTTCTTCGCCACCACCACGACGCGCTCGGGCGCAGCCAGGAGGACGAGGAGAAGCAGGATCATGCGGCGCTCCTCCTGCGCCAGAGCGGCCCCTCGCCCAGCGCCGCCGCGGCGCACAGCAGCGCGAAGGCCGGCCAGGCGAACCAGAGGTGCTTGTCGTCGTACTGCACGGAGAGGCGCGACTCCACCTCGCCCTTCTGCAGCTTGTCGATCTCGGGCAGGAGCTGCAGCACGCCCGGCTCCCCGCCCGGGCCCCTGAGCACCAGGCCGTTGGCGCGCGAGGCCAGCTCCCGCAGGCCGGCGACGTCGGTGCGGGTGAGCACGGTGCGGCCCTCGCGGTCCTTCTTGTAGCCGGTGACGTTGCCGTCCTTGTCGAGGAGCGGAATGGGCTCGCCCGTCTCGCTTCCCACCGGCACCGCGTAGATGCGGATGCCCGCCTCTCCCAGCGCGGCGGCGGCCTGCTGCGCGTCGCCCTGCTGGTC
>DATDMU010000224.1:0-9654 GCA_036518615.1 Myxococcales bacterium
GGTGCCGCCGTCGATCAGCGGCACGCCCCAGCGGCGGCAAAACACACCGAGGATCGCGTCCTCCGCCACGACGCGCAGATCGCACCAGAGCGAGAGCTCCAGGCCTCCGGCCACGGCGTACCCCTCGATGGCGGCGATCACTGGCTTGTCGAGGAGGAGGCGCGAAGGGCCCATCGGCCCGTCGCCTTCCGGCGAGACCTCGTCGTAGCGTCCCTCGGCGAAGGCCTTGAGGTCGGCACCGGCACAGAAGGTGCCGCCCTCTCCCCACAGCACCGCGACGCTCGCGTCGGGGCTGGCGTCGAATGCCCGAAAGGCGTCGGCGAGGGCTGTTGCCGTATCGGGATCGACTGCGTTTCGCGCTTCGGGGCGCGAGAGGACGACGGTGGTGACGGGCCCCTGCTTCTCGATTCGTACGCTCATGGGCCGGCAGCTTACGCCTGTCGGGGATTGTGGCGCGCTTCGCGCTGTCGGCGCTCGCCTGCGGGTGCGGGCGCGTCGTCTGCGCGCGCCGCGCTTGACCTTCGCGGGGATGCGCGCAGCTGAGTCCCGCCGTCTGGGATGTTCGGGCTGAGCAACCACGGACATCAGGGTTGACACGGCTGAGCGGGTACGCTAAATTAGTCCCCAATCAATGAGACAACTCGCGCTCGAGCTGCCGCGGCGGCGGGGAGGCAAAAGGCCGGGAGCCGGGCGAAAGCCGAAGGGCCGCCGGCCGCTGGTCTCCCATCGTTGCCGTCCAAAGTTCGAGAAGCCCTCGGCGGTGCAGGTCACCTTGCGCGTGGCTGGGCACGTCTGGAACCTGCGGAGCCGCCGCTGCTTCGGTATGATCGAGGGGTGCCTTGCAGCCGCGCGCGAGCGGTTCGGACTGCGGGTGATCGAATTCACGGTGCTGGGAAACCATCTTCACCTCATCGTCGAGGCAGACGACGACGAGGCGCTGTCGCGAGGCATGCAGGGACTGAACATTCGCATCGCCAAGGCACTGAACCGGCTGATGGACAGGGAAGGTCGCGTCTTCGCCGACCACTACCATTCGCGCGTGTTGCGCAGCCCCACCGAGTTGGTCAACGCCATCGCATACGCGCTGGGCAACGCAGCCCATCACTATGGCGACCCCGGGCAGGACCGGTTCTCCTCCCACGCGTACGAGTCCTTCCAGCGGCGAGAGGTTCTTTCTCGTCCTCGCACCTGGCTCTTGCGCTCGGGATGGCGGCGAGCGCGCACGGTGCCGCAGTGGCTCGCAGCGAATGCCTGGCCGCCGCCCTGGGCGCAGGAGCATGGTGAAGGAGCGCCGGTGCATCGCGTCGATCGCGAAAGAGGCTGAACGGTTCGCGGCATTCCGGTGAGCGCCTCGGGCGGGTGCTCGCCGCCGCGCACCAGGCCGCCGCCCGTAAATGGCCCCGCCGCGCTACGCGCCGCAAACCGGGACCCCAAACCCCGCACGCAAGCGCGCACGCGCACCCGCACTCGCACGCGATCCCACGCAGGGCGCAAGCCCGCGGCGATCCCGAATCCTACCGACCTTGCTGCGCGGCCGCGATCGCGGCTGCGAGATACGCCCTTGCCGCCGCGAGGTCCCGGTTCTGCAGCGCGGTCCGCGCGAGGCGCACGTTCCTCTGCGCGTCGCCGGTGAAGGCGGACTCCGCGCGCGAGAGCTGCGCCTCGACGTCGTAGCTGCCGCCCGCGAGCTGCGCCTGCGCGCCGTAGAGCCCGTCCACCGCCGACTGCGTCGAGGCGCGCCGCGCCTGCGCCTCCTGCAACTCCGCCTGCCGCTGCGCCTCCGCGTCCGCGACCTGCTGCCGCAACTGCTGCAGCTCCTGGTTGATCTGCTGGAGCTGCTGCGCGGACTGCTGCGACTGCGCCCGCTCGCGCTCGAGCATGTCCACGCGCGCGCGGAGCTGCTGCAGCTCGCGATGGACTTCGTCCGGCCCCGCGTCAGCCACCGCCACGCCGGCGTCGGAAGTGGCGTCGCCGGGCCGGAGCTTGCCCGGCGGGTCGGTGCCCAACAGGACGGGCTTCTGCCGGGTCACTCCCGCGTCGGCAGCGCGGCGCGCGGGACGGCGCCGCGTGCCACCGTCCGCCTGGGCCAGGGCAGCGGCGGCGGCGCAGACGACGGCCGCGAAGAGCACCCGCTTCACGGCGCACATCATAACCACGATGCGCGCTGTCGGGGCCTCAGGCTCCCTTGCGCCGCAGGAAGCGCGGGCCGGCGAAGCCGATGCCGGCCTTCGGGTGCACTTCCCCGAGACGCCGGTGGTGCGCCGCCAGGATGTCGCTGCGGGTGAGGAAGCCCACCATGTGTTGTGGAGCGTCGCGGCGGACCACCGGCATGCGCCCCACGTTCTCGTGCAGCATGTGGTCGGCGGCGGCGCGCAGGGAGTTGTCCTCGAACACCACCGCGGCAGGCCTGCGGACGAGGTCGCCCACCCTCAGCGCGCCCGACTTGTCGTCCATGATCTCGCGGCGCATCACCACGCCGCGCAGCCGTCCGGCGTCGTCCACCACCGGAAAGCCCTGGTGCCGCGGATCGGCGGCGAGCCGCGCCCGCGCGTCGGCCAGCGGCTCGGAGGCGCGCAGGGAGATGACCTCGCGGCGCATCTGGTCCTTCACCAGCACGCGGTCGAGGAAGTCCGCCACGTACTCCTGCACCACGCGGATGCCGCGGCGTTCGATCTTCTCCGTCATGATCGACGTGCGCATGAAGAGGAGCGAGACCAGGTAGGCGCTGGCGCAACCGAGCAGGAGCGGGAGCAGCCCGACCGGCTGTCGCGTCGCCTCGAAGGCGAAGACCACCGAGGCAAGGAAGGCGTGGGAGGCGCCGGCGAAGATGGCCGCCATGCCCACCAGCGCCGCGATGCGCGGATCGACGTGCAGGGAAGGGAACGCCGCCGCGCAGGCATAGCCCGCAAGGCCGCCCAGGCCCCCGCCCACGGTGAAGAGGGGCGCGAGCGTGCCGCCGGAGGTGCCGCTGCCCAGGGCGATGGCCCAGGAGACCAGCTTGAACAAGGTGAGCACGGCCAGCGCCTTCACCGTGAAGGTGCCGCTCAGCATCCCGTCGATGTTGCTGTACCCGACCCCCAGGGTGAGGGGGGCGAAGATTCCGATCACGCCGACGGCGATGCCGCCCAGGGCGGGCCACCACATCCAGTGGATGGGCAGCTTCTCGAAGGCGTTCTCCACCGCGAAGACGAATCTGGTCGCCACGATGGCTGCGAACCCCAGCAAGATGCCCATCGCGCAATAGACGGCGAGCGCCTCGCCGGTGGGCGTCCCCGCCAGCTCCAGCGCGAAGAACGGCTTCGAGCCGACGAAGGCGAAGCGCACCGAGGCGGCCGCGGCGGCGGCGAGCGCCACCGGGATGAGCGACCGCGCGCGCAGCTCGAAGAGCAGCAGCTCCACCGCCAGCAGCACCGCGCTCACCGGGGCGCCGAAGGTGGCGGCCATGCCCGCCGCGGCTCCCGCGGAGAGCAGCGTCTTGCGCTCGGTGGAGCTGGTGCGCAGCACCTGGCCGATGAGCGAGCCGAGGGCGCCGCCGGTGGCGATGATGGGGCCCTCGGCGCCGAAGGGGCCGCCGGTGCCGATGGCCACCGCGGCGGAGAGCGGCTTGAGGAAGGTCAGCCGCATCGGGACCCGGCTCTCCGAGGTGAGCACCTTCTCCATCGCTTCGGGGATGCCGTGGCCGCGGATGCCTTCGGACCCGTAGCGCGCCATCAGGCCGACGATGATGCCGCCGATCACCGGGATGGCGATGAGCCAGAGCCCGAGGTGGGAATCGGCCGGCGCGGCGGGCGCGCTGGACGCCCTGCCGAAGAAGCTCAGGTTGGTGACGAAGTTGATCAGGTTGACGAGGATCTGCGCCACGAAACCGGACGCGATGCCGAGCGCCACCGACAGCGCGGTGATCACCACCACGCGCTGATCGATGGGCGGGCGCTCGGTCGGGACGCGGGCGGAATCGAGTGTCGGGGAGAGCGAAGGCGCGACGGCGAGCCCGCCCGCCGGGCCCTCCGCCTGGGGAGTTTCGTTCATGCGCGGGAAAGTAGGGCAGGAAGCGAGCAGAGACAAACAATGATCGCGCGCCTGTCCAAAATAGTTTGCGTACAAAAGGGTGGGTGCCGCTACTCACATCGGCGCGAACAACTCCTTCAGCCGCCCCTCCTGCATGCCGCGGTAGCGCAAATCGTCCAGCGACTCTGCAATCGGCACGTCCCGGCGGAGGGTCGCGAGCGTCCGGTAGAGCAGCACGTCGGCCAGCCGCTCCCGCAGGGTCGCGACCAGCCGATCCGCTCCGCGGATCGCGGAGGGCCATCGGCGCGGATCGAGAGGAACCGACTCGAGGTGGACGAACTGCCCCAGAAGCGCCGCGGCGGTGCGCTCGCCGAAGCCGGGCAGGCCGGGGATGCCGTCCGCGTCGTCGCCGGTGAGCGCCAGGTAGTCCGGCACCGACTCGGGTCGGATGCCGCGGCGCTCGAGCAGCGCCTGCTCGTCCACCACCCGCTTGCGGATCACGTCCACCAGGACCACGCGGTCTCCTTCGAGGCATTGGCCCAGGTCCTTGTCCGGCGTGAGGATGCGCACCTGCTCGACCTCGCGGGCGAAGCGCGCGGCGGCGGTGGCCAGCGCATCGTCCGCCTCGAACTCGCGCATCGACCACACCACGACCCCGGCGGCGCGGGCAGCCTCCTCGGCCACGTCGAACTGCGCGCGCAGCTCCGCCGGCACCCCCTCGTCGGACTTGTAGGCGGGGAAGAGATCGTTGCGGAAGGAGCGGATGGGGTTGTCGAACGCCACCGCGATGTGCGTGACCCGCTCCTCGGCGCTGGCGAGGAGCGCGAGCAGCGACTGGGCCATTCCTTTCGCCGCCTTGAGCGGCCCCTCCGGCCGCTTCGAGTAGTGCGCGCGGAACAGCTCGAAGGTGCCGTCGACGAGGTGCAGCCGCATGGCGCCGAGTCTCGCACGGGCAGGCGGCCGCCCGAAGCGCCGCACGACCCGTAGGCGCACCGAGCCGCCGTCCTCATCTTTCTCCGGTGCAATCTTTCGAGCACACCCCGCCGGAGGCGCGCGAGCTGCTCTCCAAGCCCATCCGCGAGCTGGGCCTGCGCCTGGAGGGCACGCCGCTGGAGAAGTACGTCCAGCAGCTCTACGTGGAGCTCGAGGCGAAGGGCCTCTCCCGCTTCCGCCCCGCGGTCTACCTCTCGGACGAGTGGGCCTGCCCGGACCGGCAGCCGGTGATCGGCATTCCCTTCTATCTCGCCGATCCGAAGCTCCAGGCGCTGGAGCGCGCCATCAACGATCTCGAGGACGAGCGCGAGATCCTCATGTACCTGCGCCACGAGGCGGGGCACGCCTTCAACTACGCCTACGTCCTCTACGAGTCGAAGGAGTGGCTCGACCTGTTCGGCCCTTTCGACCGCCCCTACATCGACGACTACACGCCGGTGCCCTTCTCGCGGAAGTTCGTCCGGCACATCGCCGGGTGGTACGCGCAGAAGCACCCCGACGAGGACTTCGCCGAGACCTTCGCGGTGTGGCTGACGCCCGACTCGGACTGGCGGCGCCGCTACAAGGGATGGCCGGCGCTGAAGAAGCTGCAGTACGTGGACCGGGTGGCGCACGAGCTGTCCGCGACGCCTCCGCGCAAGGCGCTGGAAGTGGCGGTGAAGGAGCTGCCGGTCGAGGAGATGGGCACCACCATCGCCCAGTTCTACGAGGAGCACGTGCAGGACGAAGCCGCGGCGGTGGCGGACCTGTTGCCCGACGCGGAGCTGGAAGACATCTTCGTGCGCAAGGGCGAGGACCTGCGGCCCGCCTCGGCGCTCCTGCTCGAGCACAGAAAGACGCTGGTCGACAAGATCACCTACTGGACCGGCGTGCGCAGGTCGTTGATCCGCAAGCTGGTGGAGGTCATCGGCCGCCGCGCGCGGGAGCTGGAGCTGTGCGTCGAACGCAAGCGCGAGGCGCAGGCGGTCATCGAGGTCACCGCCTTCGCCACTGCGCTGGCGATGAACTATCTCACCCGGGGACGATTCGCGGAGCGTTGATGGCCATCAAGATCGCGGTCCTGTTCGAGCCCACCGACAACACCGGCGCGCCGCCGCCGCTCTCCGACCGCGAGCGGCATCGCGAGAAGGGTGTGCCCGCCCGCCGCGCCCGGCGCAGGCATCCGAAGCTGGATCGCGACGAGGTGGCGGACGCCCTGCGCAAGAACGGCTACGAGCCCTTCTTCCACGAGCTGCGCGACGAGAGGGCGCTGCTCGCGCTGGCCGACACCAGGGCCGATCTCATCTTCAACATGGTCGAGGCGTACGCCGGAGACGACGCCAGGGAGGCGCACGTGGCGGCCTTCCTCGAGCTGCTCGACCTGCGCTACACCGGCGCCGGCCCGCGGGCGCTGTTCCTCGCCCAGGACAAGGCGCTGGCCAAGAAGGTCTTCGACTTCCACCAGATCCGCACCCCGCGCTTCGCCAGCAGCTACAGGGGAAGGTTGGACCACGTGGAGGACCTCGAGTTCCCCCTGATCGTGAAGCCCGCCAGCGAGGACGGCTCGGTGGGCATCGACGCGGGGGCGGTGGTGCGCAACCTGCGCGAGATGCTCGAGCGCATCGCCATGATCCAGGAGAAGTTCGACTCGCCGGCGCTGATCGAGGAGTTCATCGAAGGCCGCGAGATCTACGTGGGCGTGATCGGGAACGGCAAGCCGGCGGCCCTGCCGGTGGTGGAGCTGGACCTCTCCAGGCTGCCCGACGGCATGCCGAAGATCGCCGGCCGCGAGGTGAAGTGGGAGAAGGGCACCCAGGCCTACGACGTGACCCGCAGCGCGGCGGCGAAGGACCTCGACGAGGACACGCGCAAGCGGCTGCAGGAAACGGCGGTGCAGGTCTACTCCGCGCTGCAGCTCCGCGACTACGGCCGCGTCGACATGCGCCTCACCGGCGACGGGCACATCTACGTCATCGAGGCCAATCCCAACCCATGGCTGGCGCCGGAGGCGGAGCTCGCCATCGCCGCAGGCCTCGCCGGCCGCAGCTACGTGGAGCTGATCGGCCAGATCGCCGAGCTCGCCCTGGCCCGGTACGCCGCCTGAGACGTGGAATGGGTGGCGCCGCGCGCGGCGCGGATGCATCATCTCGCCAGCCGCTGAGGGCCGCGTGCTCACCATCGCGCTCGCCATCGCCTTCGTCTGCCTCGTCGCGCTGGACCTGCTGCGCGACCGCGCGGTGGATCCGCGGCCCGTGCTCACCCATCCGCGCGCGCTCCTGCTCCTGCCCGCGCTCGGCGCCGCGGCGGGATTGTGGTCCGACGATCTGGCGCTCTTCCTCGTCTCCTGCGCCGCCCTGGGCGCCCTCGCGTCCACCCTCACCGAGCGGTTCCATCTCACCGATCGCGGCATCGAGTGCCGCGGGGCGGTCCTCGAGTGGCGCACGCTGGAGGCGCTGCGCTCCACGCCCTTCTTCCTCGAGCTGCGCACCAGCCGCGGACAGCGCCTGCGCCTGCCGCGCTGGATGGACGGGCTGGGCACCCTGACCCGCGCCGCGGAACGAAGTACACTGTGCGGTTCATGGAGCAGGCCCGGCGCATCCTCGAACTGATGTTCCTCACCGCATGGGCGGACGGGCGCTTCGAGGGGAGCGAGGCGATCGCCATCCACAAGCTGGTCGCGCACCTGCCCATGCTGCGCGAGCTGGGGCCCTCCTCCGGCATCGACGTGGCCGCGCGACGCAAGCTGTCCGAACAGGGGCTCGAGGCCTGCGTCCGCGACGCCGCCGCCGCCATCGTCGATCCAAAGCAGCGCGAGCTCGCCTTCCAGTGCTGCGCCAAGGTGAGCGGCGCCGACGGCCTGTTCGCGAAGCAGGAGGGCGACGTCCTGCGGCTGCTGCGCGAGACCTGGCGCCTGTCGCCGGAAGACGCGGAGCGCCTGCTCGTGCTCTCCACCCGCTGACCGGGCGCCCTGCCGCCCGGGACCCGTGCGTGTTCGATTATGCTGCGCCATGCGCGCACACGGCGCTACACGTCAAGGGCCGAAAAAGTGTCCAACGGTCTGCAAATCTTACAGCACCGTTCGCTTTTACCGTTGGCTGTTGCACAGGAATTCTGACCGGCAGTGGGTCCGAAGCCCGCTTTGGTGGAGTGTCAGCGGACTTCTGCAAGGGGTGACATCGTGGGTGAAATGCACGATCCGGTGAACGAGTCGGACCGCAAGCGCAAGCGCGGTGGCCGCGGCGGCGAGGGAAACGGAGACGGCGGCGGCGGCGGCGAAGAGGTGCGCATGCGCCAGCTCCTCGACGCGCTCACGGCCGCGCAGCACGGCGATTTCGAGGTGCGCCTGCCCTTCACGCGCGGCACGGGACTGATGGCGGAGATCGCCCGCGCCTTCAACCAGGTGGTCTCGCGAAACGAGGCGCTCACCACCGAGATCGTGCGCCTGGAGCGGGTGGTCGGCCGCGAAGGCCGCATGGCGGAGCGCGCGTCGCTCGGCGACGTGGCCGGTTCGTGGAAGACCTCGGTGCACTCGATCAACGCGCTGATCGCCGACTTGGTGCAGCCCACCACCGAGGTCGCCCGCGTGCTGATGGCGGTGGCCGAAGGCGACCTGACCCAGAAGATGGCGCTGGAGATCGAAGGCCAGCCGGTCAAGGGCGAGTTCCTCCGCATCGGCACCACCGTCAACGCGATGGTCGATCAGCTCAGCTCCTTCGCCGCGGAAGTCACCCGCGTGGCCAAGGAAGTGGGCACCGACGGCAAGCTGGGCGGCCAGGCCGCCGTGCCGGAGGCGAGCGGCATCTGGCGCGACCTCACCGACAACGTGAACCGGATGGCCTCCAACCTGACCTCGCAGGTGCGCAACATCGCCGAGGTCTCCACCGCCGTGGCCCGCGGCGACCTGTCGAAGAAGATCACGGTCGACGCCAAGGGCGAGATCCTCCAGCTCAAGGACACCATCAACACGATGGTGGATCAGCTGAACTCGTTCGCCGGCGAAGTGACCCGCGTGGCGCGCGAGGTGGGAACCGAAGGGAAGCTGGGCGGCCAGGCGGAAGTGAAGGGCGTCTCCGGCGTCTGGAAGGACCTGACCGAGAACGTGAACTTCATGGCCGGCAACCTGACCACCCAGGTGCGCGGCATCGTCAAGGTGGTCACCGCGGTGGCGAACGGTGACCTCTCACAGAAGCTGGTGGTGGAGGCCAAGGGCGAGATCGCCGCCCTGGCCGACACGCTCAACAGCATGACCAAGACGCTGGGCATCTTCGCCGAGCAGGTCACCAGCGTGGCCCGCACCGTGGGCGTGGAGGGGAAGCTGGGCGCGCAGGCTGCCGTCCCCGGCGTGGCCGGCACCTGGAAGGACCTCACCGACAACGTGAACCTCATGGCGTCGAACCTGACCTCCCAGGTGCGCAACATCGCCGAGGTCTCGACGGCGGTGGCCAACGGCGACCTGTCGCGGAAGATCACCGTCGACGCCAAGGGCGAGGTGCAGGAGCTGAAGAACACCATCAACAGCATGGTGGATCAGCTCCGCTCCTTCGCCGGCGAGGTGACCCGCGTCGCCAAGGAAGTGGGCACCGACGGCAAGCTGGGCGGCCAGGCCGAGGTGAAGGGCGTGTCGGGCGTCTGGAAGGACCTCACCGACAACGTGAACTTCATGGCCTCGAACCT
>DATDMU010000225.1:0-22456 GCA_036518615.1 Myxococcales bacterium
CCGCCGCGACGTGCTGGCGGGTTTCCGCACCTGCGCGAGGTAGCGCGGCTACTTCCGCGAGAGCAGGGCGTTCACCTGGGCGTGGGTGAGGATCTTCTCGGTGAAGCCGTAGGTCCCGCGGTCGCGCATCTCCTCGGCGGCCCGCAGGCCGGCGGTGAGGGCGGCGCGCATGGTCCCGGATCCCGCGCTCACCCGCGCCACGCCGAGCTTCGCGAGAGTGGCGAGATCCGGCATGCCCGGCCCGGCCAGCACGTTGAGCGGCCCGTCGATGCCCTTGACCAGCTGCCCGATGGTCTCCGCGTCGCGCACTCCCGGCACGAAGATGCAGTCGGCGCCCGCGGCGAGATAGGCGCGCGCGCGCTCGAGGGAATGGGCGAGCCGGTCCTGCTTCTCGCCGATGCCGAGCAGGTACACGTCGGTGCGCGCGTTGATCACGAAGGGGACGCCGGCGCGATCGGCAGCCGCGCGCGCTGCCTTGACCTTCTCCACCTGCGCGGGCCGATCCACCAGCGTGTCCTCTGCCGTGCTGTCCTCGAGGTTCATGCCCACCGCCCCGGCGCGCAGCGCGGCCTCGACGGTCTTCGCCGGGTCGCCGTAGCCCGCCTCCAGATCGGCGGTCACCGGCACGCGGACGGCGCGCGCGATCCGCGCCACCATCTCCAGCATCTCGTCGCGCCCGATCCGCTCGCCGTCAGCGTATCCGAGCACCGCCGCGACGCCGGCGCTGCTGGTGGCCACGGCGGGAAAGCCCGCCTCCTCCACCACCCGCGCGCTGGCCACGTCCCACGCGTTGGGCAGGACGAGGATGCGGGTGCGGTCGTGCAGGCGGCGGAGCAGGGCAGCGCGCTCGCGGAGCAGGGACGTGTCCATGCGCCGAGTATCGCTCGCGCGCAGGTTGCCGGCCACCCGCCGCCGATCTACGCGTCGCGATCGCTCAGGCGACGGTGCGCGTGCGGCTGCCGCGCGCGGCGAGCTTGTCGACCTTCGCGGACAGCTCGTCCACCCTCACCGCCAGCTCGCGAAGCTCCTCGCGGGTGGCGAACACCAGCGCCGGGCGGATGCGCGCGGCCAGGTCGCTCCACGCGCCCTCGAGCCGCTTGGGGGCGCCGTCGAACTTCGCCTGGATGTCGTGCAGCGAGGCCTGCGCCTTCTTCTCCAGCTTGTGGACCGTCTTCTCCAGGCCCACCAGCCGGCTGCGGGCGGTGTCGAACGTGGTCTTGAGCACTTCGCTGACGGGCGTCATAAGGTCCTCCTCGGACGAGGCGCGGATAACGCGCCGCGTTGGAGTACATAACTCACTGCGTCACCGCCGTCAACTCAACGGTGCTACCCGCGACCGTTCGCCAGCTGCTCGCCGATGGCGGTGAGGACGCGCTCCGCCGTCGCCAGGGCCGAAGGGTCGATCTTCCGCAGGGCCAGGTCCAGCTGCGACTCCACCGTGCCGCCGCGCCGCCCGTCGATGGCGCGGCCCCTGGCGGTGAGCGCGAGCCGGGAGCGGCGGCGGTCGGACCGGTCCATCCGCCGGAGGACGAACCCGCCGCGCTGCAGGCGCTTCACGATGCCCGTCACCGTGCTCGGGTGCAGGTGCAGGACGCCGGCCAGCTGTCCCGGAGTGAGGTCGGGGTACCTGCCGAGGACGCGGATCGCCAGCCGCTGCACGCCGGTGACTCCCATCTCGCGCGTCATCCTCCGCGAATGCTTCTGCAGCGCATGGTCGATGGCCCACAGCAGCCGCAGGAACTCCAGCACGGTGCTGCCCTGGCCGGCCTGCCTGGCCGCGACGGGAAATGCCTGCGGGCGGTTCACGAGGCGACCCTCCGCGCGGCCGGCCGCAGCGACAGCAGCGTCGCGAGCAGCTCGTCGATCTGCGCCTGGCTCGAGAGGAAGAACGAGGCGCGGGTGCGGCGGCTCCGGCCCACGCGCACGGCGAGGAGCCTGCCCGGCTCGGCCAGCGCGAAGACGTCCTCGTCGGTGACGTCGTCGCCCACGTAGACGACGGCGTCGCAGCCGAGCTGCCGGCGCGCCTCCACCACCGCCATTCCCTTGTGCGCTGCCGCGGGGTGCACGAGGTTGACCACCTCCTTGCCGCGCAAGACGCGCGCGCCCTCGACGGCGGAGGCGGCCGCGAGCACCCGCGCCCGCGCCAGCGACTTCCTGCGAGCGCCCCGCCAGTGCACCGCCACCGACCAGGTCTTGTCCTCCACCTGCACGCCGGGCAGGTCCCTGCAGGCGGCGACCATCTGCGCGTGCCAGCGGGCGATGGTCCTGCGCGGCAGCGCCGGGGAACCGCCTTCCCACTCCGCGCCGTGATTGCCCACCAGCCGCAAGAGCGGAAGCTCCTCCAGGAACGGCGACACGTCGCGCCGCGAGCGGCCCGTCACCACCGCGCACGGATACCGCCCGCTCACCTCCAGGAGCAGCGCGCGCGTGGAAGGGCGCATCCGGGCCTGGTCCGGCCGGGCCTTGATCGGCGCGAGCGTGCCGTCGTAGTCGAAGCCGAGAAGCGCGTTGGCCGACACCAGCTCCTCGAGAGCGCGGCGGCCCTCCGGGGAGAGGATGTCCTTCATTCCATCCTCCTCGCCGCCGGACGCCACATCGCCTCCTGCCGCAGCGTGCGCCGCGGGCGGAGCGCCACCAGCCGCTCGAGGAGATCGTCCACCTCGTCCTGGTCGCGCACCTGGTACCGGGCGGCGGAGTCGAGCGCCGCGCCCACCCGCACGCCGACCACTTCGGGAAGCGCGAACACGTCCTCGTCGGTGCGGTCGTCGCCCACGTAGAGCGCCGCCGCGCAGCCGAGCTGCGCCCTGACCCGGGCCAGCGCCACGCCCTTGTCGGGTCCGCCCAGCGGCAGCAGGTTGATCACCTCCTTGCCGGGGATGAGGCGCGCCTCGCTGAGGTCCGCGGCCGCCCGCCGGATGGCGGCCACCGCCCGCTCGTGCTCGGCGGCCTTGCGATAGTGGATGGCGAGCGAGACGCCCTTGTCCTCGATGGAAACGCCCGGGAGTCCCGCCAGGGCGGAGTTGAGCCGCGCGTGCCAGCCGCCCACCTGGGCGGAGAGGCGCGCCACCTCGTCGGGCGGCTGCAGCGCGCGGTTGCCGATCACGTACCAGACGGTCACCCCGCCGAGCAGGCGCAGCACGTCCTCCTCGGGCCTGCCGGAGATGACGGCGCAGGGATAGAGCTGGGCGGTTTGCGCGAGCAGGTGCCGGGTGCACGGCCGCATCGCCGCCAGCGCCGGATCGGCGACGATGGGCGCCAGCGTCCCGTCGAAGTCGAAAGCGAGCAGCGCGTCGGAGGCGGCCAGCGCCTCCAGGACTCCGGTTGCGAAGATGGATTCCATCATGCGACTCCTTCGATGGTGGTGGGGCCACCGCCGAGGCGGTGCGAGAGGCGGTCGCGCTGGCGCAGGCGCGCGGCGTCGGTGAGCATGCGCCCCGCCCAGCGGTAGACGTTGAGCTCGGAGACGAGCGCGCGCAGGGCGCGCATGCGCTCGGTCTGCTCGTGCGGCGACATGGTCAGCGCCGCCGCCAGGGCCGAGCTGGCCTGGTTGAGATCGTAGGGGTTCACGATCAGCGCCTCGGACAGCTCGCGCGCGGCGCCGGTGAACTGGCTGAGCACGAGCACGCCGCGCTCGTCGTCGCGGGCGGCGATGAACTCCTTGGCGACGAGGTTCATGCCGTCGTGCAGGCTGCTCACGTAGCAGAGGTCGGCGGCGCGGAGGAACTGGAAGACGCGGGGCGGCTCGTGGTGGCGGCGGTGCAGGACGATGGGGCGGTAGCTGCCGTTGCCGAAGCGCGCGTTGATGCGGGCGGCGATCTGCTCCACGCTGTCGTTGAGCTCGCGGTAGCGGTCGATCTTGGTGCGGCTCGGCGCGGCGAGCTGCACGAAGGTGAAGCGGTCGCGGAACTGGGGGAAGCGCGCCAGCAGCTGTTCCACCGCGAGCAGCCGCTCCTCGATGCCCTTGGTGTAGTCGAGCCGGTCCACGCCCACGCCGATGAGCGCGTCGGCCCGAAGGCCCAGCTCCGCCCGCACCTCCGCGCGGCACTCTTCCGGAGCAGGAGCGGCGGCCGCCCAGTGGTTGGGCCACTCGATGGAGATGGGGTAGGGCCGCACCAGGGTGGTCTCGCCCGCGTGGACGATGGCGGTGCGCTCGCGGTCCACGCGCGTCTCCAGGTAGCGGTCCACCGACTCGACGAAGTTGTTGCAGTGCGCCTGCACGTGGAAGCCGACGATGCTGCTGCCGAGCAGGCCCTCGAGGATCTCCTCGCGGAAGGGGCAGATGCCGAACTGCTCGGCGTTGGGCCAGGGGATGTGCCAGAAGGTGAGGATGGTGGCGCGCGGCAGCCGCTCGCGGATGAGCCTCGGCGCCAGCGCGAAGTGGTAGTCCTGCATGAGGATGATGGGATCGTCGCGGTCCACCTCCTCGCAGACCGCCTCGGCGAAGCGCAGGTTGACCTTGCGGTAGTGCTCGAAGTCCTCCTCGCGGAAGCTGGGCCGCGCGTGGGCGATGTGGCAGAGCGGCCAGAGGCCCTCGTTGGAGAACCCGTAGTAGTAGCCCTGCTCCTCCTCGCGGCTGAGCCAGACCCGCCGCAGCGTGTAGGACTCCTCGCCCGGCGGCACCCGGACGTGGCCGCTGCGATCGGTGACCTCGCGGTCGGCGGGGCCGCTGCCGTGCGCCACCCAGGTTCCGCCGCAGGCGCGCATCACCGGCTCCAGCGCGGTGACGAGGCCGCTCGCGGGGTGCAGCACGCGCAGGGCGCCGCCGGCGTCGCGGTCGTGGATGTAGGGCTCGCGGTTGGCGACGATGACCAGCTTCTCGTCGCGCAGGTGCTCGCGGAGCAGCTCGCGCAGGCGCTCCGGCGTCCAGGCGCGGCCGCCTTCGCCGGCGCGGGTCTCGGTGGCGAGCTGCAGGGCCAGCTCGCGCACGTCGCGCAAGAGCGGCTGGAACTCGGGGTGGTTTTCGCCGCCCTTGAGGATGGAGCGCAGCTCGCTCCTGAACCTGCCCCACGAGGCGCGGGCGATGCCGGTGGAGAGCAGCAGCGCGCCCAGCGACATGAGGCCGAAGAACCAGAGCGCCGCGCGGCGGGTGACCCGGTCGCGGTGCTCGATGTAGCTCATGTCCTGGATGATCCCCACCACGCCGAGCGGTACGCCCGCAGCGGTGTAGATGGGCAGCGCGCTGAGGAAGACGCCGGTGCCGCCGGTGCGGTCCACGCCGCTCCAGGCGCGGGGCTTGCCGTCGGCCATGCTCACCGCGGCGAAGCGGCGGCAGCCCAGGCCCTCGGGAAAGTCGCTGGTCCTCGCGAAGGGCGTGCCGTCCGGCGCGCAGGCCGCCGCCGCCAGCACCCGCTCGTCCTTGGTGATGTCGGTGAGCAGCCGCTCCACTCCCGCGCGGTCGCCTCGCGCCCAGCCTTCGGAGACGCCCACCCGCGCGCCGCGCAGGGCCAGCTCGGCGCGCAGGCGCACGTCCTCCTCGAACCAGCCGCGGCTGGTGGCGCTGACCAGCAGGTAGCTCAGCCCGCTGAGGAGGGCGAGCCCGAGGACCACGGGCAGGGCATACCGCAGGCTGTTCGGCATGGCGCAGAGGCTAGCTCCGGACCCTTTGAGCGCCAAGCAATTTCCCGCGGAATGTTTGGCGCTCAAAAGACCGGTTTCCGACAGTGCGCGCGCAAGCCGTGCGCGGGCGCGCACGGATCGACGCCGGCGCGAAAATCCGGCGCGCACGGGTGGGTGGAGCTGCGCATCGGCGGCAGGGGCCGGATGGCCGTCCAGCGAACGGACGAGCGCAGAAGCCATCCCTTCCGGCGCCAGGTTCGTGTACCTTTGCAGGATGCGCAGCTTCCGCATCGCCCTCGTGTCCCTGCTCGCCGCCGCCTGCGGCGGCAACGGCAGCGGCCTTCCGCCCTCGTCCGACTTCGCCAACCTCTGCGCCACTCCGCGCGCAGGCACCGACGACAAGAAGGGCTCGCTCGACGACGAGAAGAAGTTCCTGCGTTCGTGGACCGACGAGCTGTACCTCTGGTACCGCGAGGTTCCCGCGGTGGACCCCGCAGCCTCGCCCACGGTGGAGGACTACTTCAGCAAGCTGAAGACGCCGGCGAAGACCGCCACCAACAACCCCAAGGACCGCTTCCACTTCATCATTCCCACGGCGGTGTGGCTGCAGGAGTCGGGGAGCGGAGTGACGGCGGGCTACGGCGCGACCTTCGCCATTCTCGCCCCCACGGTTCCGCGAAAGGCGGTGGTCGCCTTCACCGAGCCGGGAACCGAAGGCGCAGGCAAGCTCGCCCGCGGCGCGCAGATCCTCAAGGTGGACGGGGTGGACCTGGTCAATGCGACCGGCCAGGCCAACGTCGACATCCTCAACGGCGGCCTCTTCCCCAGCGCGGTCGGGCAGGCCCACACCTTCGAGGTGCTCGACCTCGGCGCCAGCGCCTCGCGCACCGTGACCATGACCTCGGCCAGCATCACCGAGACGCCCGTGCAGAACGCGCACGTGATCCCCAACACCCACACCGGCTACATCCTCTTCAACTCCCACATCGCCACCGCCGAGTCGGAGCTGATCAATGCGATCAACACCCTCAAGGCCAACGGCGCCACCGACCTGGTGCTCGACATGCGCTACAACGGCGGCGGCTTTCTCGACATCGCCAGCGAGCTCGCCTTCATGATCGCGGGTCCGGCGCGCACCTCGGGCAAGACGTTCGAGAAGCTCGCCTTCAACGACAAGTATCCGACCCGCGATCCCGTCACCGGCCAGCCGCTGACGCCCACGCCGTTCGAGGGGACGGCGTCGGGCCTGGACCCGGCCACGCCGCGCGGCGCCGCGCTGCCGCACCTCGATCTTCCCCGTCTCTTCGTCCTGACCAGCGGCAGCACCTGCTCGGCGAGCGAGTCGGTGATCAACAGCCTGATGGGGGTGGACGTGCAGGTGATCCTGATCGGCGGCACCACCTGCGGCAAGCCCTATGGGTTCTATCCGCAGGACAATTGTGGCAATACCTATTTCTCCATCGAGTTCCAGGGCGTCAACGCCAAGGGCTTCGGCGACTACGCGGACGGCTTCATCCCCGGCGGCGGCGGCAGCAATCCGGCGGGTTGCAGGATGGCCGACGACTTCGGCCACCAGCTCGGCGACCCCGCGGAGGCGCAGCTCGCCGGCGCGCTGGCCTTCGCCGCCAGCGGCACCTGCCCCGCGCCGGCGGCGGCGGCGCTGACCGAAGCCGGGCTGCGCGGCAATGGCCAGCTCTTCCAGCCCGAGTGGCGCATGAACCGGATCGTGCGGAGATGAAGGTCGCGGTGCTGTTCCTCCTTGCAGCCGCCTGCAAGAGCGCTCCCGAGCCGCAGCGTGCTCCGGAAGGCGCTCTTGCCCGGATCGTGAATCCCACGCCGCAGAGCCGCGCCGCTCTCGCCCAGGCCGTCCGCGACGCCCTGGACGGAGTGCCGGTGATGCTGGCCGACGACGCGCTGACCCGCGAGAGCACCCTCGTCGTCGAGCGCGCAAGGCACCTCGATCCCCAGGGCCATCTCGCGCAGGGCCGGGAGCTGGGCAGGCCGGAGCGGTTCACGCTCTTCAAGACCGGCGCCGACTGCGTGCTGGTCCACGAGCGCACCGGCCGCCGCCTGCCGCTCGTCGCCACGGAGTGCACCGCCAACCCATAGTGGGCAGGCCGGCAGGCGCCAGACCGTTGCCCTCACGGCCGGGCGATGGCCACCTTGGAGCGGACGGAGGCCTCCATGCGCGGTCTGCACCTCGCCGTCGTTGCGCTCGTTTCGCTGGCGTGCGGGGCGACTGCGGCCGGCCCGACTCCCGCCGGCGCTCCAGATGCGCCCGCGCAAGATGGGTCCGCCGCCCCGGCCGGCAGCGGCCAGCCGGGAAGCGATGCCGGCGCGGTCATCGGAGGCGCAGGGGGCGGTCTGGATGTGCCCGCCGATGGCAGACCTGCGCCTGCACGATGCGAGCAACTGGCGGCCCCGTTGCCAGAACCCGTGGTGCACGCCACTGCGTATTCGAGGCGCGTGGGCCACTGCGGGCTCGCCTGGACCGACGCGCAGGGAAACGTCGCTCTCGAGGTGAATCAGCTTCAACTCGACGGTCACCCGCGCTGGGATCTCCTGTCTTCCGCGGGCACTCCTCTCGGCAGCGCCGATGCCTGGCGGGGTGTCCTGTTCCCCTCGATCCACGGGTACATCATCGAGCAGGGCAATTCGGGCGGGGCGAACTCATCGCCGGACATCCAGGCCGTCGATCCCGCCGGCAGGCTCCGCGGATCCACGGAAGTGGACGGTCCGGCGCTTGTCGTCCCGTCGCAGAGGGGCGAGCTTCTCGTGCTCGGTCCGGTCATGGCCTCTCCTGCGCCGCCGCTGCCGGCGTTCCCCTGGGCCGCCTGGGTTCTTCGCGACGATGCGACGACCCTGTGGGGGCCGCGGACATTGCCGATGCAATCGGCAACGGTTGGCGGCGGCATCGACGCGTCCGGTCGCGTGCTCGTGCTTCAAGACGGAACCGCCGCGTTTGGAGCGGGCACGACCGCGGCGCAGTGGTTCGATCGGGACGGCTCCGCCCTGACGGGACCGTTCCTGCTGCTGGCGTCCGCGGCCGGACCGTCGGCGAGGTTCGAGACCGCGCCGCTCATCGGAGGCGGACTGGCCGTCCGCAGGGTGGTGCTCGATGACGCGTCCGGCATCGAGTCCAGCGAATGGCTGGTGATCGTCGCTGCGGGACGGACGTCGCCCGCCCCAGCGCCGGAATGGCTTCGCTCGCGGCCGAACACCACGCTGTCGATCATCGGCGGAGCCCGGTACGCCTTGCTTCCCTTGGGCGGCGACGTCTCACCTTGCGCGCAGGCGGTCGACATCGTCTCTGCCTCGGGGAGCTCGTGCGTCAGGGTCGTCCTCCCCATCGACGGCGGAAAATGCCGCACGCGGGACCTCCACCGCGGGCTCGACGGCACCATCCTCCAGGCGCTTCCGGCCGATCGTGAACCGTTCGTCCAGGCCCCGGACTCGTTCGCCTGCACGGTACGGTTCTGGCCTGCGGCCCTGCGCTGACGCTCACGAGCGCGCCTGTCGCGGCAATGCCGCCGGTGCGGCTAAGATGAGACATGCGGTGCGCCTTGGTGATGGCGTTCCTGGCCGGCTGCGCGCTCACCCCGCGTCGCGTGCAGGTGCGGCCGGCTGCGCGCGACGAGAAGGGCGTCTCGCCCATGCCCTACGCCGCCTCCGCCGCGGAACGGTTCGTGGGCCCCGACGGGGCGCCCTGCCGCGGCTACGGCGGCCACGTGAAGGACAACCTGATCGGCTGGGAAGCGCCCAACCCGGACGACTCCGCCTGCTCCCACGACACGCTCTACGACGGGCTCAAGCCTGCGGTGCTGGAGCTGCGCTGGCGCACCGAGGTGCCGGCAGACGGCAGCTACGATCTCGTCTCGCTCGGCTATTCGGTGGGCGCCTGGGGCAGGGTGGTGAGCCGCGGCTCGCACTACGGCGACTATTTCGCGAAGGCGGAGGTGGTGGTCGACGCGCGCTCGGCGCACTGCACCGCGAGATGGGCCAGGCAGCTCGCGCTGGCGCAGGTCACCGGCCCCGCCGACCGGCAGGCCAACTTCTCCGGCTACGTGGAGCTGCCCGACCTCCAGGTCGAAAACTGCCGCGCCAACGAGCCGCTGGAAGTGCGCGTCCGCTTCGTGGGCGAGGCCAATCGCGGGCGGGTGGACGTGGACTGGTTCGGCTTCTCGGCGGCGAGCGACGAGGAGGTGAACCACATCTTCGGCCTGCGTCCCCGGCCCGGGACGGCGCGATGACGAAGCCGAAGGTCGTGGCCGATTACGCCACCGCCGAAGAGTTCCTCGCCGCGCACGACGAGGAGATCTCCGCGGGCGGGCTCCTGGTGCGCGGCGCGGAGCTGCCCGAAGGCGCCGCGCTCTCCGACTGCACGCTCGCGGTGCGCATCGGCGGCAAGGACGCCGCCGAGGTGCCGGCGAGGGTGGCCGGGGCGTGGCCGGAAGGGCTCACGGTGCTCCTGCCCGACGCCGCGCCGCTCGACGCGCTCGCCACCCGCCTGCGCGGGCACGCGCCACGGCAGCAGGAAGTGCTGAGCCCCCAGGAAAAGCTCCAGCTCGCCGCCTGCTGCGACCGCGAGCTGCGCCTGCGCTTCCTGCGCGATCCCAACAAGCAGCTCCACCCGCTGGTGCTGCGCAACCCGCGCATCGGGCTCGAGGAGGTGCAGTGGGCGGCGCGGCTCACCACCCTCAATCCGGAGGCGCTCAAGCTGATCGGCGAGCATCCGGAATGGGGCCAGCACGCGGCCATCGCAACCGCGCTGGTGCGAAATCCCAGGACGCCCCTGCCGGTGGCGCTGCGGCTCGTGCCGCGGCTTCCCCTGGCCGAGCTGCGCGCGCTGGCGAAGAGCCAGGTGCGGCCCCAGGTGGTCCAGGCCGCGAAGAAGCAGCTCCTGCGCTGAGGCCCCCGACGCGGTGCGCGGACCGCCGCGGCACCGCCGGGAGGGCGCGCGCGACCCCGCGCGCTGCCACTACTCCAGGTCGATGTTGTGGAACACGCCGGTCGCGTCGAGCTGCGTGCCCCAGACCTTGTGCGAGGCCTGGTGCTCGCTCATGCCGAAGCTCATCGCCGCGCCCACGCCCAGGTCCACGCCGCGCAGGCCCTCCAGCGCGTCCACCAGCGTCTCGGTGGTGACGTCGCGTCCCGCCTTGCGCAGTCCCTCGATGAGCAGGTTCGCGGCGAGGTAGCCTTCCAGCGAGACGAAGTCCGGCTTCTCGCCCAGCGAGTACCGCGGCAACAGCTCCTGGTAGCGGAGCACGGCGGTGGACTTGCTCTGGGGCAGCGGCACCACCTGGGTGACGATGACGCCTTCGGCCACCTTGGGGCCCATCGACATCAGCTCGTCGGCCAGCGCCTGGCTGCCCACGAAGGAGACGCTGAGGAAGATCATGTCGGGCCGCTGCGCCTTCACCTTCTCGATGAAGCGCGCCGCCGCCTTGTAGGTGGGGACCATCACCACCGCCTTGATGCGCTTGTGGGCCAGGATCTGATCGACGGCCTCGTTCACGTCGGAGGTGTTGCGCTGGTAGCCGACCCGCAGCGCCTTCTGCGGATCGCGGTTGTACTTGCGCAGCATCCGCGCCACGCCGTTGAAGCCGGCGTCGCCGTAGCCGTCCTGCTGCGCGAAGACCGCGATGTCGTCGATGGAGATGCGGCGCACGGAGACCAGGTACTTGACCATCGCCGCCGTCTCCTCGGCGTAGCTGGCGCGGTAGTTGAAGACGTACCGGTCGGGCGGGTCGCGCCGAAGCAAGCCCGCGCCGGTGAAGGGCCCGAAGAAGAGCATCTTCTTCTCCAGCGCGTACGGCACCGCCACCTCGGCGGTGGGGGTGCCCACGTTGCCGACGAAGCCGAACACCTTGCGCGCCTCGGCCAGCTCCTTCATCGCGGCCTTGGTGCGCTCCGGCTCGTAGCCGTCGTCCAGCGCCACCAGCTTGAGCTTGCGGCCGTTGACGCCGCCCGCCTCGTTGGCGGCGGCGAAGGCGATGTCGATGCCGCTCTTCATTCCCCGCCCCAGCTCCTTGGCGGGGCCGGAGAAGGGCGCGCTGATCCCGAAGGTGATCTCGGTGTCGGTCACGCCGGGAACGCTGGGGCGCGCCGCCTGCTTCGCCTCGGCCAGGTGGCGCGCGGCCGCGGCGGCGGCCTCGCGCTCGGAGATGGCGGCGGCCTCCTGCTGCTCCTTCACTCCGCGCCAGTAGAAGAGCCCGCCGATGGCGGCGGCGACGGCCACTGCGGAGGCGATGGCGATGGGCACCGCGGACTTCTTGCGGGCGGGCTGGTGCTGGCTTCCGGGAAGCATGGTTTCCTCCTGCTCGATCTCCACTTCGTCCGCGGCGGTCCTCGCCGCCTCGTCACCTGCCACCATCTCGTCGAGCACCAGCTTGCTCCAGGGCTCGAAGATGGTGCGGTGGCGCGCGCGCACGTTCAGCTCCACGCGGAACTCGCCCTCGGTGAGCCGGAGCGCGCGGCGCACGGCATCGGCTCCCGACAGATCGCCGAAGCGCGCGTCCACCAGGTCGCCGTTCTCCACGTAGATGACGCCGTCGTGCTCCGGTCCTGCCGGGGACACAATCGTCAGCGCTGCTGTCTGCCGGCTGAGCGTGTAGAGCTGGATCAGGTCGGCAAACGTCGTCTCCGACAGGTTTCCAGTGAGCACATCAATACGTTACGCCCGGAGACGGGGCTGGGCGAAATTAAAGCGAAGCAAAAACATTACACAATGCGGCGCGCACGATGTGCGAGGGCAGGCGCCTCTTCCCTACTGCGCGAAGGTGTCGCAGGCGTCGGCCGATCCGCTCTTCATGCCGGTCTGGAACCAGCGCGAGCGCTCGGCGGCGGAGCCGTGGGTGAACGACTCCGGCGAGACGCGGCGCCCGGCCATCTGCTGGATGCGGTCGTCTCCCACCGCCGCCGCGGCGCGCAGGCCCTCCTCGGCATCGCCGGGATCGAGCAACTGCCGCTGCGCCGCCGAATGGCCCCACACGCCCGCGAGGCAGTCGGCCTGCAGCTCCAGCTTCACCGAGAGCGCGTTGCGCCGCGACGGGTCGGCCTGCGTCAGCCGTGCGACCTTCGTCGTGATCCCGAGCAGCTTCTGCACGTGATGGCCCACCTCGTGCGCGATCACGTAGGCCTGCGCGAAGTCGCCGGGTGCGCCGAAGCGCCGCGCCAGCTCGCGGTAGAAGCCGAGGTCGATGTAGACGCGCTCGTCCTCGGGACAATAGAAGGGTCCCATCGCCGCCCCGGCGCCGCCGCAGCCCGAGTCGGTGCGGTCCCAGAAGAGCACCAGCTTCGCGTTGCGGTAGCCGCGCAAGTCCCTTCCCCACACCGACTGCGCGTCGTTGAAGGCGCCCACCGCCACCTTCTCCAGCCCCTGCTCGGCTTCCTTTCGCTGCTCGACCTGCGGGCCCTGCGCCTGCGTGGCCTGGCCGCCGCCGCCTCCCACCAGCTCGAAGAAGTTCTGCCGGAAGACGAGGCTGAGGACCCCGAGCACGACGATGCCGCCCAGGCCCAGCCTCCCGCCGGTGATCATCCCGCGGCGGTCCTCCACGTTGCTGCGGTCGCCGTCTCCGAGTCGCATCCTGCAAAGATATTTTCTCCGCGGACGGAGCGCTACCTGCGATAGGTTGGGCGCATGGCGCAGGTGGGCGGCAACATCATCCTCGCGCGGCGCAAGTTCGTGATCGAGCGCGGCGGCGAAGAGCTCTGGGAGCGGGTGCTGCGCCACCTTCCCGACGCCGATGCGCGGCAGCTCCGCCGCACGCTGCTGGTGACCGGCACCTGGCCGCTGGAATTGAACCTGCGCCTCGACGACGCCATCGCGAGGGAGGTCTATCCGGCGGACCCGCAGCGCGCGTTCCGCGAGATGGGCCGCGCTTCCGCCGAGGTGAACCTGGGCGGACCGCAGCGCGGGTTCCTCGAGGAAGGCAACCCGCACCACCTGCTCTCCTTCGCCGAGAGCATCTACGCCTACTATTACGGCGAGGGGCGGCGCACGTACGAGAAGACCGGTCCGAAGAGCGCCCGCCTCGTGACGCACGACGCGCCGCCCGCCACGCCCGGAGACTGCCTCACCGTGGTGGGCTGGCACGAGCGCGCCATCGAGCTGTCGGGCGGGCGCAACGTCAAGGTGGAGGAGACGAAGTGCCGCTCGCGGGGCGACGCCGTCTGCGAGTACCTCTGCTCATGGGAGTAGCTTCGCGAGCTTCTCCTGCGCGTCCGCCGCGAAGCCCAGGGTCAGCTCGCCGCCGACCTCGATGATGGGCCGCCGCACCCGCCCGCCGTCCTCCGCCAGCCAGGCGATGAGCTTCTCGCCGGAGAGCCCTTCCGCCTCCGCCCGCCTCTTCGGCGCGACGAGAAGCTCCGCGCCGCCGGCCTTCTTCGCCAGGGCGCGGAGCTCGGCCGCTTCCAGCGGCTCCTTGATCAGGTTGCGCTCCTCCACCGGCTGCTTCTTCCGCGCGAGAAACTCCCGCGCCTTCGTGCAGCCGGTTCAGCCGGGCTTGCCGTAGTAGCGGATCATGCCCGGCAGATTACCTCAGTGGATCGGGTACGTCAGGAGGTCCGCGCCGACCGCGTACTGCGAGTCGAAGTTGAAGACGAACACCTGGTAGGCGCCGACGTTCAGCTTGGGCGCGTAGAAGACGATCTGCGTGTCCGTCTTCGAGGCGATCAGCGCGGGAGCGCCGCCCACGCTCACCTGCACGCCGTAGAGCGCGGCGAAGTTCGCGCCGGTGATGGTGACCTTGTCGCCCTTGCGCACGCTGAGCGGGGACATCGAGGCGATGGAGGGCGGCGGGCCGTAGTGGAAGCGCGGATACGTGGCCGACTGCCCGTCGGGATTGGTGACCACCACGTCGTAGAAGCCTTCCGGGTTCGGCGGCGTGACCAGCACGAGGTTGGACGCCGCGGTGCTGCTGGCGTTGGGATCGTAATGCACGTTGGCCGCCGGCACGCCGTTGAAGGTCACGGTGGCCGCGGGGTCGAGGTTGCTGCCGATGATGATGATGGTCATGCCGCCTTCGGGCGGCGAGCCGGTGCGGTTGAGGGCGGCGACGGAGGGCGCGCCGGTCACGAGGTTGGCCGCCGCGCTGTCGAGCGCGGCGGAGTCGGTGCCGCCGCAGGCTGCAGCGAGCAGGAGAAGGGGAAGTGCGTACCTTGCGATCACGTCGTGCTCCTTCGTCGGGGTTCGAAGGAGCACACACCGGCCGCGCGCTGCGCGGGACGCGTTGAAATTCTCAGCGCGCGGCGAACGGCCAGACGTGGAGAACTTTTGCAGCGACGGCGGCCGCGCCGAGGACGGCGGCGGCGAGCCACAACAGCCGCCGGCGGCGACGCCCTCGCTTGTCCTCGAACGGATCGTCGAGCGAACGCGTCGAGCCGGGGGGCAGCGACTTGAGATCGGTGAGCGCCGTGCCGAGCGGGATGTTGACGCGCACCCTGCCGTTGACGGCCCAGCCGTTGCCCTCCAGCACCGGCCCCAGCGTGCGCTGGCGCAGCTTGAGCCAGGCGAGCAGCATGGAGGGGCCGGAGATCACGAGCATCGCGCCCACCAGCGCGAGCAGCTTGGCCCACCAGGGCTGCAGGGCCATGAAGCCGGCCACGAAGCCGCCGAAGAGGGTGCCCACCGCGCCGACGCCCACGCCCAGGGCGGCGACGATGCCCACCATCTTGCCTACGTCCACCGGGGCCTTCGCAGGCGTCTCCGGGGCCACGCCCGCGGCGGCCGCGGCCCGCATCCGCGCCTCGGACTCCTTCTCGCGCGCCTCGGCGAACTTCTGCACCTGCTCCTCGATCATGCGCAGCGCCTTCTTGTAGGGCGCGAAGAACGCCTGCCGGATGCTGATGGGGTTCTCGATGATGCGGACGATGGTGGCGTCCCAGTCGCGGCCCTGCCGGTCGTAGAAGAGCCCGTTGCGGCCGACCATCAGGTAGTCGCTGTCGCCCTGGGTGAAGCAGGCGGCGATCTTCATCGTCTGCCCGGGCCGTTTGAGGTCGCAGTAGGCGATGTACATGCGCGAGAGCGAGGCCAGGGTGGCGTGCGAGCCCATGTCGTCCACGCGCACGCACAGGTTGCAGCTGCGGCTGTCGAGGTAGAGGGTGCCCGCCTGGAACACCGCCTCCGCGCGCATGTCGTAGAAGTCGTGGAAGCTGACGAAGTTCTTGAGCAGCGTGTGCAGGTCGCGCTTGTAGTGCACGAGCCGCACGGCGTCGCTGACCGCGTTCGCCTCCGGGGCGAAGGCCTCGTCGTGCGAAAGCAGCGCCTCGATGCGCGCCCGCGCGCCACCCTGGAGCAGCGCCTCCGCCCGCGCCAGGCCGAGCTTCTCGACGCTCTGCCCCTTCTTGGCGGCGAGCCAGCTCTCCACCTCGGCGAAGCGGGGCCGCAGCTGCTCCCACTCGACTGCGGTGATCTCGGTCTTCTCCGCGCCGAGGAGCGGCGCCACCGCGACCTTCTGGAAGGCGGCAAGCTGGCCCGACCAGGCGGGGTTCACCCGCCCCGAAAGCGGCAGCGCGGCGCCCGGCTCCACCTTCGCGAGCGGCAGCATCTGCAGCTCAATCGGAACCGCGGCCTCCGGGGCGAGCAGGCGCGCGTCGAACTCGGCGATGCGGCAGCGGTTGAACCAGTCGTCCACCTTGACCCGCACGTCGCGGACGGACTCGAATCCGCCGGCGATCTGCGCGTTCACCTGCCCGCTCTTCGCCCATTCCACGAAGGCGGCGAGGTCGGCGAAGAACGCGTCGAGCTTCGCGCGGTCGATGCCCAGCGCGCCGCTGCGGTCGGGGACGCCGCCCACGCAGGAGATGGCGTCGGCGATGGCCGCCTGCGTCTCCGGATCTTCGGCTGCCGCGGGCGGGATGACGCCGTCGCCGTTGAAGCGCGTGCCGTCGAAGACGTGGCTCACGTCGGCCACGTCCGCGCCGGCGATCTCCTGCGCGTCGGGCTTGCCGCGCTGGGCGAGGATGTGGCGGACCGCGCCGAGGAGCGCCTTGCCGGCCGGCTTGCCCTCGTCGATGGCGGCGAGAGGCAGCGCGTCGGCCGAGGGCATGAGCGCACCGAGGTCGCGCAAGCGCTCGCCGCACCAGCGCAGCGCGGCGAGGACCTCCGGCACCCGCACCCGTCCGTCGCCGTCGAGATCGAGCAGCGACAGCGTGCGCTCGGAGATCTCGAGGCCCTTCACCGGGCAGCTCAGCGCGACCCACAGCTTCTGATCCAGCTCGTGCAGATGCGCCAGATCCTCGCCGGTCTCGATGGCGACCTGGTCGAGTCCACCCATCCGGTAGAAACGGAACTTGTATGCCACGGGGACCTCCCGAAGATGCGACCTCAGGAGACAAACCCGTAGCATGCACCGGGCCATTCCACCATGCGCCCGCCTGCCCGGCTTGCCCGCGGGCAGCCGAACGATGTGCACCGGCGCGCTCCAGGGTGCAAAGGTTGCGGCCGTCCGCCGCACCGTCCCCTCTGGCGGCGTGCGGCATGCGAGTTGAAATCATTGGCCCAGGCGCCCGCAGGATTGGGGCGAATCGAGGCACGTCATGAAGCAGATCCTCGTCGGAGTGGATGGTTCGAAAGAGTGCCGGGCGGCGCTCGCCATGGCGGTCGATCTGGCATCCACGCGCAAGTCGCTGGTGCGGCTGGTGTGCGTGGTGGCTCCGTTCGACGCGTTCTCCGCGGACATGATCGCCTTCCCGGAGCAGACCAAGGCGCACCGCGAGGCCGCGAAGGCGGTGGTGGACGAGCTGGCGCGGGAGTTCGCCAAGGCCGACGCGCCCATCGAGACGCAGGTGGTGGACGGCCTGCCCGCCGAGACCATCGCGAAGCTCGCGCAGGCGCCCGAGATCGAGATGGTGGTGGTGGGGCACCGCGGCCGCAGCGCCATCTCCCGCATCCTCATCGGCGGCGTGGCCAGCCGGCTGGTGCAGATCTGCCCGAAGCCCGTGCTGGTGGTCCGCTAGCAGACGGGCAGGACGGCGACGGCATTCGCGCGCCATTGGCCGCGGAGCGGACGCGTGCGTCTCCGGATCGCTTGACACTTTCGCGCCCTCACGGTGAAGGAGAGGGATGACCGACCTCTCCCGACGCACCGTGCTGCGCGGCGCCCTCGCCGGCGCGGCGTCCCTGGCGATGCCCGCGCTCTCCCGCGACGACCTTTCTCCCATCTACGATCAGATCGGCAAGCGCCACGACGAGGCCGTGAGGCGCATCCAGGACTGGATTCGCCAGCCCACCATCGCCGCCGAGAGCATCGGCAACGAAGAGGGCGCCCGGCACATGATCGCGCTCTTGCGCGACGCCGGCTTCCAGCGGGCGGAGAGGGTGCCCACCGACGGCAAGCCGGGAGTGTTCGCGACGCTCGACGCCGGCGCGCAGAGGACGCTCGGGCTCTACTTCATGTTCGACGTGAAGCAGGTGGACCCGAAGGAGTGGAGCTCTCCGCCCTGGGAGGCCCGGCTCGTGGACAAGCCGGGGCTCGGCAAGGTCATCGTCGGCCGCGGCGCGGTGAACCAGAAGGGCCCCGAAGGCGCGTTCCTCGCCGCGCTGCACGCCATCCGCGGCGCAGGCCGCAAGCCGCCGGTGAACCTCGTCCTGGTGGCGGAAGGCGAGGAGGAGATCGGATCGCCCCACTTCCCCCAGATCGTGCGCCGGCCCGAGATCGCCGATGCGCTGAAGAAGACGCAGGGCATCTGGATGCCCTTCGCGGCGCAGGGACTCGACGGGCAGGTGACCGTCAACCTCGGCGCCAAGGGCGTGATCGAGTGCGAGCTGATCGCCAGCGGCGAGAAGTGGGGCAGGGGCGCCGCCAAGGACATCCACTCCTCGCTGCGGGCGGCGGTGGACAGCCCCTCGTTCCACCTGGTGCAGGCGCTCGCGACGCTGGTATCGCCCGACGGCGTCGACCCGGCCATCGACGGCTGGTACGAGCGGGTGCGGCCGCTCTCGCCGGCGGAGGAGAAGATGATCGACGCGGCCGCGCAGCGCGAGCGCGAAGAGGTGATGAAGAAGCAGCTCGGCGTGCAGCACTGGGTGCGCGACATCTCCTTCCACGAGGCGGAAGAGCGGATGGCGGGAAAGCCCACCGTGAACATCGAGGGGCTGGTCGCGGGTTACACCGGTCCGGGCGGCAAGACCATCCTGCCGCACAGGGCGGTGGCGAAGATGGACTTCCGCCTGGTGCCCGACCAGACGGTGGACGACTGCCTCAAGAAGCTGCGCGCGCACCTCGACAAGCGCGGATTCCAGGACATCGAGGTGAACATGAGCGGCGGCTACGGCCCCAACACCACCTCGCCGGACGCGCCCCTGATCCGCGCCGAAGTCGCGACCTACCGGAAGTACGGCATCGAGCCCTTGCTCTGGCCGCGGCTGGGCGGCTCCTGGCCGGGATACGTCTTCACCGAGGCGCCGCTCCGGCTCGCCGCCGGGCATTTCGGCCTCGGCCACGGCAGCGGCGCGCACGCGCCCGACGAGTACTACGTGATCGAGAGCGCCAATCCCAGGATCTACGGCCTCGACGGCGCGGTGAAGTCGTTCGTGGACTACCTCTACGTGCTGGCTTCGTAGGCGGCCGCACTGCGCAGGCCGCGAACCACCAGCTTGTAGGGGCAGCGGCGCATGGCTTGCGCCAGCAGGAGGAACCCCGCCTCCTCCACCCGCATCACGTCGGTGAAGTCGATGGCGAAGTCCCCCATGCTCTGGCCGATGAGGCGCGCGACCGCGGCGGCGCCTTCGGAGTCCAGCTCGCCTCCGAGCCGCAGCAGGAGGTGACCGTCTTCGATGGAGGGAAGCATCTGCAGCATGGACGCATCCTCGATTGAAACGCGGATTACGCCCAATGGAGCGGCTGCGCAACTGTCGTGAACTGGCCAGACGACCGGCCTTTCGCCCTCTCGAACGTCGGTTTCAGGCCGATTCCGGCGCAGGTTCCGCCGGCGCCTGGTTGGCGAGCGCCGCGCCACCCAGCACCAGCGCTCCTCCCGCCAGCAGCGGCCAGCCGAGGCGCTCACCGAGGAGCGCCGCGCCGAGGATGACCGCGACCGTGGTGTCGAGCAGCGGGATGGCGCCGATGGCGGAGATGGGCACGCGCGGGATCAGCCAGAAGAGGAAGAGATAGGTGACGGCCGTGCCGAGCACGGCCAGGTACACCAGGGCGAACACCGACAGCGGCGTGAACGCGACCGGCCGGCCGCGCTCCAGCGCGGAGGAGAGCGCCGCGAGCAGGACCGCTCCGGCGAACACCTGCACGAAGGCGATGACGATGGGCGGATAGGCGCCCAGTTTCTTGCGCACGAGCACGTTGGCGAACGCGATGGTCACCGATGCCGCGAGCACCAACGCCCCGCCCAGCGCCGCGAGCCGTGAGAGCGCCTGGCCGCGGAGCGCGGGAAGCTCCAGCAAGGCGACGCCCGCGATGCCGAGGAGCGCGGCCGCGATCTTCCGCGGCGTGAGCGGCTCGTCGTGCAGGAGCGCGCTCGCCACCAGCACCAGCCACACCGGAAAGGTGGCGAAGAGCACCGCCGCCAGCCCCGAGGGAACCCACTGCTGGCCGGCGAAGAGCAGCGCGTAGGGAATGCCGATCTGCAGGAGCCCCACCAGCGTCATCCAGCCGTACGCGCCGCGCGTCTGTCCGCGCAGCCCGGCGCGCAGCGCGAAGGGCAGGAGCACCAGCGCCGCCAGCATCATGCGCGAGCCGGCGAAGAAGAGCGGCGGCAGGTCGCGCAGCCCGAGCTTGATTACGCTCCAGGTGGAGCCCCAGAGAACGCAGCATCCGATGTAGGCGGCGCGCGTGCGGGCGTTCATCCGTAGAGCACGGATCGCATGGAGAGGGATCCCATGTCGAAGCCGGTGACGGGAAACTTCACGCCGTCCGCGGCGTCGGCTGCGCCCGCGGCATAGAGCAGCGGAAAGTAGTGGTCCGGCGTGGGGTGCGAAAGCCGCCCCGCGTCGGTGGACACGAGGCGCGCGAGGGCTGCGCCGTCGTGCTGCTCCACCGCCCTGGCGGCGTCGGCGTCGAACGACTGCGCCCACGTCGGCGTGGACTTGTCGCCGCGGTGGTAGCTGCCGAAGGCGTGGCGCAGGTTGTGGGTGAGGTTGCCGCTGCCCATGATCAGGACGCCCTCGTCGCGCAGCGGCTGCAGCGCCTGCCCCAGGGCGAGGTGCGCCGCGGGCGGAAGGCGCCCGTCGATGCTGAGCTGCACCACGGGCACGTCGGCCTTGGGCCGCAGGTGGTGGAGCACGCTCCAGGTGCCGTGGTCGAGCCCCCACTCCGCGCTCAGCGCGGCGCCCTCGCCCACCAGCTTCTGCGCGCGCCTTGCCAGCGCGGCGCTGCCCGGCGCCGGGTACTGCATCTCGAACAGCTCCTGGGGAAAGCCGCCGAAGTCGTGGATGGTGCGCGGGTGCTCGTCGGAGGTGAGGAAGGTGCCGGCCACGTACCAGTGGGCGGAGATGCTGAGGATCGCCTTGGGCTCGGGCAACAGCGCGCCGAGCTTGCGGAAGCCTTCGCTCCAGGCGTTGTCTTCGATGGCATTCATCGGCGAGCCGTGGCCGACGAAAAGGACGGGCATGCGTTTCATGGCAGGGCTTTGATGCCCGGGCGCGGCTATCGCTTCTCCACCGAGGCGAGCACCCAGCGCTCGCGCATGGCGTCCCAGGCGTAGACCCGGTGCTGCCCGCAGGCGGAGACCTCGCGCATCAGGAGCGTGATCGGCCGCGAGTCGATCTGGTCCTCGGGGCAGCGCAGCGACTCGGCCACGTCGGTCTCCAGCGCGGCCACTTCCTTCGGCTGGACGACGCGGCGCTGGTAGCCGCGGTGGTAGATGCAGGCGGAAGAGAGAAGCACGGCGAGCGGCAGCAGGCGGCGCATGAGCTACACATGAGCGCGCGGCGCTTTCTCCGCAAGGCCTCGAGGAGCCGAATGCCCGGTCTTCCACCTCGCGTGTTCCTGCTCTCGCCCGCCCGGGCAGGGGGCGAGCGGATGGGGCTCCTGCTCAGCCCGCGCGCGAACTTCGCGCTGGCGTGGGAGTTCCAGCAGCGCGGCGCCCCGCTCGGAGAGCTGTTCCAGTTCGCGAGCGGCCTCTACTTCCGCGGCAAGCTCGCGTACGCGCGCGCATTTGGCCGCGCGCCGCGGGGCGGGTCCTCGGCGCTCGCCATCCTGCCGGGGCGCGGGCTGGTGGACGTCGATACGGTCATCACCGTGGATGATCTGCGCGCGGTCGCGCAGGTGCCGGTGGACGTGTCCGACGCGCGCTACCGCGAGCCGCTGGAGCGCGACGCGCGGGCGCTTGCGAAGCGCGTCGGGAGCAAGGGCGAGGTGGTGCTGCTCGGCAGCATCGCGACGGGCAAGTACGCCGACGCCCTCTTGCGCATCTTCGGCGGCCAGCTCCTCTTCCCGCCCGACTTCGTGGGCCGCGGCGACATGAGCCGCGGCGGCCTGTTGCTCCGCTGCGTGCGGTCTTCCACCGAGCTCTCCTACGTCCCATTGCGCGGCGCCATCCGCCACGGCCCGCGCCCCCCGAAGCTGGGGAAAGGCTGACGCAAACGCAAACGCTTTAGAACGTTCCCCCCCGCCCCGCGCCCTGGGCGAATCGCGTTGCCCCCTCCCTCGCGCCGGCCTCCAGCGCACGCTTCCCGTGCCGGAGCTCATTGCGCATCGCCTCTGCGAGCTCCAGATCCCCCTGCTCGTGCGCAGAGCGCCGATCGGTCCTCACGCACATCTGCGGAAAGGCCGCGATCTGCCGCGCCAGCTCCTCCGCCGCGGCGCGCGCCATCCCCTTCGGCACCACGCGATTGGCGAGCCCCATCTGCAGCGCCTCCTGCGCTTTCACCGGCCGGCCCGTGAGAATGAGGTCGAGCGCGCGCGAGAGCCCGATCAGCCGCGGCAGCCGCACGGTGCCGCCGTCG
>DATDMU010000226.1:0-10747 GCA_036518615.1 Myxococcales bacterium
CGGATGCGCCCCACCAGCGTGAGGTCGTTGCCCACGCCGAGCATCGGCATGGGGTAGACGTGATCCTGGAGGTCGTCCACCACCTTCACGCCGGGAGCGGTGCGCAGGATCTCGCGCGCCTGCGCGGGCGAGAGCGGCCTCTCGAAGAAGAGGTGCGCCGCCTCGGAGTGGCAGTAGAAGACCGGCACGCGCACGCAGGTGGAGGAGACCGCGAGGTTGGGCAAGCCCATGATCTTGCGGCTCTCGTTCACCAGCTTCATCTCCTCGTCGGTGTAGCCGTTGCCGCTGTCCTTGCCGATCTCGGGGAGCAGGTTGAAGGCGATGCGGTGCGGGAACTTGGAGGGGGTGACCTCCTCCATGTTGAAGAGCGCGCGGGCCTGCTTCTCCAGCTCGTCGATGCCCTTCTGCCCCGCGCCGGAGACGGACTGGTAGGTGGCGACGATGACCGTCTTCAGCCCCGCCGCGTCGTGCAGCGGCTTCATCGCCACGACGAGCTGGATGGTGCTGCAGTTGGGGTTGGCGATGATGCGCCGGCCGCCGGGGCGCAGCGCCAGTTCGACGTCGCGCGGGTTGACCTCCGGCACCACCAGCGGGCAGTCCGCTTCCATGCGGAAGGCGCTGGAGTTGTCCACCACCACCGCGCCGGCCCGCGCCGCGTGAGGAGCGAACTCGCGCGAGACCGTGGCGCCGGGAGAGAAGAGCGCGATCTCCACGCCGGCGAACGAGTCGGGCCGGAGGCGGCGGACGGTGACCTCCTCGCCCAGGAACTCCAGCTTGTGCCCTTCGCTGCGCTCGGAGGCGAGCGGGACCAGCTCGCCCACGGGGAACTGGCGCTCCTCGAGCACCCTCATCATCTCGCGGCCGACGGCGCCCGTCGCGCCCGCGATTGCCACCTTGAACTTCCTCATCAGCCGCCTCCGCTCAGGAACCCCTGCACGTAGTCCGGTGCGAGGGCGAAACAAACCGCCGCATCGTACGCCGACCCGCGCAGCCGCGGTAGGCAGAGTCTCGCCACGCTGGCGGCGGGCGGCGGCTTCTGCAGCAGACGGGCGCCGGCGGGCAGCTTCAGATCCTTCGCCATCACCACCTGCACCTCCCCCCGGGAGGCTCCGTCGCGGAAGGGTTGCACGAACAGCTCGCCCTTGCGGGCATCGGTCGCGGCGTAGACCAGGCCCGGCTCGCCCAGCGCGATGGCCTGCAGCGAAGAGGCGCCCGCGATCGGCAGCCGGCGCGCCCAGGCGATGGCCTTGGCGGCGGCCAGCCCAACGCGAAGTCCGGTGAAGGAGCCCGGTCCGACGCCCACGGCCACTCCCTCCACTCCGTCGAGATCCCCGAGGGCAGCGGGCAGCACGTCGCCCGCCCGGGCCGGCGGTCCGATGAGCTGCTCGCGGACGATGCGGTCGTCGTCGAGCAGCGCGCAGCTTGTGGTCGGCGTC
This sequence comes from Myxococcales bacterium, assembly GCA_036518615.1. GTDB lineage: Bacteria > Myxococcota > Myxococcia > Myxococcales > 40CM-4-68-19 > 40CM-4-68-19. Next base: position 1,437 of record DATDMU010000226.1, read on the forward strand.
GAGGTGTCGAGCGCCAGGATCCTCACTCGAACCACATCCGCATGGCGTCGTTGCGGAAGGCGTAGAGCATGAGCGTGAGCAGGAGCGCGATGCCCACCACGTTGGCCACCTCGCGGAAGCGCAGCGAGAGCGGCTTGCGGCGCACGCCCTCCACCAGCGAGGTGAGCACGTGGAAGCCGTCGAGCGCCGGCACCGGGATCAGGTTCATCAGCCCCAGCGCCATGCTGATCAGGCTCATGGTGGCGAGCATCTCGCGCCAGCCCGCCTCCGCCGCCTTGCGCGCGACGTCGGCGATCATCAAGGGCCCGCCGATGGCGCGGCTGGAGACGTGCCCGGTGACGATGCGGGCGATGCCCAGCGCCTGCACCCGCACCGACTGCGCCATGTTGACCACCGCGTGGCGCAGGCCCTCTCCCACCGAGTCCCTGACCTCGATGCGCTCCGGCTCGCCGAAGGCGTTCTGGTCGGGGGCGGCGCCGAGGTCGGGCAGGTCCACCAGCACGCCGGTCTCGTCGTGGCCCTTGCGCAGGTGCTGCTTGACGGTGACGGTGAGCGGCTTGCCGTCGCGGCGCACGGTCATCTGCAGCGGCTGCGTTCCTGCTTCCTTCAGCGCGCCCTCCACCTCATCGCTCCAGGACAGCGCGCGCGTTCCGTTCACCGCGAGCACGCGGTCGCCGCGGCGCAGGCCCGCCTCCGCGGCGGCGCCTCCGGGCTGCACGGCGAACAAGGTCAGATCGCTCGCCTCGAGGCCGTAGGCCCCGGCCTTCTCCGGAGCGGGGAGCTTCAGCGAAAGCGGCTCGTACTCCCAGAGCGTGGCGCCCGGCGCCTGGACGGGGCGCGGCCGCAGCACTTCCAGCGTGACCGGGTCGCTGCGGGTGGCGAGCGCCTGCTCCAGCTCTTCCCAGTTGGCCACCTTCGCGCCGTCCAGCTTCACCACCTTGTCGAAGGTCTGGACGCCGGCGCGGCCGGCGGGAGAGTCGGGCGAAGTCACCGTCACCTCGGCGGAGCGAGGCACCGCCGCGATGCCGATGCGGCCGTGCTTGACCGTCTCGATGACGTTGGACTCCTCGTGCATCGCCGGCACGATCTCCACCGTCTGCCGCGCGCCGGCGCGGTCGATGACCATGCGGATGGCCTGGCCTCCGCGGGCGCGGATCTTTTCCTGGAGCGCCGTCCATCCCTGCACCGGCTCGCCGTCGATGGCGTCGATGCGGTCGCCGTGCCGCAGGCCGGCCGCTGCCGCGGGCGAGCCGGGCTTCACATAGCCCACGATGGCAGCGAGATCGAGGTGCGGCGTCACGAAGATGAAGAAGAAGAGCGCCACCGCGAGCACGAAGTTGGCGGCGGGGCCGGCAAAGGCGATGAGCCCCCTCTTCCAGGGCGGCTGCTCGAGGAAGCCGCGGCCGCGGTCCTCCGCCGGGACTTCCTCGTACGGGTTGTCGCCGGCGAACTTGACGTAGCCGCCGAGCGGCAGGAGCGAGATGCGGTACTCCGTCTCCTTGCCGCGAAATCCGAACAGCTTCGGGCCGAAGCCGATGGAGAAGCGGACCGCCTTGACCCCCACCGCCTTTCCCACCAGGAGGTGGCCGAGCTCGTGGAAGAAGACCACCACGCTGATGACCAGCGCGAACGACAGGAGCGTGAAGCCGGCGGACTGGACGAAGGCCATGTCTGTACGAGTCTAAATGCGTATGCCGCCTTGCGCCAGCAGGCTCAGGTGAGGAGCCGTGCACACAAGAGGACAAAGGGAGCATTGAAGAGCAGCGCGTCGATGCGGTCGAGGATGCCGCCGTGGCCGGGAAGCAGCCTGCCGCTGTCCTTGGCGCCGAAGCCGCGCTTGAGCATCGATTCCGACAGGTCGCCCACCGGACCGAGGAAGGATGCGCCCGCGCCGATGAGCGCGGCGCCCCAGGGGGGAAGCTGCGGCAGCCAGAAGCGCTGCACGATCAGGGCGCCGAGAACGCTGCCGAGCGCTCCCCCGATCGCCCCTTCCCAGGTCTTGCTCGGCGAGATGCGCTCGTACAGCTTCCGCCTGCCGAAGGCGCGGCCCGCAAAATATGCGCAGGTGTCGTTCAGCCAGGTGACGGTCAGCGCGAGGATGATCCACCAGCGGCCGTCGGGCATCTGCCGCAGCGGGACCAGGGCCGCGAGCAAGAGGCCGGGATAGACGGCGCCGAGGACGGCCAGGCCCACGCGCCGCGGTGCGTTCTCGACGCGCTCCTCGAAGAACAGCGCATCGGCGAAGGCGACGACCACCACCGCCGTGATCACCAGCCCCAGGGTGAAGAGGCCGAGCGGCACTTCCTCGAGGACGGGGATGAGGAAGGCGCCCGCCATGGAGACGATGGCCGCGCCGCTGACCAGCGCGCTCTCCTGCTCGATCTCCTCCAGCTCGGTGGGAGCGGGCGGCAACGACTCCGGCAGCATGTTCAGCTCCAGCGCGCAGGCCGCCGCCGCCACGCCGAGCAGAAGCGCGAAGGCGAGTCCGCCCAGCCAGATCAGCCAGAGCACGAAGGGCAGGAGCACGAACGCCGTGGTCAGGCGCACCGCCAGGTTTCTCGCCTTGGCGCGGGCGGGGGGAGCTTGGGTCGTCATGCGGAGCTGCGCACCTGCGCGGAGGTCTTGCCGAACCGGCGCTCGCGCTTCTGGAAATCCTCCAGCGCGAGCAGCAGATCGAGCTCGCCGAAGTCCGGCCAGAGCGTCTCGGTGAAGTGGATCTCGGCGTAGGCGAGCTGCCAGAGCAGGAAGTTGGAGACGCGGAACTCGCCGCTGGTGCGCACCACCAGCTCCAGATGCGGCAGCCCCTGCGTCCAGAGGCGATCCTCCACCGCGCGCGCGTCCACCGCCTCGGGCGAGAGCCGGTCGGCCGCCACCTGGCGCGCCATGGCGACGATCTCCTCCCTCCCGCCGTAGCTGAGAGCGAGCGTGAGCGTCATGTCGTGGTGCGACGCGCTGTCGCGGCGCAGCGCTTCCAGCGGATCGCGCACCCGCGGAGGCAGGCGATCCAGCTCGCCGATGGCGTGCAGGCGGATGCCGTTTTCCATGATCTCGGGGCGCTCGCGGTTCAGGTAGTCCCGGAGCAGGTCCATCAGGCCGGCCACCTCGTCCGGCGGACGGTTCCAGTTCTGGGACGAGAAGGCATAGAGGGTGAGCGCCTTGAGGCCCAGCCGCCGGGCGGCCCGCGTCACTTCGCGCACCGAGTCGCTGCCCCTCCGGTGCCCTTCCAGCCGGGGCAGCCCCCGCTGCTCCGCCCAGCGGCCGTTGCCGTCCATGATGATGCCCACGTGGCAGGGCAGCGGACGGGAGGCGACTTCCGCCTTGAGCTGCGCGATGTCCCGTTCGATCCGCGGCATATCGGCGTGGCGCACCATAGCAGGATTGCTGCAGCGAGCGGCGGACGGGTTAGGTTAAGAACGTGCGAAGGTGGTTCGGCCCGTTTCGACTGGAGCGGCAGGTCGGCCGCGGCGGCCTCGGCACCGTGTACCGGGCCGTGGACTCGCGCGCGGGCGTCACCGTCGCGCTGAAGATCCTTCCCGGCACCGACCCGTCCGGCACGCGGCGGCTGCGCCGCGAGTTCGAGGCGCTCCGGCATCTGCAGCACCCCAACATCGTCCGCGTGCTCGACTTCGGCGACGAGGACGGAGTCCCCTGGCTGTCGATGGAGTACGTGGACGGCATGGCGCTGCGGGAGTGGCTCTCGGTGGCGGGGCGGCCCAAGCTGCTGGAGCCGGATCTGGAGGCGGATGCGCCGGAGGGCGTGGACCTGGACGTGCTCTTCGACGAGCCGGACTCCGGCGCGCTGCTGGCGGCGGCCAAGGCGCAGCGCTTCAAGCTGGAGACCGGGCTCGAGGCCATGCTCACCGACGAGGAGCAGGCGGAGCAGAACAACCCGGACCGGCTGCACGCGCTCTGCGAGTCGCTGGCGCAGGTCTGCGACGGGCTCGCCTTCATCCACGGGCGCGGCCTCGTGCACCGCGACGTGAAACCCGGCAACGTGCTGGTCACCTCGCGGCAGCGGCGCGCCACGCTGGTGGACTTCGGGCTGGCGAAGAAGATGGGCGATCCGGCGATCACCGATCACGGGCACGTGGTGGGGACGTACCGGTACATGTCGCCGGAGCAGGCGCGGGGAGAACATCTGGACCGGCGCAGCGACCTCTACTCGCTCGGAGCCACGATGTACGAGCTGGTGGCGGGGCGCCCGCCCTTCCCGCATCAGAACCAGCTGGAGCTCCTGGAGGCGATTCTCTACAAGGACCCGCCGCCGATCGTGGAGATCAACCCGGGGGCGCCGGCGCCGCTGCGGAACCTGGCGGAGAGCCTGATCCGGAAGGAGCCGAGGGCGAGGCCGGAGAGCGCGGCGGAGGTGGGGATGCTGCTGCGGGTGGTGGGACGGGGCGTGTGGGGATTCTCCACGCCGGGGATGGTGCCGCGGGCGGAGGAGCGGCAGTGACGACTGGGTTGAGGGAACGGGTTCAGGTTCAAGTTTAGGTTTGGGGAACGGGGTTCCAGGGCGAAGGGTGAATCCCCGAACCCGGGACCCCAAGTCCTGCACGCCAACGCGCACGCGCACTCCCGATCCCACGCAGCGCGAAAGCGCGCGGCGGCCCCTCACCTCGCGGTTTCGCGGAGGCGGCGCTTCAGGTCTTTCTTGAAGCCGCCGTGCAGCCACTGGTGCTTCCAGCCCTTCACCGACAGCCAGGCGACCAGCAGCGCGGCCAGTGCGATGGCATAGGGCCAGAGCGGTCCGTGCAGGTGATCCGATGCGATCAGCGCGATGGCGAGCGCCATCCACGACGCGGCGGGATTGTGCTCCTTGCGCAGCGCGCGGCGGAAGTCCCAGGGGCGGGGCGCCGTGGCGCGGCCGGGCCTCGGCCAGAAGCGCGGCACCCGCGCGCAGTACGCGTCGAACCGTGCGCCGAAGCGCGAGCGGAGAAAATCCTCCTCCGCCGAGATGATGGCGGAATACTGCAGCCAGAAGAGCGCCGCCGCGAGCAGCAGCAGCCACGGGTCGTGCGCCACCGCGCAGAGGCCCAGCGTGATGCAGAGGTTGCCGAGGTAGAGCGGGTTGCGGGTGAGCGCGTACGGCCCCGCGGTGTTCAGCGAGGTGGCGATGAGCTTCTCGTTCTGGCCGGAGGTGCCGTCGGGCACCTGCCCCAGCACCCACGCGCGCAGCGCCTGGCCGGCGACGCAGAGGAAGAGGCCGCAGGCGAGCCAGACCGGCGAGGCGGGGCCGCGGCTGCGAACCAGGAGCGGCACCGCCGCGGCGAGCAGGAGCAGCGGCGTGAAGCTGCGCCAGCGGAAGAGGAATCGGCCGAGCGCCCGCATCGGCGCGCGTGCGTACCAGATCGGGCGGCCATGCTACAAGGCGCGTGTGCACGACTACCGCCGCCTCGTCGCCGCGGTGCGGCCGCACCTCTGGCTGCTCGCAGCGGCCATCGCCTCGATGATCGTGCTCTCGGCGGCGACCGGCGCGTTCTCCTGGCTGGTGGGTCCGATGTTCCAGTTCGTCTTCAAGGGCGGCGACCTGGGGCCGTCCGCGCTGCGCACCGCCCTGCCTTTCCTGCACGCGCCCGAGACCCTCTCCCGCTCGACCATCCTGCGCGCGCTGCCGGTGGTGATCTTGATGATCGCGGCGGTGCGCGGAGCGGCCTACTTCGGCCAGTTCTACTGCATGGGCATGCTCGGCCAGCAGGTGGTGGCGGACCTGCGGCTCGCCCTGCACAAGAAGCTGCTCGAGCTGTCGCCGGCCTTCTTCGCCCGCAGCGCCTCGGGAGACCTGCTCTCGCGCTTCGCCAGCGACGTGGCGGCGCTGGAGTTCGCGGTCACCTACGGGCTCGCGGCATACCTGCGCGACGGCATGCAGGTATTGGTGCTGCTCGGCATCTCCATCGCCCTCGACTGGCGGCTCGCGCTGATCGCCTTCGTGGCGGTGCCGCTCACCGTCCTGCCCATCGTCCGATTCGCGAAGCGCCTCAAGAAGATCGCCACCCGCGGGCAGGCGCAGATCGGCGCGCTCTACACGCTCCTGCACGAGGCGCTGCAAGGGGTGCGCATCGTGCAGGCCTTCGGGATGGAAGGGTACGAGCGGGAGAAGTTTTCGGCCGAGCAGGACAAGTTCCTCGGCACCATGCGCAAGAGCTTCTTCGTCCGCGCCATCTTCACTCCCACGCTGGAGATCATGGCGGCGATCGGCATCGCCGCCACCGTGGTGTTCGCCGCGCGCGCGGTGGCCGCGGGCGGGCTGCAGCCCGAGCGGGTGATCTCCTTTCTCGCCACCATCGTGCTGCTCTACACGCCGCTCAAGTCGCTGGGCGGCACCGGCCAGGGCGTGACCCAGGGAATGGCGGGCGCGCGAAGGCTCTGGGAGGTGCTCGACGAGCCGGTGGAGCCGGTGCCCGGAACCGCGCAGCTTCCTCCCTTTTCGCAGGAGGTGCGCTTCGAGCGTGTCTGTTTCCGCTACCGCAGCGAAGGCGCCTCCGTGCTGCGCAGCGTGGACCTCACCTTGCGGCGCGGGGAGGTGATCGCGCTCGTGGGCCCTTCCGGCGGCGGCAAGACCACGCTGATGAACCTGGTGCCGCGCTTCGCCGACCCCACCGAGGGCCGCGTGCTCCTCGACGGCCGCGACATCCGCGAGGCCACGCTCCATTCGCTGCGCGCGCAGGTGGCCCTGGTGGCGCAGGAGACGTTCCTCTTCAACGACACCGTCCGCGGCAACATCGCCTACGGGCTGCGCGACGTCTCGCAGGAACGGCTGGAGGCGGTGGCGAAGGCGGCGCGCGCGCACGACTTCATCCGCGAGCTGCCGCGCGGCTACGACACGGAGGTGGGCGAGCGCGGCGTGATGCTGTCGGGCGGACAGCGGCAGCGGCTGGCCATCGCCCGCGCGCTGCTCAAGGATGCGCCCATCCTCCTGCTCGACGAGGCGACCAGCGCCCTGGACACGGAGAGCGAGCGCGAGGTCCAGCGCGCGCTCGATCGGCTGATGGAGAAGCGCACCTGCCTGGTCATCGCGCACCGCCTCTCCACCATCCGCCACGCCACGCGGATCGCGGTGCTGCTCCAGGGGCGGATCGTGGAGCTGGGGACGCACGAGGAGTTGTTGGCGCGGCGCGGCGAATACGCGCGCCTGTACGAGCTGCAGTTCTCCTCCGCGGATCACTTGCTGAAGCCCGCCTGGAGGAGTACGACAAAGCCCTGATGGGAATGCGGGCGCCAGGCAAGAAAGAGACGTTGCGCGCCTGGCTGGCGCGGGGCGTGGCGATGGTGCACCTCGACGCGCGCAGGCCCGGCGTGGTGGTGCCGCCGCAATACGCCGGCGACGCCCATCTCAGGCTGAATCTGAGCTACCGCTACTCGATTCCCGACCTGGAAGTCGGCGACGACAGCGTGCAGGCAACCCTCTCGTTCGGCGGCCGGCCCTTCCACTGCGTGCTGCCCTGGGAAGCCATCTTCGGCATCACCAGCCAGGCGAGCGGCGACGGGCAGGTGTGGCCCGAGGACCTGCCCGTGGAAGTGGTGCAGACGTTCGCGGAGCGGCACGCGCAGGTTCCGCGCGAGGAGGGCCTGCCCACGCCTTCGGGCAATGCGCCGGCGCGCGCGCGACCCTCGCTCGCGCCCATCGAAGGGGAGCTCAAGGAAGGCGAGGCGCAGGAGCCGAAGGCGGAGGACGGCGCGCCCAGGCGACATCTGCGCCTGGTGCGCTGACCCGCGGGCGCAGCCGCGCGGGGCGGTCGAGCTTGCGCAGCTGCCGCTCGAGCGGCTCGAACAGCCACCCGCACCCGTACCAGAACGGCGCGTAATCGAGGCGCACGTATCCGCGCAGGTGGATGCCGCTCGCGTAGCGCCAGGGCACATCGCCGATCAGCCGGTCGAGCAGCGAGGCGCTGCCGAACTCCAGCGCGTAGATGCCGGCCATGTATGCCAGCGCGCGGCTCCACCTCGGCGTGCCGCGGATGGCGAGCCGGTCGTGGAGCCGCTCGAGCAAGAGGCCGCCGGCGCCGTAGATCGGCAGCATCCACAGATAGGAGTGGCCGCGCAGCCTGCGGTCGTGGACCCAGGGCGAGTCGCTCAGGCCCGTGAACGCCACTTCGACTGCCCATCCGACGAAGCCATAGGCAAGGAACCGGCGGAGCACGCATTGAGCGTGCGGACGTGCGCGCGCGCATGCATCCGCTACAACCCCGATGCCGCGGCGGAGTCGGCGACCACCACCACCCTGCCCGACGCGTTGCGCAGCCACTGCGCCGGACAGCCGACCAGGTCCGGCGGCCCTTTCAACGCGCGGGCGAGAACCGCCGCCTTCTTCGCGCCGGTGACCTGGAGGACGACCATCCGCGCCGTCACCAGGAGGAACGGCGTCAGCGTCAGCCGCGGCACCCTGGGATCGACGTGTTCCGGCGCCGCCACCGCGCGGACCAGCTCGTCGTCGCCGCGATCGGCGCTCCCCGGCACGCCCGCGAAGAGAGAGCAGAGGTGGCCGTCGGGACCCAGCCCGAGCAGCACGAGATCGAACCGCGGAGGCGTGCCGAGCGTGGACCGGAGCTCGGCGGCGGCGCGCTCCGCCTCGGCGGCCAGGTCCGGCGCCTCGCCCTGCAGCCGGTGCACGCCTGCGGGTTTGACGTGCTGGAGCAGCCCGTCGCGGGCGAGGGCGTAGTTGGAGAGCGGGTGGTCGGGCGGAACGGCGCGCTCGTCGGTGAAGAAGATCTGCAGCGGCGCCCAGGGAATGCGGAGCTTGCGGAGCTGCGCGAAGAGCGGCGGCGCGCTGGAGCCGCCGGTCAGCGCCAGCGAACCCTTGCCGCGCGCCGCGACTGCCCCCGCGGTGGCCTCGACGAACAGCTCCGCGGCGGCCGCCGCCACGTCGGGAACGACGGCGACTTCGGTCATGACTTGCCCGGGGGCAGAAGCCGCGCGGCCGCCTGCGCCGCGGCCGCGTACAGCTCGTCCTGGCCCGAGAGCAGCTTCAGCTCCAAGGCCAGGAGCCGGCCCGGCGTGTCCGGGGGCAGGCGCAGGCGGCAGGCGACGTAGCCGTCGTCGTCGCCCTTCACTTCCGCGAGCAGCACCCCGCGCTCGCGGCGGAGCGTGAAGGTCGCGGGCGGCGCCGTGAATTCCAGGCGCGACACGTCTCCCAGGCCGATGGGCGCCGCGTGAGGGATGGCGCCCGGGCGCCGCGCCTCCGACTCGGGCTGGCCCTCGGCGCGGATCTCGACCTCCAGCCGCGGGATGCGCGACTGCATCCAGCCGAGCAGGAGAAGCCCCTCCGCGCCGACCGCGCCCGCGCAGACCACGCGAGCCTTCTTGATGCCGCCGCG
>DATDMU010000227.1:0-2675 GCA_036518615.1 Myxococcales bacterium
GCGGCGACGCGGAGAAGGCGCGCCTGTGGCTGCGCTCCCCGAACCGGCACCTCGGCGCGGAGCCCCTGCGGCTCCTCGCCCGCACGCAGGGCCTCGTGCATGTCGCAGAGTATCTGGACGCGCTGCGCGGGACGCTCTGAGGTCCGCCGCCTCGCCGGCCGCTTCCGGCGGGTGGTGGAGGCGCAGTTCCGCAACTCGACGCGGAAGCTGGTGGACTCCGACGAGGAGCAGCGCGTCCTCGAGGAGCTGCTCGACGCCCACGCCAAGCTCCCGGTCCCCGCGGGGTTCGAAGGGCTGCACTACCTGCTCTACACGCCCTTTCGCCACCCGCCCCTGCGCAACGGCTCGCGCTTCGGCACCCGCGGCGAGCGCGGCATCCTCTACGCGGGCCGCGAGCTGCCCACCGTCTTCGCCGAGGTGGCGTACTACCGGCTCTTCTTTCTCGAGGGCACCTCCGCGGCGCTCGGCACCATCCACGTGGACCTGACCGCGTTCTCCTTCGGCATCGCCGCGCGCCGCGGCGTCGATCTCACCGCGGCACCCTTCCGCGAGTTCGAACCGGCCATCTCCTCGAAGGTCTCCTACGAGGCGGCGCAGCGGCTCGGCAGCGAAATGCGCGGCGACGGCGTGGAGGCGTGCCTGTACGTCTCTGCCCGGGCCGCCGGCCGCGGCGTCAACCTCGCCGTCTTCGAGAACGTCTTCAGGCCTTCGCGCCCGCTCGAAGAGCAGCGCTGGGGATGCACCGCCTCGCGAGACCGGGTGGAGTTCCGCTCGGCGCGGATGCTGGGCCGCGAGGAGTCGCACGCTTTTTTGCGCGAGCAGTTCCTGGTGGAGGGCAGGCTGCCCTCGCCGGCGCTGTAGGCGGGCCTATCTCAAGAGCCCGGGCCACACCGTCTTGTGGCACCCGTTCGCGCCGCCCGCCTCGATGACGCTGCCGTCGGCGCCGGTGGTCAGGTTGCCGCCGGGGAAGCGCAGCGCGCCGCAGCGGTTGCCGGCGGGAGAGAAGAGCTCCAGCTCGCGGGTGTCGCCCGCGCGCGGGAGGAGCGCGTAGGCCCTGGCGCCGCGGACCAGGCTGAAGTCGGTCTGCGGGTGCTCCGCGAGGAACCCCGGGGCGGGCAGCGCCAAGGGCTTCCCGCTGGGCAGGAAGAACTTCCAGACGTCGTCGACGCGCAGCGCGGCGCCTCCGCCGATCAAGGCGTGGAGCAGGTAGCTGTGCGGGTCCACCTCGGTCTCGATCCGGAACCATCCCAAGGGCCTGCCCGAGGAGTCGAACCACTGGGCGACCAGGTCCGTGCGAACGAATCCGGCGGAGGTGCCGTCGTGCATGACCACGAGCCAGTTGTCGTTGGCATCGCCGACCGCGGCCACGACCGGCGCGCAGCCGCCCTGGGTCAGGCCGGTCGCAATCAGGTTTCCGCTGGCGTCGAAGCGGCGGAGCTGCAGCGTTCCCGGAGGCAGGCTGCACGCCGAGGTGACGACCAGGGCGCCATTGGGCCAGGCGCGGAAGGCGCGCGCGAAGGTCTCGTCGTTGGCCACCGCGCTCGACTTCGTCACGAACCCGCCGGGAGCCCAGTGCTGGAAGAACTGGAACCGCGGGCCCTGGCTGAAATCGGTGAAGACGCCCTCGAAGCCGGAGCCCTCGGGAAGCAGGCTGTCCGCGAGGATCCGGGCGAGGTGCGCGCCGGCGGGGTCGAAGAAATGCCACTCGGTGCCCTGTGCTGTGGAGGGTCCAGCACCGGCGGCGAGGTTGCCGCTCTCGTCGCTCGTGTCCGCGTCGCAGCTCCAATCCGGGTGCGAGGCCGGGACGTCGAAGGCGAACGACGCGCCCAGGTCCGACGGAACGATGCCGTCGCAGTCGCTGGCGGTGCCGCCGCCGGAGCCGGCGTCCGTAGCGCCGCCGCCCGTGCCGCCGCCTCCCGCGCCGCCGGACCCGGCATCTGCAGCGCCGCCGCCCGCCGCACCGCCGCCGGAGCCCGCATCCGCCGCAGGTCCACCGCTCCCGGCGCCGCCATTTCCTGCATCGGGTACGGCGCCGCCGCCGGAGCCTCCGGCGACTCCTGCGTCGGGCGTGTCGCCGGTGGCCGGCGCCCTCCGCGAGCCGCCGCATCCCCAGACGGCCGCCAGGACCAGAGCCGCCCATGTTCCCGCGCGCGCACGCATGCCGGACCCCGAGTGTCGGACGAAAGGTGGACCCGCTCCCCGGCGCCGTCAGCCGACAGGCGCTCGGAGGGCCGGCCGGGGGCCGACTTGACGGCGGTCAGAAAGTATGCTATTCAAAAACCGATGAATGTCGCTCGACGGCAGAGGGTGTTCGAGTTTCCCGCTCGCGGCGGCCGGCGGAAGGGCGCCGGCCGACCCAGGACGCGGCCGCATCCAGACCTCATCGGTCCGGGCGTCCCGCATCTCCGGCGCCCGGACTTCGCCGCGCGCCACCCCGTGCACGTGACGATGCGGCTCCGGCACGACGCGGGCTACCTGCGCTCGTACCAGCGCGCGAAGATCATCGAGGACGCTCTGCGCGCGGCGCGCGAGCGAGTCGGCGTGCGCGTCATTCACTACTCCATCCAGGGCAACCACCTGCACCTGATCGTGGAGGCGGAGAGCCCGGAAGCGCTCTCGCGCGCCATGCAGGGCCTCGCCACGCGGCTGGCGCGGCGCCTCAACCAGCTCTCAGG
>DATDMU010000228.1:0-28913 GCA_036518615.1 Myxococcales bacterium
CGGCTCTGGGACCAGATGCTCGCGGGCGCGGACCTGGCGGTGGCCAGCCGACACACGGGCGGCGGCGGCGTGAGCGACTGGAGTGCCGCGCGCCGCGCCCTCTCCCGCGGCGCCCAGCTCGTGGGCCTCTGCGTCCTGCCCACCGTGGTGAGCCGCGTCTCCGATCCGATGAGCGGCTACTTCATGGTGCGCCGCAGCGCCATCGAAGGCGCTCCGCTCTCGCCGCTCGGCTACAAGATCCTCATCGAGGTGCTGGGCCGGGGGCGCATCGGCCGCATCGCCGAAGTCGGCTACGTCTTCCGCGAGCGCGCCGCCGGCGAGAGCAAGGTCACCTCCAGGCTCTATTTCGAGTACCTCCAGCACCTCGTCCGGCTGCGGCTTGCGCTCCTGCCGGCGCGCTTCCCCAAGTTCGCCGCGGTGGGCCTCTCCGGCGTGCTCGTCGACATGCTCTGCCTGTGGCTCCTCAAAGACCGCCTCGGCTGGGCGCTCACCCCTGCCAAGCTGCTCGCCGCCGAGCTGGCCATCGTCAACAACTTCCTCTGGAACGACGTCTGGACCTTCGGCGATCTGGCCGAGCAGCAGGGCTACGGCGTCGCGCGGCTCAGACGCCTTGGCAAGTTCAACGCCATCTGCCTCGCCGGCCTGGCGCTCAGCGTGGGCCTGCTCACCATGCAGGTGGCGGTCTTCAAGCTGAACCCGTACCTGGCCAATGCGGTTGCCATCGCCGCCACCACCGGCTGGAATTTCTGGATGAACAAGATCTTCAGCTGGGCCTCGCCGGAGCGGCTGGCGGTGCCCGCGCTTCAGCGGCGCGCGGCCTCCGCGTAGAGCGACCAGCGCCCCGCGCGCGAGACGAGGTCGAAGCCCTTCGGCGCAGGGCCCGGCGCGCGCACGAGCACGTAGTCCTCGTCGGAGGTCGCGTACGCGAGGTCCAGCCCGCCCGGCTTCAGCTCCCAGCTCCGCGGCAGCGGCACCGGCTCTTCTCCCTTGCGGAAGCGCACCGGCGTCCACGGCGTCTCGGCGAAGTTGTAGCGGGAGCGGCCGCCGCGCAGCAGCTCGTAATAGGCGGCGAAGTGCAGGTAGGCTTGGAACTGCACCACCCGGCTGCCGGTCTCGTCGATGACGGCGATGAGGCGCTTGCCGGGCTCCGCCGCCCGCAGCACCTGCGACAGCTCGCTCACCTCCGCCTCGCGATCGAAAGCGCGATACGACGCAGCCAGCTCGAGCGAGTACGCCGCGGTCAGCGCAGCCGCGATGCCGAGCAGCACGTTCGTCGCGCGCGCGGGCGCGATCGACGGCGAGGCGACGATCAGCAGCATCAGGAACGGCAGCGCCCGCAGCGAGATGTAGCCCATGTAGCCGATGTCGAACGGCGCCACCATGTAGGCCGCGAGCGTCAGGAGCGCGAGCAGCGGAATGCGGAAGCCGCGCTGCAGCCGCGGCCGCCCGGGCACCGCGATTGCCGCGGCGAAGAGCGCCGCCAGCGCCAGGAGGAAGACCTCGTCCGCATGTCCCGCCAGCACGTTGCCGAAGCGGAGCAGGTCGAGAATCTGCAGTCGCAGGCCGAGCCAGTGCGGAGGCGTTCGCGCGGCTGCACCCGGGCCGTCGCGCTCGGCCAGCGCCCGCACCGCCCAGGCGCACAGGAGCAGCAGCGCCGGAAGATACGGCAAGAGAGCGCGCGCCATCTGCCGCGGCGTGCGACCCGAAGTCAGGGCGAGCACGGCCGCGGCCGCGAGCGCGAAGGCGAGCGCGCTCGGATGCAGCCAGAGCAGCACCGCCGCGCCGGCCGCGAGCAAGAGGGCCCGCCGCGGCGCAGGCGCCCGCAGCTCGCGCTCGGTCAAAGCCACCAGCGCGATGGCCAGCGGAACCGACTCGACGAAGTTGAAGAATCCGAGATACAGCGGCGTCGTGTGCAGCACCGCCGGCGCGAAGACCGAAAGCCTGCGGTCGCGGCCCATCGCGCCGAGGAACATCCAGAACGCGGCCACCCAGGCTACGGCGATGAGCGACAGCACGATCCGCACCGCCGTCGCGGCGGAGGTGACGCGCGCGATGGCGGCGGCGGGCAGGTAGAACCCCAGGTACTCCAGCCGGCCCAGATCGGGCTGGAACCACCGGTCGAAGCCAAGGCCCGGCGTGTGGTAGTCGGCCAGCACGCGCACCGCCGCGATGTGCTGCGGAGCGTCCTGATAGGGGAGCAGCTCGCTCGACCAGAACGGCACGATGGCCGCGGCGGTAGCGAGCGCCACGATCAGCGGCCAGATCAGCTCTTGCGGCAGCGAAAGCGGCCTCGGCAGCGCAACCGCCACCGCTTCCACGGGACGCACGCCACCCGACATCCGCCCGGAACCTTCCCCCATGCGAACGAGGGTTCGCACGGAGCGCGGCGCGGGCAATGACCCCGACTACCTATTTGCTCACGCGGATCGTCTTGATCACGACATTCTGCATGGGCACGTCGCTCATCGGCGCCCCGTCCGCGCTGGGCTTGGAGCCGGTCTTCACCGCCTCGATCTTCCGCACCACGTCCATTCCCGAGACCACCTTGCCGAACACCGCGTATCCCGGCGGGCGGTCGAGGAAGCTGTTGTCGTGGGTGTCGATGAAGAACTGGTCGGTGGCGCTGTTCGGGTCGTTGGTGCGCGCCATGGCGATGGCCCCCGGCGCGTTCTTGAGGCCGTTGCCGGATTCGTTCTTGATCGGCGGGTAGGTGTTGCCCTTCTCGTGCAGCTTCTCGTCCAGGCCGCCGCCCTGGATCATGAACCCCTTGATGACCCGGTGGAACACGGTGCCGTCGTAATGGTGGTCCTTCACGTACTTGAGGAAGTTGGCCACCGTCACCGGCGCGTGCTTCTCGTCGAGCTGCACCTTGATGTTGCCGAGGTTCGTGCTGATCACCACGAGGACCGCGAGGATCATGGCTGGAGCCGCTCCATTCCGCCCATGTAGGGGCGAATCGCCTCCGGCAGCACGACGCTGCCGTCCGGCTGTTGACCGTTTTCGAGGATTGCCACCACCGTGCGCCCCACCGCAAGGCCGCTGCCGTTGAGGGTGGCGGCGAAGCGCGGCTTTTCTCCCGGGGCAGGCCGGAAACGGATCTGCGCGCGGCGCGCCTGGAACTCGCCGAAGCTGGAGCAGGAGCTGATCTCGCGATAGGCGTTCTGGCCCGGCAGCCAGACCTCCAGGTCGTAGGTCTTCTCGGAGGAGAAGCCGGTGTCCGCGGTGCAGAGCAGGACCACGCGGTGGTGCAGCCCCAGCTTCTGCAGCGGCGCCTGCGCGTCCTGCACCAGTTGCTCCAGCGCCGCCTGCGCGTTCTCCGGCTTCTCGAAGCGCACCAGCTCCACCTTGTGGAACTGGTGCTGGCGGATGATGCCCTTGGTGTCCTTGCCGTAGTTGCCGGCCTCGCTGCGGAAGCAGGGCGAAAAGGCGCAGTAGCGCAGGGGCAGGAACGCGCCGTCGAGGATCTCGTCGCGGTGGTAGTTGGTCACCGGCACTTCGGCGGTGGGGATCAGGTAGTAGCCGGCGGTGGTCTTGAACAGGTCCTCCTCGAACTTGGGGAGCTGGCCGGTGCCGCGCATGGAGTCGGCGTTGACCAGGTAGGGCGGGATCAGCTCGAGGTACCCGCGCTCCCGCGCCGAGTCGAGGAAGAACTGCACCAGCGCAAGCTCCAGCCGCGCCAGCGCGCCGCGGTAGAAGACGAAGCGCGCTCCCGACACCTTGGCGGCGCGGTTGAAGTCGAGCAGGCCCAGCTTCTCACCGATCTCGGTATGCTCCTTCGCGCCGCCCAGCGACGGCTTCTCGCCCCAGGCGCGCACCACCTGGTTGTCGTGTTCGGACGTGCCCCTGGGGACGCTCTCGTGCGGCAGGTTGGGCACGCTGAGCAGCGCGCGCTCGATCTGCTCCTCCACCTCCTTGAGCCGCGCCTCCTTCTCCTTCGCGCCGTCCGCCAGCGCCTTGAGCCGGGCGCGGAGCTGTGCCTGCTCCTCGCCCTTGAGCGTGCGCATCTGCTCGCTGGCCTTGCGCTGTTCCGCCCGCTCCGTCTCGGAAGACTGGATGAGCTGCCGCCGCTCCTGGGCGAGCGTCTCGATGGGCGCCAGCGCCTCTGCCGCCTGCGGTCCACGGCTCGACAGCCGCCTGCGAGCCTCGTCGAGATTCGCCGCCACCCACTTCAGATCGAGCATCGCCCCCGCATGTAGTCATGGCTTTTTTCCGCGTCAATCGTTAAGGGTGGGCGCGTCCGATGGGCGACCTGAGCGACGCCGAGCTTCTCGACGCGTTTCGCGCGGGCGACGTGCGGGCGTTCGAGGCGCTGGTGCGCAGGTACCAGCGGCCGGTGCTCGCCATCGCCCGGCGCTTTTCCCGCGACGCCGACGACGCCGAGGATCTGGCGCAGCGCGCGTTCATCAACGCCAGCCAGCGCGCCGGCGGCTGGCGCGGCGGCTCCTTCAAGTCGTGGCTCTTCCGCATCACCGTGAACCTGGCGAAGAACCACCTGCGCGACACCGCCCGCTTCGACCGCAGCGAGGAGGCGCAGGAGCGCGAGATGGCGGCGGGCGAGCCGGGCGCGGACGCGCGCATCGAAGCCATGCAGCGGCAGAAGGCGGTGCGCGAGGCGGTGGTGCGGCTGCCCAGGCGGCAGCGCGAGGTGCTGCTCCTGCGCATCGACGGCGACCTGCCCTTCGCGGAGATCGCCAGCACGCTCGGCATCACCGAGGTGAACGCCAAGGTGAACTTCCACCACGCGGTGAAGAAGCTCAAGCAGCTGGTTCAGCCCTGAGCGAGCGCGAGCAGCTCCTCCGCGGGAAAGCGGTACGCGGCGTTGCAGAAGTCGCAGGTGAGCGCGGCGCCGCCGTCCTTTTCCGCCATGTCGCGCAGCTCCAGGGCGCCCAGGGAACGCAGCGCGCGCGCCACCCGCTCGCGCGAGCAGCGGCAGGCGAAGCGCGGCTCCACCTCCGCCGTCCGCCGCAGGGCGCCGAGCGAGAACTCGCGCGCGATCCCGGCTGCCAGCTCTGCCGCCTGCTGCGTCTTCAAGAGAGCCGAGCGAAGCGCGCCCTGCCGCAGCGGCTTTCCCAGAACGCGCGCCCGCTCCGCGTCCTCCTCGTCGAGCGGCGCGATCAGCGCGCCGGCGGCCGCGGCAACCGGCTCGTCCTCGCGGGTGAGCGCCTCCAGCGCAAGCTCCCCGCCCAGGGCGCGCTCGCCGCGCAAGAAGAGCGTGAGCGCCGCGCCCAGGTCGGCGCCGGCGAAGGGAAATGCCGCCCGGTGCGCCGCTTCTCCTTGCGCAGGCGCCCGCAGCACCGAGAGCATCCCGGCCCGCTCGTCGTGGGCGGTGGCGAGGAGCGGCCGCGGATCGAAGCGGACCAGCTCCGCCGGAGCGGGCTGCCCCCGCAATCCGCCCGCGCGCACGAGCCCGCGGACGGCGCCGCTCTCGTCCGCGTCCACCAGCATTCCCTTGAGCGGCCCGTTGCATTCGAGCTGCACGTCCACCCGCGCCTGCTCGTGCGCCGAGAGGAGCAGCGCGCCGGTCAGCCCCAGGGACAGCGCGCAGGCGCTGCCGGGGGCGAGCCCGTGCCGCGCCGCCGCATCCCGCGCGACCGCGGCGGCAGTGCAGACCGCGAGGCGCAAGCCCGTATCCGGCGCGTCGAAGACGAGGAGCCGATCGGCCATCGGCTTCAATCTAGCCGTCCTGCCGCACGCGCGGCACCCCGCCTTCCGCATCGCGGAGCGGCTCTTCGCCCAGCACGCTGCGGATGGTCTCGCGCAGCGTGTAGCGCGGCCGGAAGCCCAGCTCGCGCTCCGCCCGCGTGCCGTCCACGGTGCAGAGGAACTGGAGATGATCCAGCTCGGCGGCGGGAAAGCCGGCCAGCCGGTACTGGAAGAGCTTGTCGAGCAGCGGCCGGGCGATGAGGTGCGGCACCGGAAGCGCCGGCCGCCCCAGCTCGCGCAGGACCGCGCTCAGCGGCAGTTCCCCCGGGCCGCTCACGTTGTACACGCCGCGCGCCCCGGGCCTCAGCGCCAGCGAGACCGCCTGCGCCACGTCGTCCTGGTGGATGAGCTGCACCATGGGGTCGAAGCCCGCGAGCGTCCACGGCCGCGGCAGGCGCAGGTAGTTGGCGGCGGCGTTCTTCACCGTGGGACCCACCACGTGCACCGGCCGCAGGATGACCGTCTCCACCTCCGGGTGCTTCCACATGTACTGCTGCGCGTACATGTCCACTTCCACCAGGTCGCGGATGTCGGGGAAGCGCTGCGAGCCGAGCAGCGGCGACTCCTCGGTGAGGAAGTTGTCGTTGCCGGGCTGCGGCCCGTAGACGTTGGCGGAGCTGAGCACCACCACCTTGCGCACCCCGTGGCGGGCGGCGAACTCCAGCACCGCCTTGGTGCCGAGGACGTTGAAGCTGTGGTGCTCGTGCTGGGGCAGGCGCGGGTCGTGGATGATGGCCATGTGGACGAGCGCGCCCACCGCTCCGCCACGGAAGATCTCCTCCACCTTGCGCTTGCGGATGTCGAGGTGGTGGACGACCAGGTCCTTGGGCGCGCCGGGGAAGGCGCGGCGGTCGAGTCCGATCACCGGCCCCGACTTGTGCAGCAGCTTGGCCAGGGTCCGGCCGAGGTTGCCGCTGATGCCGGTGATGAGGACCGCGTCGGAAGGCATGGGGGCGCGGGAGTATAACGGCGCGATCTCAGAAGATGCCGTGGCGCCGCTCCAATCCTTCGGCCACCAGCGCGCGGATGCGCGCCTTCACCTCGTTCACCTTCCTCTCCAGCTCGGCGTCGTCGTCGTCCGCGCCGCCCTCGGGCCGGAGCGGCTCGCCGAACCAGAGGTGGTACTTCACCGGCATGGGCAGCGGGATTCCGGTCAGGGTCACGGGCAGCGCGGGCAGGCCCAGGAGCTTCGCCGCCGCCTTGAAGTCGAAGAACGACGGCGCCTGTTCCTCTGCCCCGACCACGCCCACCGGCACGATGGGCGTGTTCGTCTCCAGCGCGATGCGCATGAAGCCGGTGCCGAACTCCTGCAGCTGGTAGCGCTTGTCCCAGGTCTTGTTCAGCCCGCGCACCCCTTCGGGAAAGACCATGATGGTCTCTCCCGCGGCGAGCAGGCGCCTGCAGTTCTCCGGCGTGCCCACCACCTGTCCGATGCGGGCGAAGAACGGCGCCACGAAGGGCAAGGTCGGCGCCCACCTCTCCACCATCGCGCGCGCGAGCCGCGGCGGCTCCGCCTCGAGCAGGAGCGACATGCCGATCATCGCGCCGTCCAGCGGGAGCTGGCCGGAGTGGTTGGCGACGAGCATGGCGCGCCCGGCGGGGACCTGCTCGATGCCGTGCGTCTCCACGCGAAAGTAGTTGCGGTAGAGCCAGAGCGCCGGGGCGATGGCGGCTCGGGCGAAGTCCAGCTCCAGCCCGAACGGGTCCACGCCGTACTCGTTCTGCGGCGCCACCAGCCGGAGCAGGCGCGCCTCCAGATCGGCGCCCCCCTGCGCGAGCGTCCATTTCTCCATCGCGCCGCGCAGGCGGCCGAGGAGGCCGCGCGGCTTGTCGCGGTCGTAGCGGACCAGGGCGGTGGACACGGCGGTCGCTCTAACCCGCGCGGCCGGTCAGGGCAAGAGCCGCAGCGCGGCCTGCTCCAGCGTGCAGGCCTCGCCAGGCAGCGACTGGAGCAGCGCGCGCAGGCGGCCCAGCTTCTGCGCGGCGGGCATCCGGACGCCGGGCTGCGCGCGCGCGATGGCTGCCGGCACGTCGCTTCCGTCCAGCGCGTCGATGCCGTGCAATTCGAGATTCAAGTGGCCTCCGGCGAACCCGGCGCGGGCAAGCCGCGGAAAGAGCAGCACCGAAGTGCCGATCACCGGCGCGCGCAACAGCGGCAGGGTCGCGACCGGCAGCTCGCGCACGCCCGCCCTGCGGTGCGCCGAGCGGCGCGCGAAGAGCTGGCCCATGCCGCCGAGGATGCTCTCGCTCCTGCGCCGGCGCAGCGCATAGGCGCCCAGCGCGGCGGCCTTGGCGAGGTAGTAGGGCGGGCTGGGGAGGAGCGACGAGTCGTACGCGTAGCCGCGCTCGCGGACCACCTCGAGGAGCGCCGGCGAGAGCGTGTAGCCCGGCGCGCGGAACCCCCGCGGCCTCTTGCCGGTGGACTCCTCGATGGCGCGCTCCGCGGCAGAGAGATCGGCCGCGATGGCTTCCCGCGGCAGGCGCGAGAGCGCGTAGTCGTGGGCGAAGGAGTGCGAGGCCATCTCGTGCCCGAAGGCGGCGGCGTTGCGCAGCGCCTGCGGAGCGATGCCTGCCTCGCGGCCGATGACGAAGAAGGTGGCGCGGATGCGCAGCGCGGCGAAGAGCTCGCAGAAGCGCTGCACCGCCGCCTCGGGCACCGCGCGCAGCGCGCGGTCGTCGAGCTGCGCCGGAAGCCCGTGGATGGCGGCGTAGCAGCCGAGGCCGTCGAGATCGACCGAGACGGAGTAGAGCGCGCCCCGCATCACGGAGCGCGCCGCGACTCCTCTTCGAGGTAGTAGATGTCGTCCTTCACGGTGGGAGCATCGCCCGCGTCCGGCTTCAGCGCGAGGTAGCGGCGGAACTCGGCGATGGCTTCCTTGCGCCTGCCGTCGTCCTTGTACATGTAGCCGAGCTCGTGATGCGCCACCACGTCCGCCGGATCCACGTGCGTGGCCCGCTTGAGAGCGTCCACCGCCCTGGCCCGGCAGCCCTTGCAGTCCTTGTCCTTGTAGGCGATGCCCAGCTTCGTCCACACCGACGGGAGCGCCGGGTCCATCGAGAGCGCCTTCTGGAAGTCGCGGATGGCGCCGTCCACGTCGCCGCCCTGCTGCTCGGCGTCGCCCTTCTCGCCCCACGCGCGCGCCCGTTTCGGATCCAGCTCCGCCGCCTTGCCGAAGGCCTCCGCCGCCTCCTGGAACCGGTTCTCCACCATCAGGCTCAGGCCCAGGTGCTCGTAGGCGTCGGGGTTCTTCTTGCTGCGGGCGATCGACTTCGTGAACGAGTCGATGGCGTCCTGGATCTGCTGCCCGCGCTCGTAGATCAGTCCCAGCTGGAAGAGGTACTCGGCGTTGTCCGGCTCGAGCTCGACCGCCTTCCTCATGGTGTCGATGGCCTCGGCCTGCTTCTTGCGCCCCGCCAGCGCCCGGGCGAGGAAGTAGAGGCCTTCCGGGTAGCGGTCGTTCATCAGCACGGCCTGGCGAAGCTGCTGCTCGGCCTCCTCGAACTCGCCGCGCTCCACCAGGATGGCTCCCAGCCGCGCGCGATAGCGGGGCTCCTTGGAGTCCAGCTTGACCGCGTTGCGCAGCATCGCCAGCGCGGCGTCGGGCTCGTTCATCCGCCGCAGCAGCGAGCCATATTCGTAGGCGAGCGGCGCGTCAGAGTCCATCTGCTTGAGCGCCGTCTCCATCTCCTTGCGCGCGCCGCGCAGATCGCCCTGGGCCGCCAGCGCCTTGCCCACGCCGGCGTGGGCCGCGGCGTCGCCCTGGTCCTTCTGCAGCGCCCGGGTGAAGGCCTCCTGCGCCTTGTTCGCGTCGCCCATGGCCAGCGCGAGGTCGCCGATGGCCTCGTCCTCCGCGGGCGTGAGCCCTTCCGGCTTGACCGCCATCGCCGCGTCGAGACGCTGCTGCGCCTTTCCCTGGTCGAGGTGCGCCATCCAGTACACGCCTTCCGCCGCCAGCGCCTCGACCAGATCCGGCCTGGCCTTGAGCGCGGCGTCGTACTTGCGGATCGCCTCGTCGCCCTTGCCGATCGCTTCCGCGACCCGCCCCTGCAGGTAGAGGAAGCGGGCATTGCCGCTCTCGAGCGTGACCGCCTCGGTGATCGCCTTGTCCGCTTCCAGCAGCCGGTTCTGTCCGAGAAAGGCGCGCGCCGCTCCCGCGTACGCCGCCGCGCCGCCGCCGTGCTGGATGGCCGCCTCGAACTGGCGCGAGGCCTTCTCCCAGTCGCGCTGCTGGAGGCGGAAATCGCCGTAGGCCTGGTGCACGGGGCCGGACCCCGGATCGAGCATCACCGCATGCTCGAAGGCTGCCTCCGCAGCCTTGAGGTCGTGCGCCGCCGCCGCCAGCTTGCCGCGCATCACGTTGGCGCGCGCTTCCTCGCCGGCGTCCAGCGTCTTGCGCCGGTCGGTGTCGAGGGCCTTGGCGAGAAGAGCGCCCGCGCCCCTTCCGTCGTCGAGCCGCAGCCGGACTTCGGCCAGCTCCACCATCGCACGGGCGCTCTCCGGCGAGACCTGGAGGATCTTTTCGTAGAAGCGCGCCGCTTCCGCGAGCTGGCCGCGATCGCGCGCCACGTTGCCGCGCAAGAGCAGCAGCCTGGGAGCGCCGGCGTCACTCTTGAGGCGCGCGTCGAGGACCTGCGCGGCGCGCACCGTGTCGCCCGCGAGGATCAGCGCCTTCGCGTACAGCCAGGTCGATTCCGGATCCGCTCCCGGCCCCTCGGCCAGCGTGGCGAGGATCTGCTTGCCGGAGGCGACGTCGCCGCTCGCGAGCGCGAAGGCGCCCCGGGCGCGGTTCTGCGGCGCGCGCTTGCCCTTCATCTTCTCCACCACGCGCCGGGCCTGGTCCCAGTCTCCCCCGACCTGGCCGTACTCCAGCTTGATCTCCGAGGCGGCGAGGACGAAGAACGCCTTCACCTCCTCGTCGTCCGGCACCGTGGCGAGGAGCTGCGCGGCAGCCGCCACCGCCTCGCGCGCGCCGGTGAAGTCGCCCTGCCCGAGCTTTGCGAGGCCGCGTTCGATGACCTTGCTCTCCGCCGCGCTGGCCGCCTTCTTCGAGGGCAGGTACCGGTTCATCCAGAAGAGGCCGGCCGGAGTGGTGCGGGCGTGGATGCCGAGTCCGATCACCGCCGCCGCCGCCACCGCCAATGCCAGGGCGATCAGCCTGCCGGGCCTCGCCAGACGACCCAGCGCCTGGAGCGCGCCGCCGCCCGACGCGGCCTCGGCCCGGTGCGTCTTGCGCCTGGAGCGCTCCGCGCGCTGCAGGGCCGCGCGCTCTTCGCGCTCCCGCTTCTTGCGGTCCTTGTCGCTCTTCCGGTTGCTCGCCGGCGCCCTGGCCGGAGGCGCATCGTCGAGCGACAGAGTCTCTTCCGGCCCGGTCTGCGCCTTGCCCACCACCGGCGGCGGTGGCCGCTTGCTCTTCTTCTCGGGCCGGGAAGAGTCGTCGACGAAGTCGAGCAGGTCGGGCGCGGGCGCCTCCGGAGCCGGCGCCGGCGCCGGCTGCGACGGAGCGGGTGCCGGCGGATCGACGAAGTCGAAGCTGATGTCGTCCGCCGCGGCGGCCTTCTCCTCCGCCATCGGCTCCTCCGCCGGGAAGGCGGGGGCATCGGGCTGCGCGCCCGGCCGAGGCAGCGGGTCGGGCAGCTCCAGGTCGTCCACGTCCGCGGGGGGCGGCGGGCGCGCCGCGGATTCCGCGGGCGCGATGGAGGCGAAGGGATCGTCGGAGGCCGGGGCGGCGCCCGGAGCCCGCTGGCGCGCGCCCGCGAAGCCGGGCAGCGGAACCGCGCCCGCATCGGCGGGTGAGGCCGGCGCGGGCGGGCGGAGCGCCATTGCGGGCTCCTCGGCGGCGCTGTCGAGGCCCGGCAGCGGCACCGCGCCCCCGCGAACCGCCGGCGCCGGTGCAGCGGCGGCCTGCCCCATGCCCGGAAGCGGAATGGCGCCGGGCGCGCTCTGCTTTCGTGCGCCGGGGGGGCGTCCTGCAGGCGGCTTGATGGCGGCCGCGGGCCTGGCCCCGTTCTGCCCCGGCAGCGGCACCGCGGCCTGGGCAGCGGCCGGTTTCGCCGCCCCTTCCGGCCTGGCCCTGTGTACGGCGAACGGGTTCTTGCAGCGCGGGCACTTGATGGAAAGGCCGGCGGGCGGGACGCGCGAATCGTCCAGCTCGTAGGCGGCGGCACAGTTCGGGCAGGAGATCTTCACGCGGCGTCCGTCCTCGGCAGGGTCGAGACAGGCAGGTCACGCTAGCATCGGCAAGAGGGCCTCGCCAACGAAAGCACGCGGGATTTCGTGATAAGGGAGGGGAGGTTATGCGCCAGGGTGGGAGAGCCATCGTGGTGGGCGGCGGCCTCGCCGGCCTGGCCTGCGCGCGCGAGCTCGGGGCGTCCTGCACGCTGCTCGAGGCCGCGGATCGCCTGGGCGGCCTCTGCCGCACCGACGTGATCGACGGCTTCTCCTTCGACTGGACCGGGCATTGGCTGCACGCGCGCGACGCAGAGATGCGCGAGCTGATCGCGAATCGCTGGCTTGCGGGCAACCGCCTGGACGTGCAGCGGCGGGCGCGCATCTACAGCCAGGGCGTGTGGACCACGTTTCCCTACCAGTTCCACCTCCACGGGCTTCCGCCGCGCACCATCGCAGAGTGCCTGCTCGGCTTCGTCGATGCGACCCTGGGACCAGGGGGCGCGGAGCTTCGACAAAGGCCGCTGCGCAACGCGGCCGAGTTCATCCAGCGGCACCTCGGCGACGGCTTCGCCCGCCATTTCATGTTTCCCTACAACGAGAAGCTCTACACCGTGCCCTGCGAGGAGCTGTCGCCGGAATGGGGCGGCCGCTTCATCCCGCGGCCCACCCTCGCCGACGTGGTCGAAGGCGCGCTCGAGCCCTCGCGCGACGACGTGGGCTACAACGCGACCTTCTGGTATCCGCGCGAGGGCGGCATCGAGGCGCTGGTGCGCGGCATCGCCAGAGACCTCGCCTGCGAGGTGCGGCTTTCGGCGCCGGTGACAGGCCTCGATCTCTCCCGGCGGCGGCTGCGACTCGCCACGGGCGAGGAGCTCGCCTTCGATGCGCTGGTGCTCACCGCGCCCCTGCCCGCGTGCGTGCGGCTGCTCGCGGACGCGCCCTCGGCCGTCCGCGAGGCTGCGGCGAAATTGCGCGCCGTCTCGGTCACCGTGGTGGAGGTGGGCGCGCTCGATGAAGGCGGCGAGCGCTTCCACTGGGCGTACTTTCCCGAGAAGCGCTTCGGCTTCTACCGCATCGGCTCGCCTTCGCAGGTGAACCCCGCCCTGGCTCCGCCGGGCTTCCGCAGCTTCGCGGTGGAGTTCGCGCACAGCGGCCCCGCAGAGCACGGCGCGTTGAGGGAAGAGGCGCTCTCTGGCCTCGAGCAGTGCGGCTTGATCGACCGCGCCCGGGTGAGGCTCTGCCGCTCGCGCACCATCCCGGTGGCCTACGTGCTCTTCGATCACCAGCACGCCCGCGCGCGCGAGGTGGTGACGCGGTTCTTCGCGGACAACGGCGTCCAGCTCGCAGGCCGCTACGGCAAGTGGGAGTACAGCTCGATGGAGGACGCGCTGCTCTCGGGGCGCGAGGCGGCGCGCGCGCTCGCATGATCTCCATCGTCATCCCCGTCTACAACGAGGCGCGCATCGTCCGGCAGGCGGCGACCGGGCTGTGCCGAAGGCTCGACGCGCTGGGCTGGGACTACGAGCTGATCCTCTCCGAAAATGGCTCCCGCGACGGGACGGTGGAGGTGCTGCAGAGCCTGGCCGCGACCCTGCCGCGGGTGCGTTACCTGCACGGCGAGGAGCCGAACTACGGCAAGGCGCTCCGCCGCGGCATCGCCGAGGCGCGGGGCGAGACGGTGATCTGCGACGAGATCGATCTCTGCGACGTGGAGTTCTACCGGCGCGCGCTTCCCATCCTGGAATCCGGCGCGGATCTGGTGGTGGGCTCCAAGGCGATGAAGGGCGCCAACGACGCGCGGCCGCTGGTGCGCAGGCTGGCCACGCGCGTGATCACGCTGCTCTTGCGCGCCATCACCGGGTTTCGCGGCACCGATACCCACGGGCTCAAGGCGTTCAGGCGCGACCGGCTCCAGCCGGTGGCGGAAGCCTGCGTGGTGGACCGCGACCTGTTCGCGAGCGAGCTGGTGATCCGGGCGCAGCGGATGGGCCGCGACGTGCGCGAGATCCCCATCGCGCTGCACGAGATGCGGCCTCCTTCCACCGCGCTCCTGCGCAGGGTGCCGCGGGTGCTCAAGGGCCTCTTCAAGCTGGGCTGGACCATCCGCGTCCGGCACCGGTGAGAGGCTAGAAATCCTTGGTGTAGAGGATCGACAGGTCGCGGATCTGGTCGCCGTAGGTGATCTCGCCGGAGATGGCGCGGCTGATCTCGTACTCCAGATGGGCTTCCCAGGTGTTCTCGAACTGGTTGGGAGGCGTGAAGCGCTGGCGATATCCGACGAAGACGCGGTCGCCGATGTACTTGCCCACGCTCGCGCCCGCCACGCCCTGCGCGCCGGTGTCGATGGTGATCACGTCCACCGGCAGCACGTCGGCCAGCTCCTTGCGCACCTGCCCGAAGAGGAGGCTGCCCACCACGCTGGTGGCCGCGCCGGAGAGATCGACCCCGCCGCCCTGCTGCGTGGCGCGCCCCTGGATGCGGCCGGTGGCGAGGAAGAAGGCGATCTGGTCCTGGTCCATGGGAGGATTCGAGGAGAGGTCGAGCTGCGGGGCCTTGGCGGTGCCGGTGACGCTGATGGTGACCGCGGCCTGCGGGTTGTCGAAGAGCGCCTTGACCTCCAGCTCGGGGTCGGCGATGTCGCCGCCGGTCTCGACGATCTTGGCGTCGTCGATGGTGAACCTGCGGCCGAGCGCGCTGAACGAGCCCTGCGGCACGTGGATCACGCCGTCGGCGGTGGGCGCGTCGGGATGCCGGGCGTCGTAGTCGAAGTTCATGTGGCTCTCGACCGGGAACTCGAAGTCCGGCGCCTTCACGTAGAGGTGGTTGAGGTCGAGGTGCGCGTGCATCTTGAAGGTGGCCGTCTTGCGCGCTTCCTCCTCCGCCTCCACCTCTTCCGGCTCGCGGCCCGGCGGGTGCGGACGCTCCCCCGGGTGCACGAGCAGGATGTCGGGGTTCTCCTTCAGGCTGGGCAGTCTCTTGTCGGGAAGCTGCTTGATGACCAGCCGCGCGTCGGGGATTTTGGTGTTGAGCGTGAGCAGGCCGTCGGTGTAGTCGCCGTAGAGGTCCAGCTCGCCGTTCAGGTCGGCGCGCTGCTCGCCGGCCTGGCGCAGCGGCAGCGGCCCAGCCTGCAGCGGCTTGCCGGTGCCCGGCACCTTGCGGTCGCGCACCGACTCCGCGTCGCCGAGGTGCACTTCGCCGGTGAACTCGACGCGGTCGGAAGCGGGATTGCCGGGCGGCGGCCGGCGCGCCGCCACCAGGATGGCGCTGAAGGTGCCGGCGCCCTCGGTGCCGGTGATGCGGTCGATCACCACTTCCTTGGGCGAGAAGCTCGCGTCGAGCCCGACGTCCTCGTAGACGCCCTGCCCGACCACGTCGAAGAGGCCGCGGCTCAGGTGCGCGTCGCCCTGCCCTACGGGCTTGCGGACCACCCCTGCCAGCTTGACGTCGCCGCGCAAGGTGCCGCCGGCGCGGCGGAGCCGGGGGATGAGCCCGGAGAGAAAGCCGAGATCGAGGTCGCGCGCGCGCACTTCTCCGGAGAGCTTTCCGTCCATGAGCGACGCGGCCCCGCGCGAGAGCAGAGCGCGCCCGCCCAGGTCGGCGTCCATCTTCACGTGGCCGAGGAAGTTGCCTCCACCGGGCGGGTCGATGCCCACGTGCAGGAGCGCCCCTGCGGAATCCGCCTCGACGTAGAGGTCCGCCGCTCCCAGGTGCTGCGCTTTCGCCTGCAGGTCCTTGAGCGTGAACTCGCCGCGGAGCTGCGGCCGCGCGGCGGTGCCGGAGAGAGCGAGGTGCCCGTCGAGGCGCCCTTCCGCCACCGTCGGTTTGCCGGCGAGGTTGGTGGCGCGGGCGATGGGCAGCCCCGGGACCTCCAGGGTCAGCGAGATGTTGCGATCGAGCAGCGGCGCCACCGCTTCCCGCATCGCGCGCCGCCGGGCCGCTTCCACCAGCTCCGCGCCGGAGACGGAGGCGCCCGCCTCCATGCGCGCCACCGCCGAGGTCTGCGACTGCGCGCCGAAGGTCATCTTGACCTTGTCCGCGATGCCCAGCTCGCCCTGGAAATCGAGCCCGTGCAGCCTGCCCACCGTCACCTTCTCGCCCGTGGCGCTCACCTGGAGGGCGGGATCGAGCGGCGTGCCCGAGAGCCTGGCGGAGAAGCTCACCGCGCCTTCGCTCCCCTCCGGCAAGAAGCCCGACTTCACCAGCCGCGCCAGCTGGAGCTGGGTGATCGCGAGGCTGGCGGTGACCGGCCGCTCCAGCGCGCCGCGCAGGTACGCCCGATCGCCGCGCAGCGCCCGCGTCAGGTCGATGGGCGCCTGCGCGGTGAGCGAAAGGGACGGCTCGCCGCCGAGCCGGACGGTTGCGTCGAACGTGGCGCGGGTCTTCTCCAGCAGGAACCCGGCGCGCGCGTCCACTTGCTGGATCGACTGGGTGCCCAGATCGCGGCCCTCGATCGAGAGCGTTGCCCGCGGCGCGCCCAGCGTGCCGCTCGCCACCAGCCGCGCATCGACGATGCCGTGGACGCGCTGCCGCTGCAGCGCGGAGATCCTGGCCTTGTCGGCGAGCTTCGCCAGGTCCACCTTCGCGAGCTGCGCGTCGAACCGCAGCGGAATGGACGCCGGCTGCTTCGCCAGCGACTGCACCGGCACCTCGCCCTGGTAGTCGAAGCGCAACAGTCCGTCGCCCGCCACCCATCCCTCGGTCTTGAGCACGCCGTGGTGCACGTGCGCGTGGGTGTGCGCGTCGAGCAGCAGATCGCCCGCGGGCCTCGCTCCCGCGCCGCGGACGTCCGCCTGCAGATCCAGATCGGGCGCCGCGCGCGGACCCTGCAGCACGGCGTTGGCGTCGAGCACGCCGCGCAGGTCCAGGTCCTTGGGCAGCATGAAGAGCGGCAGATGGGGCAGCTCGAACTTGGTCACCACCACGGAGGCGTCGATGCGCCCCGGCGGCGGCTGCACCTGGGCCTGGAACCGCACGCTGCCGTGCTCCCCGGTCAGCTCCAGCGGCTCGAGCACGAGCACGTCGCCCACGTGCACGCGCGTGTCGTTGGCGAGGTGCAGCGTGTTGCCCGGCCAGGCGACGAGGAAGTTGGAGAGCAAGAGGCCGTCCTTGTCGTCGTTGATGCGCGCGTCGCCCGCGAGCTGGAGCACGCCGCCGGCGACGGCTGCGTTCACCCGCATGTGCGCGATGGGCCAGGCAAGCTCCATGTCGATGCGCGGCGCGCCCAGGTCCACGGCGCTGGCGATGAACCGTCGCGCCGCCACCTTCAAGGCGCCGTCGGGCCGGCCCAGCGGCCCGCTGGTGTTGCCGCTGACCGAGAGCCCGTCCACGACCAGCGTCTTGCTCCAGCGGAACTCCGGAGCGCGGATGCGAAGCGCCGCGTCGGGCCGCCGGGGCGAGCCGGTCACCCGCGCCGTCAGATGCATGGAGCCGCCCACCGGCAAGGACGGCTTGCGCGTCAGCGCGCCGACGGCGCGTCCCACCTGGGCGAGATCGGGCGCGCTCACGTCCAGGTCCATGGAGATCTCGTCGTACGCGGCGGCGCCGTGGGCCTTGACGGTGAGGCCCAGCGCGGTGGCGGTGAACGCGCGCACGATCGCGTAGCGCCCCTGCATCTCGGTCTTGAAATCGGCGACGACCGACCCCACGCGATCGAGGCGCGCCGGCCCGATGTGCGCGTCCGCCGACAGCTCGCCGCGGACGCCGTGCGCATCGAGCTCCGGCCTGCCCTTGCCGTGCAGTGAAACGCGGGCCGTCACCTGCCCCTTCGGGGCGCGGTCGCTGATCGCGCCGGGATCCACCTCCGCCATCGAGAGCTGCAGATCCCAGACCGGCGCCTTCTCCAGCGTGCCGGTGAGCTTTCCCTCGATGCGTCCGCCGCCCGCGTCCAGCCGGAGATCCAGGCCTGCCGTCTTGCCGTCGCTCTTCAGATCGGCCTCCCCGCGCACCGTCCCTTCCAGCGGCGCCTTGGGGGCGAAGAGGGCCAGGTCCCCAGGCGTCACCACCAACTCGCGCAGGTGGACCTCGCCCGCCGCAGCTCCGATGTTCCAGGACCCGCTGGCGACAAGCCCGCTCTCGCCCAGCTTCAGGCGCAGCGATCGCAGGGTGGCGGTGCCGCTCGCCGCCGGCCCGTCGAGGGTGGCGTCGAAATTCAATGCGGCGGGCGCCTTCCCCGGCGCGGCGAGCTGCGCGGAGAGCGCGAACGCCGCGGAAGCCGCGTCCGCCGAGTAGGTGGCGTGCGCCTGGGTGAGATCGAGATCCTCGAGCGCGAAGGTGGCCTCCTCCCCCAGCTCGGGACGCACCGTCACCGAGCCCTGGCGAAGCTGCAGCGAGCGGACGTCCACCTTCCACGCGAACGGTCCACCGCCGGGCTGCGGCGGCTTGCGCGGCTTGATCGCCCGCTGGAGCGTGGTCTCCGAGGTGCCGGGGACCTTGGCGATCTCGATCCACGGCGCCTCCAGCAAGGCCTCGGTGACGATGATCTTGTGCGCCTTCAGCGGCAGCGGCTGCAGCTTGACGCAGGCGCGCGCGGCCCGGAGCGCGAGGTGGCCGTCGGGATCGCGCAGCTCCACGCCGTCGACGCAGACGTGGAGGAAACCGCCCACGTGCACGGCGCCGACCCGGAGGTCGCCCTGGATGGCGTTTCTGGTCTCGCTCGTGACGAGCTGCGCAACCGTCCTGGCGCCCCGGCCGGTGTGCAGCCAGACGATGCCCGCCACCACGGCGAGGAGGACGAGCGCCACCAGCGAGAGCACGGCGATGCCGGCCACGCGGGCGGCCTTGCGCCAGCCCGGCCGCGGCGCCGGCGGAGGGGCCGGGCGAGGGCGCGGCGGCTCGAAGACCGGCTCTGGCGGGTGCTCGGTCACTGCCCCGGAAGTGTTGTCATGAAACGTGCGTTCCGCACCTCAAAAGGCCTCGCCGAGCGTGATGTGGAAGGCAAACCGCGATTCGTGGATGCAGCCCGCCGTCTGGCCCGAGCAGAACGACGACACGGTCGTCGCCTCGGTCACGTTGATCGTCTTCGTCGGATCCGCGGGGTCCTGCGCGGTGAGCGGCTGCGTCGCGATGTTCCTGGGATTCGCGAGCCAGGCGACGTCGAAACGGATGGGGCCGAAGGGCGTGATGTAGCGCAGTCCCAGACCCGGGGCGACTTCCAGTCCGTCCTGAAATGGCCTGCGCGGATCGTTTCCGACGTGGCTCGCGTCCACGAAGGCGACGAGCCCGAGGTGGTTCAGCAGGTAGTCGGCGTGGATGCGCAGCTCGGCGGAGAGAAGCACCGCCGCGTTTCCCCCGATGGGCACGCTCTGCGTCGCGAAGGGCACGGAGCATCCCGGAAGCGGCGGACTCCTGCTGTCGCAGGGCGCGACGCCCAGCTTCGGCCCTTGCCGCAGCGGCGAGTAGCCGCGCATGTCGTTCTGCCCGCCGAGGAAGAACCGCTGGGTGAACGGGCTCGCGCCGGTGGTGAAGAGGCCGCCGTACATCGCCCGCATCGCGAGCACCGCATAGCGCGTGAAAGGCGAATAGGCGCGGATTTCGGGGTTGATGCGGAAGTAGCTGAAGTTTCCCGGCTTGACCGTCTGCTGCAGGCCCACGGTCGTGAAGAACCCCTGCGTGGGCTCGATGATGTTGTCGCGCCCGTCGTAGGAGTAGCGCAGCTCCGGATAGGTGAGCGTGCAGCCCCCGCGGCACTCCTCCTGCGCCACGCCGGCGCCGGCGACGTTGACGAGCCTTCCCAGCCCCTGGGTGCCTTGCACCGTCACCGAGAAGTAGCGCACGTAGTTGAGCGTCCCGGAGACCGTGTGCGGGCCGCGGCGCCAGGTGAGGCCGGTCCGGCCGGCGATGTCGTCGTAGGAGAATCCCGACTGCACCTCGCGCGCGAATTCGGCGCGGCTGACCCAGTCCATGCCCGCCACCAGCACGCTCGGGATGGTGAGCTGCGCGCTGGTCAGGGTGGTGATGCCGGACTGCGCGCTGTCGTACTGCGAGGGCAGCGCGCTGGGCACGAACGCGTACCCGGCCGTGCTGTTCAGCTCCAGGCGGCGCAGCCCGCCGAACAGCGAGCGGTTGGTGTACTCGGCGCGCAGCCGCGGCAGCTCCCAGCGGCCCTGCTCGATGGAGCCGCCCACGCCGCCGCGCACCGTCTGGAACGGCGCCTCGCGCACGTTCACCCGCACGTCGCCCACCTGGCCGTCGCCGGCCGGCTCCATCGACACGCGCACGCCGGAGAAGGTGCCGAGGTTGTAGACGCGCTGCTGGGCGAGCGCGAGCGTGAGCGGGCTGTAGCGGTCGCCGCTGTCGATGCCGGTGGCTCGCGCGATGGCGTCCGCGGGAATCTCCTTGTTGCCGGTGACCACCACCTTGCCGAAGTGGATGCGCGGACCGGGATCGACGTCGTAGACGATGTCGGCGGTGCCGGCCTCCGGCGCCACCTCCACCTTTCCCTTCACCGCGGCCTGGGCGAACCCGTGCTCCTTGAGCTGCGCGAGCAGGACGTCCTTCGCCTTTTCGTAGCCGTCCTCGGTGAAGGAGTCGCCGGGATGGATGGGCAGCGCGCTGTCGATGTCGCCCATCTCGCCGGAGGGCAGCTGCTCGAGGCCCTTGTAGGTCATCTTGCGGATCTTCGAAGGCGGGCCCTCGTCGATCTTCACCACCAGCGTGACGCGGCCGGCGTCGTCGCGCAGCTCGTCCACGCCGAGGATCTTCGCCTCGTAGAATCCCTTGCGGTTGTACCAGCGCACGATCCGCTTCAGATCGATCGCGAAGAGGTCGGCGTCGTAGTAGCGCGCCGTCTTGCTGAAGAAGCCGCTGGTGGGCGCGGTGGCGATGTGGTCCATCAGCTCGCCCGCCGAGACGTGGTCGTTGCCCTGGAAACGGATCGCCGCGAGCACCGGGTGCCCTTCGAACGGCTGGTACGGCGTCGCGCAGGCTGTCAGCGTCAGCAGGGCGAGGGCGAGGCGGGACAAGGCGGGTGCAAAAGTATCCCCTGCCCGCACCGGGCGCAGGTTTTCTACGGCTGGGAGCGTTGCCGCAGCAACAGATGAAGGTGCGCCTTCTCCCAGGCGCGGGCCCGCTCGTATCCGGGGAAACGGCGCTCGGCCTCGCGGAAGCAGGGGCCGTGCACCACGCGGCGGCCGTCGTCGTCGATCTCCGGCGGGAACACCTGGTGGAGCATCTCGTGGAACACCACCATCTCCACGAAGTGGCGGGGCACGCGGTCGTCGTCGAGCGCCGGGTGGATGCGGATGACCTTCTGCTCGTGGAAGTAGACGCCCATCTTGATCGAGCGGCGCCTGCCGGAAGGGCTGCGGCGCCCCCAGCCGATGCGCGCCTGGACCCGGTGGCCGAATTCGCGCGCATTGAGGCCGGCATAGATGTCGGAAAGATCGTGCACGCGGCCGCGCGGCGAGAGCGGCGCCTGCACCCGCGGCGGCGCGGAGCGGATCAGATCGCGGTGCTGCCGGACGTAGTCGTCGATGGCGCGCCCGTGCGCGCGCCGGTTCTTGCCGGTGAATCCGGCGAGCGCGCGCACCACCGGTTCGTGCGCAATGGCGAACATGTGGTGGAGGCGAAACTGCAGGCGCCCCTGCACGCGCCGGTAGCTCACCATCGTCCAGGCGTTGTCGGTCAGCTCCACTTCCACCGGCTCGCGCAGGAGCGAGGACAGGCGCGACGCGAGGATCAGGCTCGCGCCGTCGGGCGCGACCGCGATCCGCGAAGGGCGGAGAAACTCGAGCGCGGCGACGCGCGGCTCCGAGGCCGGCGGCGCGTCGCTGGGGAAGAGTGAGAGCTGCCGCATGGCTGCGAAGCACTCTAGCGACCGCAGCCGCCCTGCTTCAAGCGGATCGAAGCGCGGCCGAATGTTTGACGCTCTTGATCCGCATCTGTATCGTGGTTGCAAGCTCCGTCGGAGCGAGACAAGGCTCCGATTGGAGCGACACATTGGGAGGAGGACCTGATGGCTGCGAAGAAGGGTGCAAAGAAAGGCGCCAAGAAGGGCGCGAAGCGCACGACCAAGAAGAAGTCTTCGCGCAAGAAGTAGCCCGGAGCATCCGGGCGGCCTCCGATCTCCGTGGGGCCGCCCGCGGGTTCGCAGCAGCGGAAGTCCTGCAGTGCCCCCCACCCTCACCGACGAAGATCGAAAGCGGCTCCTCGCCGAGGTGAACGCGCTCGCCGGCGCGTCGCTGCAGAAGCTGTGGCTGCCCTCGGCGCAGCTCTGCGTGCTGCAGCTTCGCCTGCCCGGGCACACGGCGCTCGCGGTGGTGGACGCGCCGCTCGGCCTCGTCGCCATCGCCGCGGAGCGGCCCACCGCTCCCGAGAGCGCGCCGCGCTCGCAGGCCACGCTGCGGCGCGCGCTGGAGGGAAAGCGATTCGGCGGCGCCGCGCTCTGGATTGCGGAGGACCGGCGCGCCGCGGCGGCGGCGCTGCGCTTCGACGATCGCATCCTCGTGGTGGAAGGCGCCTTGCTGGTGCTGGACGCGGCGTCGCGGAAGATCGTCTGGGCATCTTCCGGAGCGCAGCGCCGGTCCGGCGGGCGTTTCCCGCAGGCGCAGGAGCTCGCGCTCGATCCGGCGCAGCCGGTGGCCGGTCGAGACGCGCTGGTTCGCGGCGCGCTCCTGCGCGAGGAGCAGGCGGGAGTGGCGGCGCGGCGGCGCGAGGTGGTGGCGCGGCTGCGCTCGCGCGTGCAGAAGCTGCGCCGCACGCTCGCCGCGGTGGAGGAGGACGCTGCCCGCGCCTCGCGGGCCGAGGCCGAGCGCGCCCGCGCGGAGTTGCTCCTCCCGCTCGCCTCGCGCATTCCCCGCGGCGCGCGCGAGGCGAGGGTTGCGGACTGGTCGCGCGCGGACGAGGAGGGCCGGCCCGCGCAGGTGGTGCTCGCGCTCGACCCCGCGCTCAGCGCAGCGGAAAACGCCGCGCGCTGGCTGAAGAAGGCGAAGCGCTACGCGGCGGCCGCCGGCCGCATCGCCGCGCGCAAGTCCGAGGTCTCGCGCGAGCTCTCGCAGGCGCAGTCGCTGTTGCAGAGGGCGGAAGCGGCGCAGGATGCGGCGCAGCTTGCCGCGGTGGAGGCCGAGGCGCCGGCGCAGCGGCGGCCGGGCGCGCGCCCCGATGCGCCGCGGCTCCCCTACCGCCGTTTCGGCGCGGTGGGGACGGCACCCATCCTGGTGGGGCGCAGCGCGCGCGACAACGACGCGCTCACCTTTCGCGTGGCCCGCGGCAACGACGTGTGGCTGCACGTGCGCGGCATCCAGGGAGCGCACGTGGTGCTGCCCGGCGCCGGCGCCGCTCCCGATGCCCGCTCGCTCGGCGATGCGGCGCTCCTCGCGGTGCACTTCTCGTCGGCGCGCGGGCAGGACGGCGTGGAAGTGGCGTGGACGCGCTGCAAGCACGTGCGCAAGCCGAAGGGCGCGGCGCCCGGCAGCGTGATCGTCACGCAGGAGAAGGTGCTGCGGGTGCGCGCCGACGAGGAGCGGCTTTCGTCGCTGCTTCGCACCGAAGCCGCTGTTGCGGCATCCTAGCGGCGGTGCGGATCGTCTCCATCGCCGTCTTTCTCGCCATCGCGCTGAGCCTCACCTCGGGCATGCACTACTATCTCTGGGCGCGACTGGTGCGGGACCCGCACCTGCCCCAGACCTGGGCGCGCGCGCTCACCATCGCCATCGTCGGGCTCGGCGTGGCCATGCCGCTCACGGTGATCGCCGGCCGCGCCCTGGGCTCCGCAACCGTGCGCCCCGCCATGTGGGTGGCGTTCGTCTGGATGGGCATCGGCTTTCTCTTCGTGGCCTTCTTCGGCATCGCCGACCTGGGCAGGGTGGCGCTGCTGGTGCTCTCCCGCCTGCGCGGGCCGTCGGATGCAGATCCGGAGCGCCGCCTCTTTCTCGCGCGCAGCCTCGCCGCGGGAGTGGGCGGCGTGGTGGCGGGGCTGTCGGCCGCCGGCCTGCGCAGCGCCCTCGGCAGCGTGCGCGTGCAGGAGCTCGACGTCCGGCTGCGCGGGCTGCCTGCGCAGCTCGCCGGATTCCGCCTGGTGCAGATCTCCGACGTGCACGTGGGCCCGCTCTTGCGCAAGGACTGGGTCGCGCACGTGGTCTCGCAGATCCGCGCGCTCTCGCCCGACCTCGTCGCCATCACCGGCGACCTGGTGGATGGCCGCGTGCACGAGCTTCGCGAGCACGTCGCGCCGCTCGCGTCGCTGAGGCCGCCCCGCGGCGTCTTCTTCGTGACCGGCAACCACGAGTATTACTCCGGCGTGGAGGAGTGGTACGCGCACCTGCCCACGCTGGGAGTGCGCCCGCTGCGCAACCAGCGGGTGGAGGTGGCGCCGGGACTCGATCTCGCCGGCATCGAAGACCCCACCGGCTCGCCGGACCTTGCCGCCGCGCTGGAGGGGCGCGACCCGCAGCGCGCGCTGGTGCTGCTCGCCCACCAGCCGCGGCAGTTCCTCGAGGCGGCGCGGCACGAGGTCCAGCTCACGCTGTCGGGACACACGCACGGCGGGCAGATCTGGCCGTTCTCCTGGGTGGTGGCGCTGGTGCAGCCCTATCTCGCGGGGCTCCACCGCCGCGGCGCCTCCCAGCTCTACGTGAGCCGCGGCACCGGCTTCTGGGGGCCGCCCATGCGGGTGTTCGCGCCGCCGGAGATCACGCTGATCAAGCTGCACCCGGCGTGAATGCCGAAGGCCGCGCGTGTATGCTTCGCGCATGCCGGACGACGCCGACGAGCTGATCCTCAAGATGCAGCACCTCGAGGCGCTGGCGCGGGCCCAGGAAGAGGCGCGCGCCAGGCGGGAGGGCGCGCAGCGGCTCTCGACGCGCGCCCAGCAGATGGCCTCTTCGGCGCGCGAGGATCTGCTGGCGGCAGAGGCGGCCCAGAAGTCCGCCGAGGAGAAGCAGGAGCGCGCGCGGTCGGGCGGCCTGCCTCCGCTGGAGGCCGCCGATCTGCTGGTGCAGGCCAGGGCCGAGGCGCAGGAGGCGCGGGCCCGGGCGGTCAGGGCGCGCGCGGTGCTCAACTTCGCGCTCGACAGGATGGACGAGGCCGAGCGCCGCGAATGGGAAGCGCTGCATGCGGACGCGCGCGCGGAGACGCACGCGCAACTCGCCGAAGACCCGCTCTTCAAGAAGGCGTAGATGCCGTACCGCAAGGCGGCGGGCATCGCGGCGGCGCTCGGCGCCCTCTTCGCGCTCTACTTCGCGGTGCGCCAGCTTCCCGTGCTGGGCTGGGTGATCGAGGGCGCGAAGGTGGTGCATGGCCTGGGCTGGCCCGGCGCGCTCGCGACCTGCGCCGCCGTCTACGTCCTGACGCTCCTGCTCCTTCCCGTCATCCCGCTCATCGTCGCCTGCGGCTGGCTGTACGGCCCCTGGGGCGGCGCCATCTCGCTCGCCGCGGCGGTGGCCAGCGCGGCGACCTCGTTCTCCATCGCGCGCGCTCTCGGAGGGGCCGCTGCGGCGCAGGCGCTCATGGAGCGGCCCAGGGCTCGCGCATTGGCGGAGCTGGCTGCCGAAGGCGGCGCCTGGACAGTGGTGCTGGTGCGGCTCTCGCCGGTGCTCCCGTACACGCCGAGCAACGCCGTGATGGGGCTCACGCCGCTGCGGCTGCGGGACCTTTCGCTGGGGACCGCGCTGGGCATGGCTCCCGGCGTGGCGCTCTATTCGTGGGCGGGGTCGCTCTTGCCCTCGGCCGAGGCCATCGAGCAAGGCGCGGCGCTGCACGGCGGTCTCGTCTGGTTGCTCTTTGGCGCCGCCTTCGCGGCCGCGGCGATCCTCGGCACGGCGGCCGCCCGCCGGTTGCGGCGCACGGGATGAAGGCGCGCGGTTTCAGGCCGTCTTGCGCGCCAGAAGCAGGCTGTCCATCACGTCGCGCAGGATCTCCAGCACCGTGTCGGGATCGGGTCCGTCCACGATGGGAGTGTCCTCCTCGCTGAGGAGGGCCCGGCCGGCCACCGAACCCCCCTGGTTGCGGAAGAACTGGACGGCGATGGAACGGCCCCCCGCCCGGAGGTGGCGCACCGCGATGATCTTTGGCTTGTTCACGCCTTCCTCAAGGAGCAAACGCGGGGCCAGGCGGTGCGGCCCGGAGGCTGGCCACTGTGGCCAGATCTCGGGCCTGCACCCAAATCCGGCTCCAGCGCTGTTCCCGCGCGGCTGCCGCCGCGGTCCAACCCTTTGACGCTCTTGTTCGCGGCTGGAATCCGAGCCTCGCGGGGTGCGGCCAGATCGCTGGCCGAAGGCTCAAAAGCTGGCCTTCCCGTCTGAAAACAAGGCGCGCGTCGCGGTGGCACCATCGTTGCGTAGCGGGGGCAGGATGCAGCTTTCGCGATTCGTCGTGACCTACCCGGATCTCCGGCCCGGCGAGCACGTCCTCTATAGCGTGCTCGAGGATCGGTACGCCGGCGTGGACGACGCGACGCTGCGCGCCATCGAGCGCTGGAAGAACGGCGAGTCGCCGCAGGACGACGAGGAGCGCGAGATCCAGGCGGCGCTGGTCGAGGACGGCCTTCTGGTGGAGGGCAGGGCCGAGGACGACGCGCGCCTCCGCGCGCACCTCGACAAGGCCAGCGAAGGCGTGCCCGGCACGCTCTACGTGACGCTGATGCCGACCCTGCGCTGCAACCTCGCCTGCACCTACTGTTTCCAGAAGGAACACCCGGCCTTCGAGCGCATGTCCTCCCCCACCGAGGACGCGACGCTGGAGTGGATCCTGCGCCAGATCGACGAGCGGGCGCTGCCGCGCCTCCACATCCACTACTTCGGCGGCGAGCCCACCACGCGCAAGGATTTCTGCCTCCGCACCGCCGAGGTGCTCTCCGCCGCGATGAAGGCGCGGGGCGGCACGTTCGAGTGGCAGATGACCACCAACGGCATCGAGCTGGATCTCGCCTTCGCCAGGAAGATGGATTCGTTCGGGCGCGGCGCGTTCAAGGTCACGCTCGACGGCGACAAGGAAACCCACGACCGCATGCGCGTCTACCGCGACGGCCGCGGAAGCTTCGACGTCATCTTCGAGAACGTGGCGGCGCTGGCGCGGGACGGCATCCGCGTCGTCGTGGGAGGGCACTTCTTCCCCGACCAGGCCCCGTCGTTCGAGAAGCTGCTCGACCGCCTGGAGCAGACCGGGGTGGGGCGGCTGCTCGCGGGGGTGCAGTTCCGCCCCATGGAGGATACCCAGCGGACGTCCGGCGGCACCTGCACGGACTGCTCCGCGCAGCAGGAAACGCAGACGCTGGTGCAGCTCAACAAGTCGATCGACCGGCGCAAGCTCATGCCCGCGAAGTTCAAGGGCGACGCGCTCCAGGGCCTGCTCGGCCCCTGCGAGCTGCACTGGAAGAACAACTACACCATCGACCCCGACGGGCGCGTCTACAAGTGCCCGGTGGTGGCGGGCATCCCGGGGCTGGAGGTGGCGCAGGTCGCCTCGGCGGAGCCGGAGAAGGTGGCGCCGCTGGTGGAGCTGCGGCCCTGGGAGAAGTGCGGAGACTGCCCCTACCTGCCCGTGTGCGTAGGCGGGTGTCTGGGCAGCAAGTACCTCAAGACCGGCCGCCGCGACCAGGTGGCCTGCAAGCTGGAGATGTTCGAGGCGACCTTCCGCGAGAGCGTGACCCACCGCTATCTCGAGGAGTTTTCCGAACCCTCGTGGGCGCAAGCTGCATGAGCACTGGAGAAAGTCGAATGAAGATCAAGCGATCGAAGAAGAAGAACGTGCGCGTAGCGATGCCGTGCCCCTCTGTCGTCCTCGACATTCCGTTCTAGCGAACCAGGGTTGACTGGGCGCCGGGAGGTTGGACAAGCTTCCCGGCATCGTGCGCCGTCTCCTCCTCGCCAGCCTCCTTCTTGCGTGCGGCCGACCTGTGCAGCCGCCGGCGTTCATTCTTCACGTCGCATTGTGGGGACCGCTCGGAACCCTGACGCCCGGGACAGGGAACACCGGCTCGCTCGCGGAAATCGCGCAACCGCTCGTCTTCGAGCCGCTGGCGCGGTTCGACGCGAACGGCGGGCTCTTGCCGGTCGTAGCGTCGAGGATCGAGCCGACATCGCAGCACGCAGTTCGCGTCTGGCTGCGCAAGGAGAGCACGTTCAGCGACGGCACGGCGTTGACCGACAACGACGTCGTCGAATCCTTTGCCGGAAAGGCGCGGATGACGAGGGATGGGGATGCCCTCGTCATCGAGTCGCTCGATCCGGGAACGCCGATCGAGATCCTCCTGACCAACGTGCTCATCCATCGCGGGTCGGGCGACCGCGCGCTGGGAACGGGGCGGTTCGTCGTCGTGGCGGCAGACGGCAGCGAGCTGCGGATGGTTCGACGACAGCCCACCCCGCGCAAGGTCAGCGAGGTGCGCCTGGTTCCCTACGCGACGCCGAAGGAAGCGTTCGCGCATACCCTGAAGGGCGACGCGAACCTGCTCGTCGACGTCGATCCGCGCTGGGTGGAGTTCTTTCGCGACGTCCCGACCCTGCAGCTCGTCCGGTCGCCCGGCCGATCCACCGATGCGGTGGTGTTCAACATGAAGCTGCCGCGTGCGGAGCGCAAAGCGCTCGCGGCGGTCCTGGAAACCGACGAGGTGCGCAACGTCGCCTATGGCGCGGGCGAATGCGCGGAGATGCCGGGCGGAGCCGCGCGCGTGCGTGTACCTCCAGGACCCAGGCTGGGGGTCTTGACCTGGGGGCCGTTCGAGCGGCTCGGCAGGGTGGTCCGACGAACGCTGGGGCCGCGGGCGGGCGAGCTGGTCCATCTGCCGCCTCGTGAGTTGCTGGCGCGCATGCGTTCCCACGACTTCGACCTCGTGGCGCTCCGGCCCCTTTCCTGGCCACCGGCGATGATGTCGCTGAGCTGGCATTCCGGTACGCCGGACAACACGAACGGGTACGCCAATCCGGACGTCGATCGCGCGCTCGATGCGCATCAGTGGGCGGCAGCGCGCGCGGCGCTGCGCGACGATCCGCCCGCCGCGTTCATCTGCACCCGCGACCGCCTCGCCGTGCTCGACGCGCGCATCAAGAACCCCGCGGTGGGCTCGGGCACCCTGATGGAGACGCTCCCCGAGTGGGAGGTCGCGGAA
>DATDMU010000229.1:0-23026 GCA_036518615.1 Myxococcales bacterium
AGCCGCTACTCGCGGCAGATCTACGACGCGATGCGCGCCCTGAACGACAAGGACGGCAAGCCGCTCCTCACCGACGTGCAGATCTCGCGCGAGGAGAACTATCCCGAGCTGCACGTCGAGGTGGACCGCGGCAAGGCCGGCCGGCTCGGCCTCTCCGAGCAGGCGGTGGCGCAGAGCGTGCTCACCAGCCTGACCGGCTCCTCGCAGCTCCAGCCCACGCAGTTCACCGATCCGGTGACCGGCAACGAGTACTTCATCAACGTGCGCATGGACGACCGCTACCGCTCGCACATCGACGACGTGAGCGACATCGGCATCCGCACGCCGGCGGGGCCGCTGGTGCCGCTCGGCGCCATCGCCAACGTGACCCGCTCCAGCGGTCCGGTGCTGATCAGCCGCAAGTACCTGCAGCGCATCGTCGACGTGACCGCCAACGTCGCGCCGGGCAAGGACCTGGGGTCGGCCGCGGCCGCGGTGGAGCGGGCGCTGCACGAGGTGCGCGCGCCGGAAGGGTTCAGCGCCACCCTCTCCGGACAGGCGCAGGCGCAGAAGGACGCCTTCAACGGCCTGGCGCTCGCGGGCATCATGGCCATCGCGCTCGTCTACATGGTGCTGGCCTCGCAGTTCCGCTCGCTGCTCGACCCGCTGGTGATCATGTTCAGCGTGCCGCTGGGCATCTCCGGCGTGGCGCTGTCGCTCTGGCTCACCAACACCACCCTCTCGGTGAACAGCGGCATGGGCATCATCATGATGGTCGGCATCGTCGTCAGCAACGGCGTGCTGCTGGTGGACTTCGCCAACGTGCTGCGCGAGCGCGACGGACTCGACATCGTCACCGCCACGGTGCGCGCCGGCCGCACCCGCCTGCGGCCCATCCTCATGACCACCATCGCCACCATCGTGGGCCTCGTGCCCATGGCGCTGGGCATCGGCGAAGGCAGCGAGACCAACCTGCCGCTGGCGCGCGCCGTCATCGGCGGCCTCGCCGTCTCCACCTTCTTCACCCTGTTCCTCGTGCCTGCGCTGTACTCCATCGCGGATCGGTGGCGCAGGCCCCACGCCGCGGAAGACGAAGGGGAAGTCGCGCATGCGCCTGCTTGATGCCGCCGCGCTGTTCCTGCTCGCCGCGCCGGCGTTCGCGCAGGAGAAGCTCTCGCTGGAGGAAGCGGTCCGCCGCGCCGTCGTGCGCAGCGTCAGCTCCGTCGTGGCGGAGCAGGAGATCGCGCGCGCCCAGGGAATCCTCGAGGAGGACAGGGCGCAGTCCCTGCCCGCCATCGCGCTCAACGGCACCTATACGCGGTTCGACAGCCCGCGCAATGCGCCGCCCTCCCGGAACCAGGTGGCCGCCAACGCCGTGGTCACCGTTCCGCTGATCGCGCCGCAGCGCTGGCTGTTCTGGTCGCACGCGGCCGATCAGGTCAACGTGGCGAAGCTCTCCGCCGAGGACGCGCGGCGCGAGGTGGCCGTGCTCACCGCCCGGCTCTACCTGGGCGTCATGGCCCAGCACCGGCTGGTGCAGATCGACATGCAGGCGCGCGAGGCGGCCAAGGCCCACCTCGACGACGCGCACGCCCGCTACGAGGTGGGCAGCGGCAACCGCCTCGACGAAGTCCGCGCCGGGCAGGAGCTGGCCACCGACGAGGCGGCGCTGGCGCAGGCGCAGGCGAACCTCGTCCGCGCCATGGAGGCGCTGGGATCGCTGGCGGGCGAGGAGGGCCCGGTCGACGTGGAGGACAACCTCGTCCTGCCGGAGCCGCAGTCGGAAGTGCGCGCCATGGAGGACGCGCAGTCGCTGCGCCCCGACGTGCGCGCGCAGAAGGAAAGGGCGGAGGCGGCGCGCCGCGTGCTGCGCGACAGCTACGCCGACTACCTGCCGCTGCTGCAAGGTGTGGTGCAGCCCTTCTACCAGCACCCCGCCCCGGTCATCGCGCCGTCGGAGACGGGCTGGCAGGCGTCGCTGGTCCTGAGCATCCCGCTCTTCGACGGCGGGGCGCGCTACGGCCTGCGCCGCGAGCGCAGTGCCCTCTACGAGGAGTCCAAGGCGCAGCTCGAGGGCCTCCTGCGCCAGGCGCGCTCCGACGTGCGCACCGCCTTCGAGGCCGTCCGCCGCGCCGACGAGGGCGTGCGCTCGGCGCGCGAGGCGGCGCGGCTCGCCCACCAGGCGCTGGACATGACCATGCTCGCCTACCATGAAGGCGCCACCAACGACCTGGAAGTGGTGGACGCCCAGCGCCGCGCCCGCGACGCCGACACGGCGGGGCTGGTGGCCGAGGACACCGCGCGGCAGGCCCGGGTGGACCTGCTCGCCGCCACCGGCCGCTTTCCCTAGCGCGCCGCGGCCGTCCAACGTCGGGCCGCGGCGTCGAGCCAGGTCACGGATCGAAGCTACGGCGTGCGCTCACTTCAGGGCTGCCGCGGCGTCCACGCGGCCGCGGCCCTGGAACGCGGTGGGCAGGACGTTGGCCGCGGTGTTGCCGATCACCGCCTTCAGCCGGGCCGGACCCACGTGGCCGAGCTTGCCGACCAGCAGGGCCGCGACGCCGGCCACGTGCGGAGTTGCCATCGAGGTGCCGGCGGCGAAGAAGAAGGTGTTGGCGTTGCCGGCGCGCCGGTTGCCGCAGCTCGGCACCAGGTCCTGCACCACGCCGTTGGGCGGCACCAGGTCGCCGCCCGGAGCGGCGAAGTTGATCACCGAGGCGCCCCAGTTGCTGTAGGAGGCGAGGCGGTCGAAGTTCGCCTGCGCGATCGGGCCGGTCGCCGACACCGCGACGCCGTTCCCCGACTGCGCCGGCACCGACATGATGCGGCTGTTCAGATCGACGGCGTTGTTGCCGGCGGCGCTGACCACCAGCACGCCCGCCTGCGTGGCGTGGTTGACGGCGCGGGTCAGCGCCGCGAGGAAGTGCCCGAACGGCTCGCCGCCGCCGTTCCCGCCGGCGTTGTTGCGGTCGAAGGTGGCGCCGAGGCTCATGTTGATCACGTCCACGCCGATGCTGGCCGCGTATTCGATGCCGCGGATGACGTTGGTGAAGCTGCCGCTGCCCTTCGAGTTCAGCACCTTGACCGCGACCAGCGTCGCCGAGGGCGCCACGCCCTGCACGCCGAAGTCGTTGATCGAGGCGGCGACGATGCACCCCACGTGCGATCCGTGGAAGACGTCGTCCTCCCAGGCCGGGAAGCCAGCGCCGGCGATGGAGTTGACGAAGGCCACGCTGCGCGCGGTGTCGATGCGGTCCACCAGGTCGCGGTGCTGGCTGTTCAGGCCGGTGTCGATGATGGCCACCACCGCGCCGGCGCCGAGATTGCCCGCGGCAGCCGTCTGGTCGGCGTGGATCTGCCGCATGTTCCACTGCAGCCCGGAGAACGGCTCGGTGTTGACGCCGCCGGCCGCGGGGTCGGAGTCGATGGAGACCAGCGACTCGCCCGCCGGGAGCCAGTTGATGTCCGGGTCGGCGTCGGCAGAGAGCACGCCGGGCGAGGCGGCCACCGCGGCGGCGAAGCCGGTGTTGGCGCTGTCGGCGCTGGCGGCGACGACGCCGATGGCGTTGAGATCGGCAACCACCGTGCCGCCGTTCGCCACCACGGCCGCCTTGGCAGAGGTGGTGTCGTTTCCTGTGGCGACGACGAGGTAATTGACGGGAGCGGCAAGGGCAGGCAGGGAGAGGCACACGGCCAGGAGCAGCAGAGCGCGACTCACGACGGGGCTCACTTTCCGGGGGATGGATGACCGCAGCGGCCCCGATCCCTCCAATCGGAGCCGCGGAGGCCATGCCCAATGCACGGGAATGGCCTCGGATTCAAGTTGCGCCGCGTCAGGGAAAAAAAGACCGCCCGCCGGCGCGAGGCCAGGCGGGCGGGAGCGGATGGCGGCGCAGGAAACCGCTACTGCAGCGCGGCGGCTGCGTCGATGCGGCCCTTGCCCTGCTGGGTGGTGGGCAGGATGTTCACGGCCGAGTTCGAGATCAGCGCGCGCAGCTTCGCCGGGCCCACGTGGCCGTACTTGCCGACGAGCAGCGCCGCGAGCCCCGCCACGTGCGGCG
Source organism: Myxococcales bacterium (assembly GCA_036518615.1). Classification (GTDB taxonomy): domain Bacteria; phylum Myxococcota; class Myxococcia; order Myxococcales; family 40CM-4-68-19; genus 40CM-4-68-19. Next base: position 4,041 of record DATDMU010000229.1, read on the forward strand.
TCGCCATCGAGGTGCCGGCGGCGAAGAAGAACGTGTTCACCGTGTTCCCGCGCTTGTTGCCGCAGCTCGGGACCAGGTCCTGCACCACGCCGTTCGGGGGCACGAGGTCGCCGCCGGGGGCCACCACGCTCAGCACCGACGAGCCGTAGTTGCTGTAGGAGGCCAGGCGGTCGAAGTTCGCCTGCGCGATGGGCCCGGTGGCGCCGATGGCCATGCCGTTGCCCGACTGCGCAGGGATCGTCCAGATGCGGCCGCCGCCGTTCGCGGGCGAGCCGTCCAGGTCGAGCCCGTCGTTGCCGGCGGCGCTGATCACCAGGATGCCCGACTGCGTGGCGTGGTTGATGGCGCGGCCGAGGGCAGCGAGGAAGTGGCCGGTGGAGTTGTCCGGCCCGCCGCCGCCGTTGCCGCCCGAGTTGATGCGGTCGAAGGTTGCGCCGAGGCTCATGTTGATGGCGTCGACGAACCCGAGGCTCGCGGCGTACTCGATGGCGGCGATGACGTTGGAGAAGCTGCCGCTGCCGCGCGCGTTCTGCGTCTTGAGCGAGATGATGGTGGCCTTCGGCGCCACGCCCTGCACGCCCACGCCGTTCACTTCCGCCGCGATGATGCAGGCCACGTGCGAGCCGTGGAAGTTGTCGTCCTCGAAGGGAAAGCCGGTCGAGGTGTTGGTCGAGTTCACGAAGGCGCGGCTGTGCACGAAGTCGATGTTGTCGTGCAGGTCGACGTGGCCGGTGTTGATGCCGGAGTCGATCACCGCCACCACCGCGCCCTGGCCGAGGAAGCCGGCGGCGGCGGTCTGATCGGCGTGGATCTGCCGCAGGTTCCACTGCAGCGCGCTGAAGGTCTCATGGTTGGGGGCGACGTCCGCGAGCGACGCCGGGATCTCCACCGCGTCCTCGCCCGGGGGGAACCACTGGATGTCGGGATCCGCGTCGACGGAGAGGATGGCGGGATCGGCCGCGACGCTGGCTGCGAAGGAGGGGTTCTCGGAGAGCGCGCTGACCACGCCGATCTTCGAGAGGTCGAACCTGACGGTGCCGCCCGCCGCGGTGACCGCCGCCACCGCCGCGGCGGTGTCGTTGCCCTTGCTGACGACGAGGTACTGGGTCGGTGCTGCGACGGCCGAGCCGGCGAACGCAGCCACGAGGAACGCGATCAGTCGATTCATGGATGGATGCTCTTTGTCGGGGTCCGGGTGGAGTCGCGGCGGCTCTCCCCGTTGCCGTCGCGGTGGTCTTTTTACATCCCAGCCTATCGTCTTACAAGCCTGATTCATTTAACGCGCGACGTCGATACCGGAAGCGGGAGCCCGTCTGCCCGCTGCGCCGCCGGCCGTCCCATGAGCGGACGGCAACCCGCACCCTCGAGCGCCCGTCCGCGTTTGCGGCCGCGGCGCTTCATCCGCACTTTCCCGCAATGCGCGCGCTCACTTACCTCGGCCCCAACAAGATCAAAGTCACCCGAAAGCCCGATCCCAGGATCGAACACTCCAACGACGTGGTGCTCAAGGTCACCCGCGCCGCCATCTGCGGCTCCGACCTGCACCTGCTCCACGGCCTCGTCCCGGACACCCGCATCGGCCACACCTTCGGCCACGAGTTCACCGGCACGGTGGAGGAGACGGGCCCCTCGGTCCGCAATCTGCGCAAGGGAGATCGGGTGGTGGTGCCGTTCAACATCTCCTGCGGCACCTGCTTCTACTGCTCGCGCGGGCTCTCGGGAAACTGCGAGAACACCAACCCGAACAGCGACGTGGCGAGCGGCGTCTACGGCTACTCCCACACCACCGGCGGTTATGACGGCGGCCAGGCGGAGTACGTGCGCGTGCCCTTTGCCGACGTGGGCCCGATGAAGATTCCCGACGACATGAGCGAGGAGGAGGTGCTCTTCCTCAGCGACATCCTGCCCACCGGGTACCAGGCCGCGGAGATGGGCGAGATCAAGGGCGGCGAGACGGTGGTGGTGCTGGGCTGCGGACCGGTGGGCCTCTTCGCCATGAAGTCGGCCTGGCTCCTGGGCGCCGGCCGCGTCATCGCCGTGGACCACGTCGACTACCGGCTCGACTTCGCGCGCCGTTACGCGGGCGTGGAGACGGTGAACTTCAAGAAGGTGCCGGACCTGGTCTCGTACCTCAAGGACCAGTTCGAGGGCCGCGGCCCGGACGTGGTCATCGAGGCGGTCGGCATGGAGGCCGAAGGCAGCAAGTTCCAGCGCGCGCTGGGACTCACCTTCATGCAGGCCGGCGTGCCGGTGGCCATCAACTGGGCCATCCAGGCGGTGCGCAAGGGCGGCAACGTCTCCATCATCGGCGTCTACGGTCCGCCCTGGAACCTGGTCGACATCGGCACCGCCATGAACAAGGGGCTGACCCTGCGCATGAACCAGTGCAACGTGCGCCGCTACATGCCCCACCTGCTCAAGCACATCCGCGAAGGGCGGATCGACGCCAAGGGAATCATCACGCACCGGTTCCCGCTCAGCGACGCCCCCAAGGCGTACAGCATGTTCTCCGACAAGAAGGACGGCTGCGTGAAGTGCGTGCTCACGCCGGCCGCAGCCTGAGGAGCCCCGCGATGACCGACAGACAGCACCAGCGTCACGAGCACACGGATCGGCCGGTGGTGGGCGCCGATCTCTCTCCCAGCGAGCGCCCCGGCGTGCCGATGGAGCGCAGCCCGCAGCAGCCGCTCACGCCCACCGCCCCCGATCACTTCGAGCGCATGCGCCCGCGCCGCGGCCTCACCCGGCGCAAGGACCTGGCGCAGATGACGCCGGTCTTCGGCACCGCGCAGCCGCTCCACGGCCTCTCCGGCCTGTTGCGGAGGATCGCCTACTCGGTGCACGAGACGCGCGCGAAGCACTGGATGATGCTCCTGATGGCCGACCGGGTGGACCGGCTCGAGCACCGGGTGGCCGGGCTGGTGAAGCTCATGGCGCTGGTGCCGGCGGGAGCGGCCGCGGTCTTCATCGCGGTGAAGTTCCTGAAGGATTAAATCGAATTCTGGATTGAATCAGCCGGTGCGCGCCAGGAGCGCCAGCACCGCTTCGCGCCGCGGGAGCGAGGCCTGCGCGCCCAATGCGGTGGTGGCCAGCGCGGCGGAGGCGCTGGCGAAGCGGCCGGCCTCCGCCATCGGCCTCCCTTCCGCGAGGCACACCGCGATGGCGCTGGCGAAGGCGTCGCCGGCGCCGGTCACGTCCACGCGAGGCACCTCGAAGCGCGGCAGCCAGCACTCGCCCTCGCCCCAGAAGAGCACGTCTCCTTCGCTGCCCGCCTGCACCGCGGCGGCCCTCGCGCCGCGGCGCACCAGTTGCCGGGCTGCCTCGCGCGCGGATTCGTGATCGCGCACGGCAATGCCGGTCAGCGCCTCCGCCTCGAGCGCGTTGGGCCGGATCAGCTCGATCTGCGCCAGCACCTCGTCGCGCAGCGGCAGCCCCGGCGCAGGATCGAGCACCACCCGCGCTCCCGCGGCGCGGCCGAGGCGCACGGCCTCGATGAAGGCGTCGAAGGGAACTCCCAGTTGCGTCAGCACCACCCTTGCGGCCCGCAGCGCTTCCGACGCCTCCCGCACGCAGGCCGCATCGAGCCGCGCGTTGGCGCCCACCGCGGAGAGGATCTGCTTGTGCCCTTGCGCGTCCACGTGGCAGAGCGCGACGCCGGTGTGCGAGGCGCGGTCGCGCGAGACGTGGCGGACGTCCACGCCCTCCGCCGCCAGCGTCGAGAGCACCGCCGCGCCGCGGGCGTCGTCGCCCACCCGCGCCACCAGCGCGACCGCCGCGCCGAGCCGCGCCGCGCCCACCGCCTGGTTCGCGCCCTTGCCGCCGCAGCCTTCCTGGAACGCGTCGCCGTTCACGCCTTCGCCGCTGCCGGGCAGCCGCGGGCCGCGCGCGAGATAGTCGACGTTGGCCTGTCCCACCACCACCACGTCGTACACGGCCGGACTCTACGGCGCCTAGAGCGCGGAGGGAAACGTCTCCGGCGGCTCGGCTGTCCAGATCTGCGTCCGCTCCAGCGGCAGAAGCGCGCGGGTCCGGTCCAGGTGCACCACCGCGTCGAACTGCTGCGCCACCCGCGCCTCGAAGTAGTGCGACTGCCGCTCGGTGCGCGGCCGGTACACCACGCCGATGGCGCGCTCCAGGAGCGGCTCGCGCAGCTCGCCCAGCGCCTCTCCCGCCCCGCGCAGCGGCAGGAAGAACCGCGGCAGCGAGACCTCGTGGAAGAGATCCTCCACGCTGTCCTCCAGGGCGGGCAGCACCGCCATTTGCCCCGGCGCGCCGCCCCAGTCGTCGGCGGCGGTCACCGTCCCTTCGTAGGTGGTGAACCCCACCAGCAGCGCCGCGTCGCCGTGCCGCTCGCGCACCAGCTGCCCGAGGTTCAGCTCGCCCTCGTCGCCCATCCCGGTGAAGCGCGCGTCTCCGAGGTGCGAGTTGTGCGCCCATACGACGATGCGCGAGTAGCCGTCGCGCCGCGCAAGAAAGGCGGCCACCGACTCCAGCGTTTCCGCCATGTGCCGGTCGCGCAGGTTCCAGGTGGAGATGCGCGATCCGAACATGGCGCGGTAGTACGCCTCGGCGTTGCGGGCGAGGCGCGCGTTCTGCTCGGCGGAGAAGAGCTCCGGGTCGAGGCCGCCCGCCGCCTTCTGCTGCATCTCGAGGAGCTGCGCCACCGCCTCGTCCTCGCAGGAGCGGGTGAGGCCCAGGCGGGTGGCGTGCCCGTACCCCTCCGCGTCGTCCCCGCTGCCGAAGCAGGCGTAGCGCGCGCGGGCCCGCTCCGCGGCTTGCGGATCGCGCCGCTCGAGGATCCGCACCACCGCGTCGAGCGACGTATACAAGCTATACAGATCCATGCCGTGGAAGAGCGCCGGCCTCTGCCGCGATTCCTGGTTGTGCGCGCGCAGCCAGCGGAGGAAGTCGACCACCACCGTGTTGCGCCACATCCAGGCGGGGAAGCGCTGGAAGCCGCCCAGCGCCTCCTCGGCGTCCGCGTCCTCCGGGCTGCCCTGCGCCCAGCGGTTGGCCCGATCGGCATCCGGCCAGTCGCCCTCCACCACCACGCCGTTGAAGCCCTGCTCGGCGATCAGCCGCTCGGTGATCCGCGCCCGCTCGCGGTAGAACTCGTGGCTGCCGTGGGTGGCCTCGCCGAGGAGAACGAAGCGGGTTCCCTCGGCCATCTCCAGCAATGCGTCGTAGTCGCGGCGCGTTCCGCCGAGGAGGCGGGCCGCATCGCGGATGGAGTCGATCAGCTGAGCACGCGCCACGCAGGCAAGCTTACGCACCCCCCGCCGCCGGGGCCTGCCCGGAAGCCTGCCTGCGGCCGCCCAGGGTGGCGAGCACCTCGTTCAGCTCCTCCGGATCCACCGGCTTGACCAGGTGCGCGTCGAACCCCGCCGCCAGCGCCCGCTCGCGATCCTCGGGCCTGCCGTAGCCGGTCAGCGCCACCAGCACGAGCGCCTTGCCCTCGTCGCTCGCGCGGACCCGCCGCGCCACTTCGTAGCCGTCGATGCCCGGCAGGCCGATGTCCACCAGCGCCGCGTCGGGCTGGGTGGCGAGCGCCGTCTGCACCGCCCGCAGCCCGTCGCCCACCAGCTCGACGCGATGGCCGAGGAGCTGGAGGAGGTCGCGCAGGGTCTCGCCGATGTCCGGGTTGTCCTCGACCAGCAGGAGCCGCTTGCGGCCGGGATCCGCGTTCGCCGAGCGCCGCTCCAGCGCCTGCGCCTCCTCGCCCAGAAGCGGCAGCCGCACCTCGAACTCCGAGCCCCGCTGCAGCCCCTCGCTGCGCGCGCACACGGTGCCGCCGTGCATCTCCACCAGCTGCTTGACCAGCGTCAGCCCCACGCCGAGGCCACCGCGCGAGCGCGCCGGCGACTGGTCCGCCTGCGCGAACAGCTCGAAGACCTGGCTGAGCATCGAAGGCTCGATGCCGATGCCGGTGTCCCGCACGCTGAGCACGCCGTATTCGCCCTCGCGCCGGAGCCTGAGCAGGATCCTGCCGCCAGGCTCGGTGTACTTGGCGGCGTTGTTGATCAGGTTGCAGACCACTTGCTCCAGCCGCGTGGAGTCCGCCTCCACCCAGAGCGGCTCGAAGGCCAGCTCCTGCACCAGCTCGTGGCGGCGCTCGTCGATCAGCGGCCGCGAAGTGGCCACGGCGTGCTCGAGCACGTCGCGCAGCGGCACCGGCTCGCGGCGCAGCTCCACCTTGCCGCGGGTGATGCGACTGACGTCGAGCAGATCGTCCACCAGGCGGGTGAGCACGCCCGCCTGGCGAAGGACGGTGGCGCGGGTCTGCATCGCGATCGGCTCCTTGCCGCCCACCTCGTCGAGCACGTGCATTCCGATGGTCACCGCCGCCAGCGGGTTGCGCAGCTCGTGGGCGAGCATGGCGAGGAACTCGTCCTTGCGGTGGTCGGCGGCCTCCAGCGCCACCACCGCCGCCTGCGCCTCCGCCCGCGCCGCCTGCTCGCGGGCGAGGAGCTGCTCCCGCTCCTCGACGGCGCGCTGGCGCTCGGTGAAGTCGGAGAAGATGTAGACCGCGCCGGCGAGCTCCCCCCGCTCGTCCAGCACCGGATCGCAGGTCAGGCGCAGCCAGCGGCCCCCGTGCTGCAGGTCCTGCACCTCGCGCTTGCGGCTGCGCGCCATGCGGCGGAAGGGGTCGGTGTCCGCCTCCGCCCCGGCGCCGGCCGCGGGCAGGAACGACTCGTGGACGCGCCCGATCAGCTCCTCCACCGGCATGTCGAGCAGCCGCGTCATCGCCTGGTTGCAGCGGACCACCCGGCCTTCGCGGTCGAGCATGCACATGGGGTCGCTGATGGCGTCGAAGGTGCTCTGCAGATCGCGCGCGGTGGCGGTGGCCTTCTCCTCGGCGCGGCGTGCGCGCAGGAGCGCGCGGATGGTGGCGATCAGCTCCGGCGGCTCGATGGGGTGGGCGAGGTAGGCATCGGCGCCCAGCTCCAGGCCGCGGGCGCGATACTCCACGTCCACGAAGTCGGCGGAGATCTGCAGCACGGGCGTCGCCGCGGTGAGCGGATCGGCCTTGATGCGCTGGCACACCTCGAATCCGTTGATGTCGGGGAGCTGCACGTCCAGCACCACCAGGTCCGGCCGCTCCTCCATCTTGCGCAGCGCCTCGATGCCGCTGGCGGCCTCGATGGTGCGGAAGCCCGCCCGCTGCAGGGTGCGGGTCAGGGCGTAGCGCGCGCCGTCGTGGTCGTCCACGCAGAGCAGGAGGGGCGCTTCTTCAGCCATGCGCGCCCTCCGGCTCCCACAGCGCCGCCCGCAGCGTCCGGGTGGCATCGTCGCGCAGCATGGCGTGGACGCTCACCACCTGCGCGCCCGCTTCCTGCAGCCGTTGCGCCTCGCCGGGGAGGAGCTGCCGCGCTGCGCGCACCAGGACGGGAAGGGCCCGCGTCTCGGGATCCTGGCGCAAGAGACCCAGCGCCTCCTCCGCGAATCCGGGGGCGTTCGCGTCCAGCACCACCGTGCGCGGCCGCTCCTCGCGCGCGCGCTTGACACCTTCGCTGCCGTCGCGCGCCTCCAGCACCTCGACCCGCGGATCGGCGAGCTGCGCGCGCAGCTCGTCGCGCCCCTCCTGGGCGATGAGCAGCACGCGCCGCGGCGGCATCAGCGCCCGCGAGATCGCCTCGAGCAACTGGTGGCGTTCGTCCAGCCGCTCGACCATCACCTCCGCTCCGAGCGCGAGCAGCCGCATCTCGTGCGGAGCGCGGGCATAGCCGATCACCGCGATCGCGCGGGTAGCCTCGTCCTTGCGCAGCTCCGCCAGGAGCGGGCGGGTGGGTGCCCCGCCCAGGAACGCTCCCGCAATCAGCGCCGAGGGCCGCTCGCGCGCGATGGCGGCGCGCGCCTCCTCCAGCGTCCGGGCGGGCAGGAGCCGGAAGTGCGAGCCCTCGAGGAATCTCTCCCACTGCGCGAGCAGGGCGGCGTCGTCCACCATCCCCACCACGGTGGTCACCGAGGACGTCGCCGCCGCGCCCTGCGGCGCATACCGCCTGGGGATGGTCACCGAGAAGGTGGACCCGCGCCCGGGCTCGCTCTCTACCGAGATCTGCCCGCCGAGCAGCGCCGCCAGCCTGCGCGACAGCGGCAGGCCGAGGCCGGTGCCCTTGATCTTCTTCTGCTGCGCGCCCTCGATCTGGGTGAACTCCTCGAAGATGATCTCCTGGTCCTCCCTGGCGATCCCGATGCCGGTGTCCTTGACGTAGAAGGTGACCCTCCCGCTTCCATCCTCGCGCACGCCCACCCGCACCTCGCCGCGCTCGGTGAACTTGAGCGCGTTGGAGGCGAAGTTGCGCACGATCTGGGTCAGCTTGCCTTCGTCGGTGTACAGCGGCGGCAGCGCCGGAGCGGGATCGAAGACCAGCTGCACCGGGCTTCCTTCCTGCACCAGCGGCCGCAGCACCGCGCGCAGCGATCCGAGCAGCTCCGCCACCTCGAATTCGGTGGGCCACACCGCGATCTTGCCCGCCTCGATCTTGGCCAGATCGAGCAGGTCGTTCACCATGTCGGCGAGGTCGAGGGCGGACTTGCGGATGAGCTGGACGGCCTTGCGCTGGCCCTCGGTGAGCGGCCCCTCCGACCCGTCGAGCACGATCCGCGCGAGCGACTGGATGGAGTTGAGCGGGGTGCGGAACTCGTGGCTCATGTTGCTGAGGAACCGGCTCTTCAGGTCGGTGGCCTTGCGCAGCGACTCCGCCTTCTGGTCCAGCTCGGCGTAGAGCGCCACCACGCCGCGGTTGGTCTCTTCCAGCTCTCCGCGGATCTGCTCCAGCTCCTCGTTGCGCGCGCGCAGCTCGCCGATGGCGCGGAGCAGCTCGCGGTCCGCCTGGCGCACCTCCTCCTCGAAGCTGGCGGGCTGGGCGCGCGCGAGCTCCTGGGCGATGCGCGACGGTGTCCGCACCGCGCCTGCCGAAGCCCTGGGAAGCGTCTTGCCGAAGAGCACCTCGGTGCCCCGCTCCGGCGAGCTCTCGATGCTGAAGCGATCGACCAGGCGCTGCGAGCCGATGATGCCGAGCCCCATGCCGGTTCCGGAGTGGTAGCGCCCCGCCAGCACCTCCTCGAGATTGCGGATGCCCGGCCCCTGGTCCACCGTGCGCACGAGGAACTGGCCGTGCGGCCCGTCCTCCATCAGGAACTCGCACCGTCCCTTGCCCGCGTAGCGGAAGGCGTTGCGGCAGATCTCCGAAGTGGCGGTGGCGATCCGGGCCTGATCCTGGGGGGGAAAGCCGAGCAGGGAGGCGAGCTGGCGAGCGCGCTGCCGCGCGGAGACCACGTCCCGCTCGGAGTTGATGGCGAGACTGGAAAGCGGCAGCAGCGTCGGCTTCATGGCTCTCTGAGGACGATGACCGTCGCGTCGTCGGAGATGCGGCGGAAATCGCGGAAGATGACCCCTGCTATCACCCCGGCGTGCCGCGGACGCAAGCCGGATTCGGCCTTCAGCGTCCAGTGCGCGGTGATGCCGTCGGAGTGCATGACCAGGATTCCGCCCGCCGGCCAGCGGACGGCGAACTCCTGGATGCGGCGGGCCTCGTGCCCGGCGATGCCGTTGTGGGAGACGAGGCCGCGCGCCGCCCCCTTGGGATCCTGGAGCACGCCGGCGATGTTTCCCACGCCGCAGAACCGCAGGGTGCGCGAGATCCGGTCCAGCTCCGCCACCGCGAGCGCAGCTCCGCGGGTGGGCCGCAGCGCTGCGTGGAGGGCGTGCACGATCGCCTCCGGACCGGGGAGCGCGTCGGTGCGGGCGAAGGCCTCCGTCGCCACCTCGGCTGCGCGCGCTGCGAGCGGGCCGTGTCCGAGCCCGTCCACCAGGAGCAGCCGCGTCCTGCTCGCGGTCATGCGGCAGTCCCAGCCGTCGCCGCAGAGGTGCTCGCTGGCGATCGGCTGGCAGGCGGCGCCGATCTGCGCCCCGCCCTCGCCGGTGCCGCCGGCCCAGATTCGCGCCATCACCGCGCTGCCGTGGGACCCGGTGTCGGCGTCGAACTCGTCGGCGAGCCGGCGCACCGCCCCAAGGCCCTCGCCGCGCGTGCCGGCGGTGGAATGGCCGTCGCGCAGCGACGCCGCGAGGTCCATGCCCGGCCCGCGGTCGAGCGAGAGCACCTCGACGCCGGAGCGCTGCACGCCGCGCAAGTGCTGGATCAAGAGCTCGCCGTGGCGGGCGTGCTTGCCGAGGTTGCTTCCCAGCTCGTTCACGATGATGGCGAGGCGCCCGGACTCCGTCTCGGAGAGCCCCGCGTGGGCGGAGAGCAGCGCCGCGGTCCTCCGCGCCTCGCCCACCTGGGTGGCGTCCTCGACGACGATGCGCTGCTGCCCGGTCACTTCCATCTCGTCAGGGTGACGCGGGTGCCCTGTCCGGGGCGGGAGTCGATCTCGAACTGGTTGACCAGCCGCCTGGCGCCGCCCAGCCCCATTCCCAGGCCGGTGCCGGTGCTGTAGCCGTCGCTGAGCGCGAGCTGCACGTCGGGGATGCCGGGCCCCTGGTCCTCGAAGATGAGCCGCAGCCCCTTGCGGGGTCCTTCTTCCAGCGCCTCCATGCGCACGGTCCCGCCGCGCCCGTAGACCACCGTGTTGCGCGCGATCTCGCTCGCGGCGGTGACCATCTTGGTCTGGTCCACCAGGGTGAAGCCTTGCTGCACCGCCCAGGTCCGCACCGCCTGGCGGACCGCGACCACGTCATTCTCCGCGCGCAGCTGCAGCACGTCAGTTCTCGACACCTGCGCCATCGTCCTCGTCCGGGTCGTGGGTGGTGTCGTCATTGACGGAGGCCTCGAGGAGCTTCATTCCGCGCTCGACGTCGAGGGCGGTGCGGACACCGGACAAGGACAGCCCCAGCTCGACCAGGGTGATGGCGACCGCGGGCTGCATCCCCACCACCACCGTCTGCGCGTCGAGGATGCGGCTCATTCCGGCGATGTCGGAGAGCATGCGGCCGATGAACGAATCCACCACGTCCAGGGCGCTGATGTCGATGAGCACCCCGCGCGCCTGGTCGTCGGCGATGCGGGTGGTCAGGTCCTCCTGCAGCTGCATGGCCAGGCGGTCGTGCATGTCCACCTGGATGGTGACCAGGAGGTACCTGCCCATGCGCAGGATGGGGATGCGCTCCACTAGCCGCGCTCCTTCCGGTCCTTCTCCGCCGCCTTGTCGTTCTCCTTCTCCTTCTTCTGCTGCTGCAGGCGCGACACGGTGCGGCCGGTGCGCTGCAGCGCCAGCGCGAACGCGTCCGCCAGGGTCGCCTTGGTGGTGACGGTGCCCAGGTCCACGCCCAGGTGCACGATGGTCTGCGCGATCTGCGGGCGGATGCCGCTGATGATGCAGTCCGCGCCCATCAGCCGCGCCGCCGCGATGGTCTTGAGCAGGTGCTGCGCCACCAGCGTGTCCACGGTGGGGACGCCGGTGATGTCGAGGATGGCCACCGCGCTGCCGGTGGCGACGATGCGCTGCAGGAGCGTCTCCATCACCACCTGGGTGCGGGCGGAATCGAGCGTGCCGATCATCGGCAGGGCGAGGATGCCCTCCCACAGCTTCACCACCGGCGTGGACAGCTCCAGCATCTCCTGCTGCTGCCGGTTGATCAGATCCTCGCGGGCCCGCTGGTACGCCTCGGTGGTGTAGAGGCCCAGCGCATCGAGCAGCTGCGTCACCGCCCACATCTCGGCGGGCTGTTCCTCCACCGGCAGGTCGCGCCGCACCCGCGCGAAGAGCGGCTTCTTCAGCGACAAGACGAAGGTCGCCGTCTCGGAGGGGCTGTGGCCGGCCTGGTTGCGCGAGCGCGAGATGGAGGAGAGAAGCTCCTTCATGTCCGCCCATGTCGGCCCCTCGATGCCGGTGGCTCCGCTGGAGAGGCCGCGCTGCAGCTCGTGGAGGAACGAGGTGCATTGCTGCTCCAGCTCCGCGTCGGGGATGAGCTTGCGGCCGAGCGCCGCCTTCAGATCGGCGATCCACTCGGAGAGGATGGCTTGCTGCTGCCTGCGGACCATTTCCAGAAGGCGGGAGTCGGGCATGTCTCCTGCCAGATCCCACGGACGTCCCGCCGCGTGCACGCGGCGGGCGCAGCGCCAGTCGCCTAGCTGACGCTGGGGCCTGCCGCCCGCTCGTCGCCGGCGCTCAGAGCAGCGCGAGCACGTCCGCCGCGAAGGTCGAGGTGTTCGCCTTGGGGAACACGTTCTTCACCTTCCCGTCGGGCCCGATGATGTAGGCGACGCGCTTCGCGTTCCCCGCGCCGGTGGAGTCGGCGGCGCCGTACTGCACGCCCATGGCGCGCGTCGGGTCGGAGAGGAGCGGGTAGGGGAAGTTGAATTTCTCGGCGAATCGCTTGTTCTCTTCCACGGTGTCGAAGCTCACGCCCAGGATGGCCGCGTTCTTCGCCGTCAAGTCACGGGCTCGGTCCCGGAGCCCGCATCCCTGGAGGGTTCAACCAGGGGTGTCTGCCTTCGGGTAGAACCAGAGCACCACGTTCTTGCCGCGGAGATCGCTGAGCTTGACCGTCTTTCCCTCGCTGGAGGAGAGGGAGAAGTCGGGCGCCATGTCGCCGACGTTGAGGAGGGCCATGCCGGCGCAGTAGCAGAAAGGGCGGAGGCTGCAAAGGGATGATCGTTCTCGATGGCGCAACCGGAACGGAGCTGGGCCGGCGCGGCGTCGACACGCGCACCGAGCTCTTCTCCGCCGCGGCGCTGCTGGACGCGCGCGGCCTCGAGTGCCTGCGGAGCGTACATCTCGACTACGCGCGCGCCGGCGCGCAGGTGGTCACCGCCAATACCTTCCGCACCAACCCGCGCAAGGCCGGCGCCCGCTTCGAGGAGATGACGCGCGCGGCGGTGGACGCGGCCCGGGCGAGCGGAGCCCTGGTCGCCGGCTCGATGGCGCCGGTCGAGGACTGCTACCGGCCGGAGCTGCGCCCGCCTCCGGAGGTGGCCCTGCGCGAGCACCGGCTGCTCGCGGGCGCGCTGGCGCGGGCGGGGTGCGATCTCCTGCTGGTGGAGACGGTCGCCGCCGCGGACGAGGGCCTCGCCGCAGTGCGGGCGGCCTGCGCCACCGGCCTTCCGGTCTGGGTCTCGGCCATGGTCATGCCCGACGGCAGGATGCGAAGCGGCGACGACCTGGGCGCGTTCTTTCGCGCCGCCGCGGACGAAGGCGCCCGCGCCGCGCTGATCAACTGCGTCCCCTGTGACGGCGTGGATCTGGGTCTCGCGGCCGCGGCGGCATCCGGCCTGCCCTTCGGCGGCTACGCGCACATGGGCGAGGTGGACGCTGCCTCGGGTTGGCCCGCCACCCCCGTGCTCGCGCCGGGCGAGTACGCGCAGCGCGCGGCCCGATGGGTGGAGCGCGGCGCCTTGATCGCCGGCGGCTGCTGCGGCACCACGCCGGCGCACATCGCGGCGCTTGCGGCGCTTTCGCGCGAGAGGCACGATCCGCTGCGCCTCGCGGCGAGGAGGTCCCAGGAATGATCCCGCTCCTCTTCGCGGCGCTGCTCGGTTCTTCTCCGGCGGCCAGCGCCGCGCCGCCGGCGACCGACGGCGGTCTCCGCGATCCCGAGCAGGAGCAGCGCGTCTCGGAGAAGGTCCGCAAGCCGCGCGCTAGAGTGGCGACACCACACGGCGGAGGTCTCGTCCCCTTGGACCTGGATGCATTGCTGAAGGAGCGGGCGCGCACGCTGGCCTCGTTCCGCGACCCCCACGCGAGTCCGCTCGCGGCCGTGGCGCGCCACGACTTCGCCGGCGACCGGCCGCTCAGGTTTGGAAGCGATCCTGACTGCGACGTGCACCTCGAAGGCGCGGCGTCCGAGGTCCGCCTGCGCGCGTTGCCCGACGGATTCGAACTTTCGCGCGACGGCAAGACCGAGCGCATCCCTCCCGACGCGAAGGTGCCGGTGGGACGCTACACGCTGCGCCTTTCGCACCAGAACTTCCCCGGCGTGGTGGTGCTGGATCCGCGGAGCCCCCGCCTGTCCAAGGGGCCCTTCCCGGTCTGGTTCGAGCCGGACGCGGCCTTCCGCGTCGAGGCCACGCTGGTTGCCGAGAGGACGCCGCGGCAGGAGATCGTCCTCTCTACCCGCGGCAACCGCCGGCATGCGCTGCGCCTCGGCACGCTGGAGTTCAGCCTGAAGGGAACGCCGCTGCGGCTCACCGCCATGCGGCTGCTCGAACCCGGGGTCGACGAATCGGCGGTGTCGATCTTCTTCCGCGACGCGACCACCGGCCACGAGAGCTATGCGGTGGGCCGGTACGTGGACGCGGTGCCCCTCGGCGGCGACCGCTTCGTCCTCGACTTCAACCGCGCCTACAACCCGACCTGCGCCTTCTCCACGCTCTACAACTGTCCCATTCCTCCGCGCGAGAACGTGCTGCCGGTCGCCGTCCGCGCGGGCGAGCGCGACCCCGGCGGTCACTGAGCGCGCCTTGACAGGGCCGCCTCCAGCGGGCCTTGTGGCCTGCGCCTCCTGCCCCGAGGGGACATCATGATGCGTCGTGCCTTCCCGCTCCTCTGCGCGCTCGCGCTCGGCTGCGGCAGCAAGCCGCCGCGCAAGCTCGTCATCCTCCACACCAACGACGAGCACTCGCACCTGCTCGGGTTCGGCCCCGAGGCGGACGACTTCGCGCAGACGTACGGCGGCGCCGCCCCCGTTGCGGGAACGGGCGCCATCAAGGGCGGCGCTTCCCGGCGGGCCGCCGTGCTGCAGGCGGAGCGCGACGCCGCGAAGGCCGCCGGCGCCGACACGCTGACGGTCTCCGCGGGCGACAACATGATGGGGACGCTGGCGCAGATCGCCGCGCCCTTCGCGGCGACGGATTACCGGGTCATGAAGCTCCTGCAGTACGACGTCACCACCCTCGGCAACCACGAGTTCGACTTCGGGCCGCAGGGCCTCGCCTCCATCATCGCCGCGGGCAAGGGAAGCCCGGAAGGCGTTCCGCCCATCGTCGCCACCAACATCCACTTCAGCGGCGCCGCTGGCGATGCGTCGCTGGAGGCGCTCTTCGACGAGTCGGGCGCCGATCAAGGCAAGCCGGTGCACCGCAAGCTGGTGCTCGTCACGCCGAACGGCCTGCGGGTCGGATTCATCGGCATCATGGGCGCCGACGCCGCCGCCGTCGCGCCGCTCAAGGCGCCCACGCGCTTCTCCGTGCCGGTCGGGACCACCGACGACAACCGCATCGCCGCGCTGGCGCAGATCTACGACGACGTGCAGCCCTCGGTGGACGCGCTCCGCCGCGACGACAAGGTGGACGTGGTCGTGGCCCTCAGCCACTCCGGATCGGAGGTGGGCGTGCCTGCGAGCGAGGACTTCTCCATCGCCCGCAACGTGGCCGGCATCGACGTGATCGTGAGCGGACACACCCACCGCGAGGTGCCGGCCACGCTGGTGAAGAACGACCGCACCGGCAGGAACGTGCTGGTGCAGCAGGCGGGCCGCTTCGGCGAAGACGTCGGCCGCATTTCGCTGCGCGTGGACGAGAACCACGACGTCTCCTTCGACACCGCCGGCTCCGGCCTGGTGAAGGTGGACGACACGAGGCCGGCGGCGGACGCGAAGGTCAACGCGCTGGTGCTCGGCACCATCCAGGCGCTCGAGCAGCAGCCGGTGGCCGCCGGCAAGCCGTCCTTCCTCGGGCTCACGCTGGCGGAGATCCTCCGCTCGGCGCCGCCCGCTGCTTCCGGCGCCGGCAGCCTCTACAATCTTCCCCTCGCCACCCTCGACTACGACGTGGACAACGCCGGCAGGTTCCAGGAGACGGAGATGCTCGACCTGGTGGCCGACGCGCAGCTCGCCGCGGCGAACCAGCTCGCCCCCACCCGGCTCGCGGTGGAAGCTTCCGGAGCCCTGCGCGTCTCCACGCTGGAGAAGGGGAAGACGGGCAAGCTCGGCTTTGCCGACGTGTTCCGGGTGGTGCCGCTCGGCGCCTCTCCGGCGGGCACGCCGGGCTACCCTCTCTGCCGGTTCGGCGTCTTCCTCGCCGAGGTGAAAGCGGCCTTCGAGGTGACCGCCGGGTTCGCCTACAGCGGCGGCCACGAGGACTTCTTCCTCGTCCCCTCCGGGTTCAGGTTCGAATACGACACCTCGCGCCCCGCCTTCAACGCGGGAGGCGATCCGCTGGACCGCAACAACGGCCGGGTGACGAAGATCTGGCAGCTCAGCGCCGCGGATCTGGCGGCGGGCAACTTCGACGGCACCTGGGAGCCGAAGTTCGACGCCTCGCTCGCCACCAGCGCCGGCGGCGGCCTTCCCGCGGGCTGGCTCGACGACCCGCTGAAGATCGTCCCTGCCGCCGCCAGCCTGTTCATCGCCTCGTTCGCCACCGTGGCCGGCGTGGTGCTCAAGGACGCAGACACGGGAAGACCCGTCGCCAACAACGATCCCGACCTGACCATCGTCAACCGCCCCGACGGCACCGAGGTGAAGGAGTGGGAGGCGCTGGGCAGCTATGTCCACCAGCTCGCAGGCGGGGGCGCCCTGCCGCCGCGCTACAAGCTCTCCGACCCCGCAGCTCCGGTGCCGCGCCGTGCCGCCTGCACGGGCCCCAACGCCACTCCGCCGGGCTTCTGCAGCCATTGACGGGTGAGATAGAATCGCCTTCGCTGCCGCGGAGAAAGCATGGAGTGGTTCGAGCAGGCCGTGGAGAAGGCGCGCGATCGCGCGAAGGTCCGCGTCGCGGAGCTGCGCGTTTCCCATCCGAACGAGGACCAGGTGGCGCTCGGCCGCAGGCTGGTCTCGTCCTCCGCCCTTCGCGCCGGGCTGGCGGGCGCCGCCAGCGGGTCGCTTTCGCTCATCGCCCTGCCGCTCGGGCTGCCCGCGGCCATGGCGGTCACGCTCTTCGTCGAGGCGGAGCTGATCTTCGCGCTGCTCGAGCTGTACGAGCTGGACACCGCGGGCGACGCGGGGCGGCTCAAGCTCTACACGCTCTGGGCGGGCGCCGGATTCGCCGGCGCCGCGAAGAGCGCCGGCCTGCGCACCGGAGCGCGCGCGGTGGCCCGCATCCTGGAAGGCTCGGTGCCGGTGCGCATCATCCGGCGGCTGAATCCGGCGCTCATCAAGGCCATCCTCCGCCGCCTCGGACTGGGGTGGCTGCCGCGCACCGCGAGGCTCTGGCCGCTCATCGGCGCGCCCGTCTCGTTCGTGCTCGACCGCGCCGCGCTGCGCGCCCTAGGCAACGCCACGCTGGCCACGCTCGACGACGAGGCGCGCGAGCGCCGCCGGCGGGCCCGCCCCCGGCCCCGCGCGGTCAAGGTCACGGTGAGTTGAGAATTTCCCTTCTTCGTCCGTTCCCTGTACAGAGCGCGGTGCGCGATGGGTGAAATGCCCGGCGCCCGCGCGTGTTCCACGAGCCGGGTGAAGCAGCTTGCGAGGGCGGCCGCACGGGGGCCGCCCTCGCTTTTTTGCCCGCCGGTGGCCTCATCCGCCGGGCTCGACGAGATCTCCGCGCGCAAGGGGCGAACCGATGCCGAAGTCGGTTCAACCGGTTGAACTGCCGAGGCCGGTTCAACCGGTTGAACTGCTCCGGCGCCGAGCCACGACCTACAGCGCGAAGAACACCGTCAGCCAGTCCCCCAGCCTCGAGATGTCCGTGGCGCGGGTATTGGCGCACAGCCAGTGGAGGGCTCCCTGGTGGAAGCCGCCGCCGCCGTAGACGATGACGCCGGGAAGGGGAAGGGTGGTGAGGTTGAGCACGGCATAGGGCAGCTTCTCGTCCGCCGTGCCCGTCACCCGCTGGTACTTGGCCTCGACCGCGAGGCGGTTTCCGTTGCGGGCATCGCGGAAGAGCACGTCCACCTCCCGGTCCTTGCCGTAGATGGTCTTGCCCACCGTGAGCCGCCGCCGGTAGTCGAGCCCGAGGGTCGCGCCGGTCAGCGCGATGACGCGCTCGAACTCCAGCGCCGTGAGCTCGAAGCTGTCCACCCGCTGCGCGAGCAGCCGGCACTCCTCTGCGGTGACGGGGAGCTGCGCCTTCGCCGCCAGCACCCAGCTGCCCATGCCGCCCGGCTCCCAGCCCCGCAGCGCCGCGAGCAGCTCGGGAACGGGCCGCGGCGGAGAGACCAGCTCCAGGATGGTCGGTTCGCTCATGTCTTCGCTCTCCCTCCGAGCGCCCAGGCGCGCCAGGCGCGCAGCCGGTCGGGTTCGCGCGGCCGCGCCGGTTCGTTGCGCAGAAAGCGGCGGACCGCGGGCTCCCGCTCCACCGGCCTGACCGCGATGAGCTTCTCCAGGGCCGGCGTGGCGCCGCCGTCGTCCAGCCATCCGCAGGCATGGGCCGCGTCCAACTCCGCCGGCGCGGCGGTCCCATCGGCCAGCGTCTCCAGCGGCGGCGGCTCCGCCGGCTCTTCCAGGACCTCCGCCGCCCGCGCCACCACCGCATCGGCGGGCACGAACTCCGCAAGCGACGGGTCCAGGTAGGCGAGGTCGATGTCGCCGAGCAAGAACCGCCGCTGCAGCGATCGCGCCTCCACTCCCACGACACCCGAGCCGCAGAACGGATCCACCACCAGCTCCCCCGGCGCGCTGCTCTGGGCGATGAGCGTCCGCACCAGCGCGGCGGGCTTCACCGCCGGGCCGGGCACGCCGGCGCGCGGCGCCATCAGCACGTCCGGGATGCCGAGGTCGTTGAGCGCGCGCTTGCCCTTCTCGAAGAAGAGGATCCGCTCGCTGGCCGCGCGGTAGTGGTACCCGGTGCCGCCGCGGATGCTCCTGCCGTCGATCGTGGTCTTGGCCCAGAGCACCTCTTTCCAGTAGGTGAGCCCGCAGGCGCACCTGCGCGCGCCGTTGGGCAGGCGCGCCGCGCCGATGCCCTGCTGCTGCTTGATCACGTCGGCGGTGACCTCGTCGCAGAAGAGGTAGAAGTGGCGGTCCACGCGGAGCACGCGGGCCACCTCGCGCAACAGCTCCGGCAGCCGCTCGTTGGCCACGGTGGCGAACCAGTTCGTGGTCAGCCGCGTGGTGGTGCCGCGGGCGCGGTGGATCTGCAGCGACTCGTAGGGCGGATCGGTGACGA
>DATDMU010000230.1:0-3601 GCA_036518615.1 Myxococcales bacterium
CGCGTGGCGGAAGGTGACGTGCTCGATGCCGCCCCAGATGACGCCGATCCGGCCGCGGCGGTTGAAGTGGTGGTGCTCGCGCGGACCGGTGACGCGGATGGCGACCTGGGAGTGCTCGCCGATGCTGCCGCTGACGTGGAGCGTGGCGCCGGAGTAGAAGCTGCCCGCCTCGATGCGGGCCGGCGTGACCGTGGTGGCGGCAGACGCGGGAAGCGCGAGCGCGCAAGCGAGCGATGCAACGAGGGCGCGCATGAGCCTCCTCATTCTCCCGCCACGTGCGAGAGGAGGATCCGCGGCGCCTGCAACAGATCGAAGGTCACCTTGGCCGCCACGCCGAGCACGATCGCCGCGAGCAGGATCTTGAGCTGATCGGCGCGAAGCCTGCGGCCAAAGCGCGTGCCGAAGACGGCTCCCACCGTCGAGCCGACTGCGAGCAAAAGCGCCAGCACCAGATCCACGGTGTGGTTCTGGGCTGCCTGCAGCACCGTGACCAGCATGGTGGTGAGGAGGATCTGCAGGAGGCTCGTGCCCGCCACCATGTGCATGCGCATGCCGAGCACGTAGAGCATCAGCGGCACCATGACGAAGCCGCCGCCCACACCCATCAGCGCCGCCAGCACCCCGCCGAATGCGCCCAGGGCGACGGGCAGCAGGAAGGAGACCTCGATCTCGGAGCGGGGAAAGCGCATGCGCCCGGGCAGCGCGTCCACCCAGGAACGCTTCGGAGGCGGCTCGAATCTGCGCTCCGACATGTAGCTGCCGCGCCGCCAGGCGCGGACCGACTCGTTGAGCATCAGCCCGCCGATGGCGCCCAGCATCACCACGTAGAGCACCCGGATGACGATGTTCACCGGCCCGAAGCGGTTGAGCCAGCCCAGGAGCGCGACGCCGGCGACGCTCCCCACCGCGCCGCCGGCGAACAGCGTGAGCCCCATCTTGAAATCCACCGTCCCTGCCCGCGAATGCTCCAGCGTGCCGGTGGTGCCGGCGGCCACGATGGCGGCCGAGCCGGACGCCGCCGCGACGATGGGCGGGATGCCGAGGAACATGAGCAGCGGCGTGAGCAGAAAGCCGCCCCCCACCCCGAACAATCCGGAGAGGAGCCCCACCACTCCCCCCACCGCGACGATGAGCGGAATGCTGACGCTCGCCTGCGCGATGGGAAGGAAGAGCAGCACGTCAAAGGCTCTGACACGCACCGTCGACGCGAGTCAAAGCGAGAGTTTGGAATGGGGTGATAAGGCCGGTTGAGGGGGCGGGACGATTCGTCGCAGCGCGATGGTCGGGCTGCGCGGCCCCTCGTTCCCGCGCTCGTGCCGCCATCAATCAGGTTTATCGCTCGCATTCAAATTCTCGGTTTGATCTCCTCGCGCGGTTCTTTCTCTACTTCGTTGCGGACTGCAGCCTGTCTGCCCCGGGTCACGCGGTGTGCCCGGAAAAGTCCACAGAATGGGACGGGACCATGGGTTCCTTCGTCAGGAAGAGCGCGCTCGCGCTGGTCGCAGCAGTTCTCGCCATCGTCGCCCCGCAGATGATCTCCCGCCAGCCCGCCGCGGAGGCGGCGGAAGGCCTGCAGGGCACTGCCTACATCGCCGTCCACGGCGGGCACCTCGCCGTCGTCGACCTCGCCACGCTGCGCGAGCCGACGCGGGTGGGCAAGGACCGCATCGTCATCAGCGAGGCCGGCTCGGAGATGGAGGGCAAGATCGCCGGCATGGACTTCGAGGAGCTGAAGAAGGGCGGCGGCTCGCACGGCAGCGCGCTGGTGGGCCAGAAGCTCTACGTCGGCCTGCTCAACGGCTCGGTGGTCGAGTACGACCTCGTCACCCACAAGAAGTCGGCGCCCATCCAGGTGGGGAAGAAATTCTGCGACGCGGTGGTGGGGCCGGACGGCAACATCTACTTCGAGGACATGGCCGACGGCAGCGTCTACGTCTGGGACCCGAAGGGCATGAAGACCGTGGACCGGCTGCCGGTGGGCAAGGCGGTCTGCGGCATCGCCTGGACCAAGGGAGCGGAGAAGGCCTACGTCTCCGACATGGCGCAGGGAATCGTCTACGCGATCGACTGGAAGACGAAGAAGACCATCAAGGAGATCAAGGATCCGGCGATGACCTTCCTCCACCAGGTCCGCATGTCGCCCGACCAGACCAGGCTCTGGGTCTCGGCGGCGAACGAGTACGGCCCCGGCCTCGTCGCGCGGACGCAGAAGCCGCAGATCGTGGTCATCGACGTGGCCACCGACACGGTGACCGACCGCATCGTGCTGCCGGACGACGTCAACCTCCACGACGTGAAGTTCAGCCCCAACGGCAAGACCGCGCTGCTCGCGGCCCGGACCTATGGCGACGACAGCCTGCTCGTGCTCATGGACGCGAAGAGCCACAAGATCCAGAAGCGGGTCTCGCTCTGCGCCGGGTGTCACAAGGCCGCCGACGTGACCGTGGCCATCGACAAGGGCTCGCCGCTCCTCTGCGGCATGGCCATCGCCTGGAAGAAGTAGCGCACCGTCG
This sequence comes from Myxococcales bacterium, assembly GCA_036518615.1. Taxonomy (GTDB): domain Bacteria; phylum Myxococcota; class Myxococcia; order Myxococcales; family 40CM-4-68-19; genus 40CM-4-68-19. The sequence continues at coordinate 2,514 of DATDMU010000230.1, forward strand.
CCTCGCGGAGGGCGGCGCGCCGCCCTCTTCAGGTCCGCCATGAACATCGCCTACGTCGCGCTGCAGAACCTGAGGCGGAGGGCCACGCGGACCTGGCTCCTCTTCGCCATCGTCGCGGTGGTGTCGTGCACGCTCTTCGCCGCCACGCTGTTCCTCGGCGGCATCCCCAATTCGCTGCGGCTCGGCACCTACCGGCTGGGCGCCGACATCCTGGTGGTGCCGGAGAGCGCGGAGACCAGCGCCAGGGCGGCGCTGCTCTCCGGCGAGCCCACCCAGTTCACCATGTCGCGGGCGGTGCTGGAGCGGGTGCGCAAGGTGGAGGGCGTGCGCAGCGCGACGCCGCAGCTCTTCCTCAAGCCCACCAGCTTCCACTGCTGCTTCAACGTCGACGTCTTCCTGGTGGCCTTCGATCCTGCCACCGACTTCACCGTCCGGCCGTGGCTGGAGAAGCACCTGAGCCGGCAGCTCTCCGACAAGGAGGTCGTCACCGGCCGCGAGATCCCGGTGGTCGCGGGCGACGGCGTGCCCTTCTTCGGCACCCTCTTCCGCGTGGCCGGGACGATGGAGCCCACCGGGATGCACTTCTTCGACCGCGCCGCCTTCATGAGCCTGGACGCCGCGTACGCGATGGCGGAGGAGTCGAGGAACAGGGCGGTGCAGAGGCTGGATCTCTCCCGCGACACCATCTCCACCGTGCTGGTGCAGGCCGACGAGCAGATCGCTCCCGACCGCGTGGCCATCCGCATCGAGCACGACGTCGCAGGCGTGAAGGCGCTGGTCTCGGATCGGGTCATCGCCACCGTCCGGCAGCAGCTCGCCGGGCTGATTCACGCCATCGTCACCATCAGCGCCATCCTCTGGTGCATCGTGCTCCTGATCATGGCGTTCGCCTTCTACATGATCGTGAGCGAGCGGCGCAGGGAGCTGGGGCTCCTGCGCGCCATGGGCGCCCAGCGCAGCCAGATCGCCGCCATCCTCCTCACCGAGGCTTCTTCCCTCTCGGTGGCAGGCGGCGCGGCGGGCATGGGGTTGGGCCTTCTGCTGCTCGCCGGCTTTCGCGGGCTGATGCTCGAGCGGCTCAAGCTCCC
>DATDMU010000231.1:0-16616 GCA_036518615.1 Myxococcales bacterium
CCGGGATTTCGCGCCACCCGCCAGGCGAGCGGCGATCCGAGCAGCACCACCACGCTCAGGCTGCAGGCGCTGGTCAAAAGCGACAGGCGCAGCGCCGGCACCAGCATGGGGTTGCGCAGGCCCGCCATGAAGTCGCTCCACGGCAGGGTGAGCGCGAGCGCGAACACCGGGAGGAGCAGGAACGTCACCAGCGCCGCCGCCGCGAGCGCCTGCGCCCCGTCCCAGGCGCGGAGCCTCATCGGAAGCCGTGCCGCGCGAGCACCTCGCGCCCGGTCTGCGAGATCACCAGCGCCACGAAGGCGGCGGCGAGCGCAGGCTGCGGCGCGCGCGAGATCGTCGCGATGGGATACTCGGCCACCGTGTTCAGCTCCGGCGGGATCTCCACGATGGCCACGCCGCGGGTCGCCTCCGCATCGGTGCGGTAGACGATGGCCGCGTCCGCCTCGCCCAGGGTGACCTTGGCGAGCACCTGCCGCACGTTCAGCTCGCGCGAGGCCACCTTCGCCTCGACGCGGGCGCGAAAGTCCGCACCGTACCGGCGGTCCGCCGCCTCGAGGATGCGCAGGGTGTACGCGCCGATGGGCACCTCCGGCGCGCCGATGACGATCCGGCGCGCGCGGTCGAGGTCGGGAAGGCCGTGGATGCCCGCAGGATTCCCTGCCGGCACCGCGATCACCGGCTGGTTGCGGGCGAAGACGCGCGCCGGTCCGGCCATGTGCGCCAAGACGAGCGGCTGCATCTGCTTCCAGTCGGCGGAGGCGAACACGTCCGCCGGCGCGCCGTTCTCGATCTGCGTGCGCAGCTCCTGCGAGCCTGCCAGGTTCAGCTCGACCCTGGCGCCCGGGTTCTGCCGCTCGAACGCGCGGGCCAGATCGGTGAACGCCTCGCGCAGCGAGGAGGCGGCGAAGACCAGCAGGGCGCAGAGCAGGGGCACGCAGTCGATTGTGTCGCGTAGAGTCGACGCGATGTCAACCGCGCTTGACGTTCATGGCAGCTCCGCCACCAGGTGCCCCGACCGGCGCGTGTCGTAGCCGCCCAGGCTGGCCAGCTCGCGGCGGAAGGGGCGGCCCTCCAGCGTCTCCACCAGGCGCGCGGCGCGCGGGTCGGCGGTCCACTCCTTGGGAAAGACCAGGTCGAAGCGCTCCTCGGACAGCGGCACGAACTGGAGCCCGTGGGCCACCGCGGCGCTGCGCGCCACCACCCCGGCGTCGGCCGCGCCCATCGCCACGGCCTGGGCCACTTGCAGGTGGCCGCCGAGGAGCCGCTCGTATCCCTTCACCGCCGAAGCGGGCACCCGCGCCTTGCGCAGGAGGCGGTCGAGCAGCCTGCGCGCGCCGGCGCCGGGCTCGCGATTGACGAAGCGCACGCCGCGCCGCGCGATGTCCTCCGGCTTCTTGATGCGCAGAGGATTGCCCTTCGCCACCGCGAAGCCTTCCTCCAGGTGCGCGAAGGTCACCACCACCATGGCGCGGCCGCCGAAGAGCCGGCGGACGAAGGGCACGTTGAACTCGCGCGCCTCCTCGTCGAGCAGGTGCGCTCCCGCCACGTGCGCGTGTCCGCGGGCCAGGGTCCGCAGCGCCGCGTCGCTGCTCGCGGGCAGCCAGCAGAGCCGCTGCGAAGGCCAGCGGTCCGCCATGCGCCCCGCCAGGATGGAAAGCCCCGGGTCGCATCCGGCGAGCAGCACGTTTCCTTCCGCGCTCTCGCGCGGGCGCAGGAGGCGCAGCCGTCCCCGCGCGAAGAGCGCGTCCGCCGGCGTGACCAGCGCCAGCGGATCGTCGTGCCGCAGCGGATGCGCCACCCACCGCCCCGCCACCATTCCCAGGAGGGCACGGCTCGCGCCGGACGCCTTCCCCGCCCGCTCCGCGCGCACGGCTCCCGCTTCCTCGGCCAGCCAGAACAACTCCTCGACGCGGCAGCCGAGGACGCGGGCCAGGTTCAACGCGACGAGCGTCGAAGGCTGCCCGCGCCCCGATTCGAGGACGCTGAGCGTCTGCCGGCTGATTCCCGCCCGCGCCGCCAGCTCGCCCTGCCGCAGGCCGCTCCTCTGTCGCGCCCTGCGCAGTCCGCTCCCGAGCCTGGGCATGGCACGAACGTGTCACGCGCGCGCACGCTCCGTGTCAACCTGCTCCGCCTTCTTGCCGCCGAAGAGGTTCTTGCCGATGGCGTAGAAGGGCATGGCAAAGCCGAGGAAGGGGAGGAAGATCGCGAACGCCGCGCCCATCACCGGCGCGCCGACGAAGAGCACCGGCAGCGAGACCTTGAAGTAGGTGTCCTTCGCCGCGCCGGGCAGCGTGCCCTTCTCTCCGCTGATGGTGACCACTTCCCACTTGCCTGCGTGCCAGAAGTAACCGCCCTTGACCTCGTTCCCACCTTGATAGCGCTTCATGGTGACTGCCTCCTTCTTTCGATGGCCCGAGGATAGGGAAGCGCCTGCGGCAGCACATCGGGAGCGGGTCCCGAGGGAGCGTCCTTTGATTCCGAGGAGGAGGGGGAACGGATTCCCGAGCCGGAGTATCGGGAATTCCCGAGCGCGACGGGGTCAGATTCCCGAGGGCGGAAGCACGCCGCGCTCCAGCGCGAAGCGCACCAGGTCGGTGCGGTTGTGCGCGTCGAGCTTGAGCATCACGTGCTCGCGGTGGGACATGGCGGTCTTCACGGTGATGCCCAGCGCGCTGGCCACTTCCTTGTTGCTCTTCCCCTCGGCCACGAGCTTCAGCACCTGCTTCTCGCGATCGGTCAGCGCCTCGTAGGGATCGCCTTTCGCGGCAGGCTTGCGCACGTCGTCCAGCGCGTGGCGCGCGACGTCGGGATCGAGCACCAGCCCTCCGCGGACCGCGGCGCGGATGGAGTCGGCGAGCCCGGAGCCGGCGGCCTTCTTGAGCACGAACCCGGCGACGCCCGCCTTGAGGAAGCGGCGCACGTACTCCCGGTCCTCGTACTGCGTGAGCACCAGCACGCGCGTGCGCGGGTGCTGCCGGCGGAGCTCCAGGGTCGCCTCCAGCCCGCCCAGGCCGGGCATGGCGATGTCCATCAGCACGAGGTCGGGGTCGAGCCTGCAGCAGATCTCCACCGCCTCGAGCCCGTCCGCAGCCTCGCCCACCACCTCGATGTCGGGGACTCCGGCGAGCAGCGCCCGGATGCCCTCGCGAAGGATGCCGTGATCGTCTGCGATGACTACGCGGATGCGGTCCATCTGCTCCTCCTTCACGGCAGCGGCACGCGCAGGGCGAGGTGGGTTCCCTCGCCCTTCGCCGAGTCGATGCGCAACGTCCCGCCCAGCATTTCCACCCGCTCCCGCATTCCCAGAAGGCCCCAGCCGTGCCCCGCGCGGTCCGGGGTGGCGAAATTGGCGCCGTCGAACCCTTTGCCGTCGTCCTCCACGTCGATGGTGAGCGCCTGGTCGCGCAGCGCGGTCTGGATGAGCACCGTCTCCGCCCTGGCGTGCTTGTCGATGTTGGTGATGGCCTCCTGCACGATGCGAAAGATGGCCGTCTCGTGCTCGGGGGGCAGGCGCAGGTCGAGGCCGTTGAACTCGCAGCGCACCGCGATTCCGTGCGCGCGCAGGTGCCGATCGGCATACCAGGCGATGGCGGAGCGCAACCCCAGATCGTCCAGCACCGAGGGCCGCAGATCGACGATCAGCCGGTGCACCGCGTCCAGCGTGCTCACCGCCAGCGCCGTCTCCTCGGCGAGGCCGGAGCGCGCGCGCAGCTTCATCACCAGCGCGGCGAGAGTCTGGGTGGTCTCGTCGTGCAGCTCGCGGGCCACGCGCCTGCGCTCGTGCTCCTGGGCGGTGATCACCTTGCCGAGGAGCTGGCGCACCTGCGCCGTGCGCTCCGCCACGCGCTGCTCGAGCTGATCGCGCGCCTCCTTCAGCGCAAGCCGCATCCGCTCCAGGGCCGCGCCCAGGCGGCCCACCTCGTCCTCGGGCAGCGCCGGCATCGGCGCATCGAGGTTGCCCGACGTCAGCCGCTCCGCGGCGCGGGTCAGGGCGACCAGCGGCCGCGTCAGGCTGCGGGCCGCGCCCCAGCCGAAGAGCAGTGCGACGCCGAACAGCAGCCCGGCCAGCCCCAGCAGCGGAGGCCCGAAGAATCCCGCCGACGGCGACTGCCGCACCCGCACCGTCCAGCCGGCCACCGGCACGGCCGACGAGACGCCCGGACCGCCGCCGCGGGAGGAGCGATCGGTGCCGGCCAGCACCGCGCCTTGCGCGTCGAGCAGGTCGATGGCCATCGCCGCGGGCATCTTCCCGACGTGGAGCAAGGGGAGCAGGTGCGATCGGTCGAGGGTGCCCGCAGCCACGCGGATGAGGTCCCCCCGCCAGGAGCGGAGCGGAATGACGGCATGCGCTGCGGTGAAGGCGGGCTTGTTGCCTGCGGCCCTGGCCAGCGCGGCTCCGTCGATGCCGGCGCCGGCGGGCTCGCGCGCCAGCACGGTGCCGTCCGGATCGAGGAGGAAGACCGAGCTGAAGAGCGGATGCGCGATGCGCACGTCGTGGAGCGAGGAGGAACCCACCGCCGCGGACTGCAGCGCCAGCAGATCCGCCGAGAGCGCCGCATCCGCCCGCGCAGCCACCGCCGCCGCGAGCAGGCCATGATCGTCCAGCTCCTGCCGCTCCAGCTGCGCGCGCGTGCTCCAGCCGGCGATCACCATGATCGCGAGCGGCCCCGCCATTCCCAGCCCCACGAGAACGAAGACCCGCGGCGCGATGCGCCGGCCCCACCTCGCGTCGGTCCCCTGCGCGGTCATCGGCTATGCCGCCTTCGGCGGACCCTCCGCGGGCTCCGGCATCTCGTCCGCCGGCCGCCCCTCGATGCGGGCCAGCTCCAGCGGGTGCTCCTCGAGCATGCGGTCGCGGCTGATCCTGCCGGTGAAGATGCTCGAGTCGAAGGGAAAGACGTCCGGGCTGAGGAGGGCGTTGTAGACGTGCCAGACGATCACCACCAGAAACGCCATCAGGCCTTCCTGGCTGTGCGCGACCCTCGCCGCAGGGATGAGCTGGCCGGGGGCAAGCCCCGCCGCGCGGTGGAGGAGGCGGGTGGAGGCCACGCCGCCGAGGGCGTGCACCACCCGCGCCGACAGCTCGGCCTCGAAGTACTTCTGCGGCATGCCGGTGATCACCAGCACGGTGAAGAGCACCATCACGAAGAGGTGCTCGGCGCGCTGCCGCACGGAGAAGCGGACGATGTCGCTCATCGGTTCACCACGATGCGAGGCATTCGTCCACCTCCCCGGCCCCGGGCAAGCAGCACGATGAAGAGCGCCAGCACCGGCAGCCTCCCCCGCGCAGGTTCTGCGGCACTCGCGGGACACTGCTGACTGGTGCAACTCCGGGGCCGTATCCGGTCATTGGAATGCGGCCTGCAATTCCACGCACATCTGTCGTCGCGCCGAAAATCCGTCGTGCTGGCGGCGCAACCATCGCCCCTTTGACTACACGCAATTTTCTTCCCTCACTTGAGCGCGCGAGTGCGATCGCGGAGACTTCCCTGCGTGGAAGGCGCGGAAGCCATCGTCGTCGAAGACGACCCGGTCACGCGGAGGATGATCTCCGCGTGCCTGCGCCGGATGGGCCTGCGCGTGCTGGAGGCGGCGAGCGCTGCGGAAGCGACCGCGCTGCTCGATCGCACGACTCCGAGCCTGATCTGCCTGGACGTGGTCCTGCCCGACGCCTGCGGGCTTTCCCTGTGCGAGCAGATGCGCTCGTCGCCGCGGCTGCGCGAGGTGCCCGTCATCGTGATCACCGGCGGGTCCCGGCCGATCGACCGCGACAGGGCCGAACTGGCCGGCGTGGACGCCTTCATGGTCAAGCCCGTCGGGGCCGCGGCGCTCACCCGGTCGGTGCGCGAGCTGATCGCGCTCTCGTCGGTGGCGCCGAGCTGAGCGCCGCTCAGGCAAGCTCGCGGAGCATCGCCGCCACGTCGTCGAGGTCCACCGGCTTGACCAGGTGCTCCTCGAAGCCCGCTTCCTGCGAGCGCAGCCGGTCCGTGGACTGGCCGTAGCCGGTCACCGCCACCAGCCGCAGGCCGGAGAGCCCGGGCAGCGCGTGCAGCCTGCGCGCGAGCTCGAATCCGTCCATCACCGGCAGCCCCAGATCCACCAGCGCCACCTCGGGGCCGAACCCCGGCGCGACCCGCAGCGCGCTGGGGCCGTCGTATGCGGTCGCCACCTCGTGGCCGAAGGAGCGCAGCGCCTCCGCCAGCAGCATGGCCGCGTCCTCGTTGTCGTCCACCACCAGCACGCGCCGGGAAGGGCCGACGTCGATCTGCGGCCGCGCGCCGGCCTTCGCGGCGCGCATCTCGCCGTCGAGCGCCGGGAGCCGGACGGTGAAGACGCTGCCCTTGCCGGGCCCGTCGCTGCGCGCTTCCACCGTCCCTCCGTGCAGCGCGGTGAGGCTGCGCACGATGGCGAGCCCGAGCCCGAGGCCGCCCTCGCCGCGATGGATGTCGCGCTGCCCCTGGACGAAGAGATCGAAGACGCGCGGCAGCAGGTCGGGCGCGATGCCGATGCCGTCGTCGCTCACCTCGATGCGGGCCCAGGGGCCGTCGCGCCAGGCGCGGATGGAGATGTGGCCGCCGCGCGCGGTGTACTTGGCGGCGTTGTTGAGCAGGTTGCCGAGGATCTGCTGCAGGCGGGCGGGGTCGCCCTCCACTCCGAGCCGCTCCATGACCTGCACGTCGAGGTGGTGCGCGCGGCCTTCCAGGAGCGGGCTCGCCAGCTCCACCGCGCCCTGGACCACCGCCGCCACCTCGACGGGCCGCGGGCGCAGCTCCACGTTGCCCTTGGCCACCCGCGCCACGTCGAGCAGGTCGTCCACCAGGCGGATCAGGTGCGAGACCTGCCTCTCGATCAGCGCCCGCTCGCGCTCGCCTCCCTCGATGGCGCGGGCGCGCATGAGCTGGAGCGCGGTGACGATGGGCGCGAGCGGGTTGCGCAGCTCGTGGCCGAGGATGGCGAGGAACTCGTCCTTGGCCCGGCTCGCCGCCTCCGCCTGCGCGCGCAGCGCCTCCACCTTGCGCCGCGCTTCCACCTGCTCGGTCACGTCGGCGGCCACCACCATCGAGCCCACCACCCGTCCCGCGCCGTCGCGCAGCGGCTGCAGCACGTAGTTGAACCAGTGGTCGCGCGGCTGGCTCTCGCCCGGGCCGCGGATGGGAATGTGCATCTCGGTGACGGTCTGCGCCTCGCCCAGCGCGTAGGCCCGGTCGAGCGAGGCGAAGACGGAGTGGTCCGGCGGCAGCTCGGAGAAGATCTCCCGCACCTCCCTGCCGGCGATGCCGGTCCGTCCCACCATGGCCTCGTAGCGGGGATTGGCGATCTCGCAGCGGTGCCGCGGCCCCTGGTACACCGCCAGCGCGACCGGCGCCTGCAGGAAGGTGAGGTGCAGCCGCTCCCGCTCGCGGTCGCGCTCCTCCTGTGCCCTGCGCAGCTCGGTCATCTCGTACCAGGAGGTGACCGCGCCGGTGATGGCGCCCCTGGAGTCGCGCAGCGGCCCGGCGTTGGTCTGGATGTACGCGCGCGTGCCGTCGGGCCGCTGGAACTCCACTCCCACCGCGTTGAGCGTCTCGCCGCGCAGCGCCCGCACCAGCGGGAAATCCGCGGAGGAGAGCGGCCGGCCCTGGTCGTCCCAGGCGGCGAAGGTGCGATCGAAGTTCGAGGCGCCGGCGGGAGCGGGAATGGGTCCGCCGAAGATCTCCTTCGCCGCGGGGTTGGTGAACACCACCCGCCCCGCCGCGTCGGAGATCATCACGCCTGCGGGGAGCTGCTCGAGGATGGCGCCCAGCCGCTCGCGATCCTCCCGCGCGCGCTGGTGCAGCTCGCTCTCGCGCCGCAGCCGCGACCGCTCCTCCTCCATGCGCTTGAGGTCGGTGATGTCCTGCGCGGTGCCCGCCATGCGCACGGGCTTGCCCGAGGCGTCCTTTTCGCAGGTGCCGAGCACCAGCAGCGTCCGCGCCTCGCCGCCGCGCAGGCGAAGGTCGATCTCCTGGAGGAACGGCTCGCCCGACTTGCACGAGCGCATCACCACGGCGCGCATCCGCTCGCGATCGGCAGGCTCCGCCCGCTCGGCCACTTCCTCCAGCGCGCGGCGGACCTGCTCCGGATTCGACCCGGCGGCGGTCGCCGGCAGCCCGAGCACGTGGAACAGCTCCTCCGACCACCAGAGCCGGCCGGACAGATCCCACTCCCAGCTCCCCAGCCGCGCGATGCGCTGCGCCTCGGCGAGCAGCCTCTCGCTGCGCGCCAGGCGAGCGGCCACGTCCACGCTGGCAGTGACGTCCACCGCCGCCGCGAGCCACCCTTCGACCTCGCCCTCGCGCAGGAGCGGCGCCACGAACAGGCGGATGTCGAGGCGGCGGCCATCCTTGCGCGCGAAGCGCACGGTGAATCCCTCGTGCGGCGCCTCCCCGCGGATGGTGCGGGCAAGAGCGTCCTCGATGCCGGCGCGGCCCTCTTCCGGCCAGTACGGAAGCGGCGGCGCGCGACCGAGCAGCTCCTCGCAGGAGTAGCCGAGCAGGTCGCAGAAGGACGGGCTCACCCAGGTCTGCCGGCCCTGCAGATCCACCGCCGCGAGGCCCACGAAGCTCGCGCCGAGGGCACGCAGGACGCTCTCACCGCTCGGCGTGTGCACGCGGCAAGCGTAGCGGATCCGCGCCGGGCGCGCGTCGGGAGTGAAGGCTCCGCGTCGTAAATGGAACGGGGCAGCTTTGCGCCACGCCGCGGCGGCTGCGCACGATCTTCGGCGCACGGGGATCCGGCCGGCGCGAACAGGCTGCGCGCGCAGAGGGAAGCGCAGGCGCCTTCGCGGCGCAAAAAGCGGGGGCACGGCGTTTGCTCCCGGGCGCGGGAAGGAGGAGTCAAATGCGCAATCTCGCATCGTTCGCGTTCATCGGCGCCATGGCTGCGGCACTGCTGGTGCGCGCCGAGGTGGACAAGAAGACCGAGCGCACCTGGAAGTCCAAGTGCTCGTCCTGCCACGGCGCAGACGGCAAGGCGGAGACGGACCAGGGCAAGAAGCTCGGCGTCAAGAACTACAGCACCGCGGAGTTCCACGCCGCGTTCGACGACGCCAAGCTCAAGAAGGCGATCCTCGAAGGCCAGGGCGACAACATGCCGGCCTACAAGGATCTCGGCGAGCAGGCCGACCAGCTGGTCCAGCTCATCCGCAGCTTCAAGAAGTAGGCCTGCACGGCTCGAACGCCGGGCACGCCGGGCCGGGAATTCGTCCAGAAGCGATCTCGGCGCGCCCGGTGTGCCCGGCGTTTGATCTCAATCGGCCGATGCACAGCTTCGCTGCATGGCCAACGTCAAACGACCGCAGGGACAGGCGGGAGGGCAGCCCATCGGCAGCCGGCAGGGCGGGGCGCCGGACGCTCTCAAGGAAACCGATCTGAACGAGCAGGGCCGGCCGCATCGCACCGCCACCGAGCGGGCGCGGCTGATCGAGAATCCCGACCGCAACCAGGCCGGCAATTCGCGCGGCTCCCAGGATCAGACGCAGGGATCGCAGACCGGCGCGGACGTCGACACGATCCCCGAGCCCTGAGCGGCGGCCCTCGAGAGCGGGGAGACGAACGGCGACTTGCGCAGGGCGTCCGCCGCGTGGCAGAGGCTCAGGCTGCGCACGAGCGAGAGGATGCGGGCGCGGTCGTCGGCGGGCAGCTCGGCGAAGAGATGCAGCAGCTCGCGGGAATCGTCGGGCAGCTCGGAGGGCATGTGACGCAGGCGAGCAATCCCCGTGCCGCGGAGCTGCCCTTTCCCGAGAGCCTCTGCCATCGCTGCGCGGCGCCGCCGCGCTATGTACGGACGAACACGAGCATTTTCATCATGTGCCCGCTCCTGCCGGCGAAGTATCCGCCGCAGCCCGTGCGGGCCTGTCCCCTCTTCCGCCCGCGGACGCAACCCTGAACTTCCTTCCCGATTGTCCGCCGCAGCTCAGTTCATTTTACGGTAGACGCCCACCACCACGCCGATGATCTGCGTCTCGCGGAAGTCCTCGCGGCGCACGTAGATGGGCTTGAGGCGCGGATTGGAGGGCTGGAAGCGGATGCGGTCGCCCTCCGGGTAGTAGCGCTTCACCGTCGCCTCGTCCTCGATCATGGCGACGACGATCTCGCCGGGGCTCGCCTGCAACTGCTTGCGCACGAAGATGTAGTCGCGATCGAAGATGCCGTCGCCGATCATCGAGTCTCCCGCGACCCGCAGCGCGAACACCTTCTTCCCGTTCTCGCCCAGCAGCATGCTGTCGATGCGGACGTGATCGGTGATGTTCTCCTGGGCGAGGATGGGAGCGCCCGCCGCCACCTTGCCGATGACCGGGATCTCCACCGTGTCGCCGCCCTCCACCGCGGTGAGCTCGCGGCGGGTGGAGAGCCTGGGAAAGCGCGGACCCTGCGACTTGCCGCCCTCGATGACGCTGAGCGCCCGGCTCTTGAGCTCGCCGCGCACCAGGTAGCCCTTGCGCTCCAGCGCCTTGAGGTGGTCGTTGACGCCGTTGGTGGAGCGGATGCCGAAGTGCTCGCCGATCTCGCGGATGGTGGGCGGGTAGCCCTGATCCTGGATGCTCTTCTTGATGAAGCTGAGGATCTTCTCCTGGCGTTCGGTCAAGGGCTCGGTCATGGCGTCGCATAGCGTACTGAACGCCTGCGCACTGGTCAAGTTTTCAGCCGGGGTCAGGGTGGCCGTTCCTCTTCGCCCACGTCGATGGCCACGTCCTCCTGGAGGTGCATGGGAGCGTCCCCGGCGGGAGGCGCCTCGCAGGGCACCGTGCGGCGGGCCTGCCTGCCGGCGGCATCGCGGATGTCGAGCCGCACCGACTTCCTCCGCGGCGCGGCGGGCACCCGGACGTGGAAGCTTCCGTCCGCGGCGACCGCAACCGGCGCGCCGTCGACGCTGACCTCCGCGCCGCGGGGAACGGCGCCGCGCACGTCCGCGCAGACCGCCTCCGCCGGCGCTGCGGGCGCCGCGGCGATCCGGAGCAGGAGCGACTTGGGAATGGGCTCGGCGGAGGAAGGAGGCTGGCCGCGCAACGCCACCGCCCCGGCGCCCGCTGGCACGGTCACGGTGTGCTCGTGCGCGCTCAGTCGAACCGCGCCGGTGCCGGTGGCGACGGCCACCGCGGCGCCGGTGGAGAGCATGCCGAACCTCGCGGCCTGCGCTTCCGCCACGGCGCGGTCGTCGCCCTCGACGCGCAGGACGCGCTCGCCGTCCGCCTCGTAGTCGACGGCGATGCGGCCGCGCGAGAGCTTGAGCCGGTGCAGCTTCCTCGTGACCTCGCGGACGGTGAGCTGGGTGCCCTCGGCCACGGTGATCCGGCCGCGGGCGCCGAGCACCAGATCGGTGTGCGCGCCATGGCCGGTGTGCACCGAGTCCTCGGGCGAGAGGCGCTGGCCGACCGCCAGGGCGGAGGGGCCCTTTCCCGGCGAGAGGCGGAGCACTTCGCCGGAGACGGCGACCACCACCGCCCCCTCCGCGCGCGGATGCGGCCGCGGCTTCTGGGCGGGCGGCTCATAGAGCGTGTGCCGGAACAGCGCCCACGAGGAGCCGAGCACGATCAGGAGCGCGAGCGCCGCCTGCGCGGCGATCCTCGCGCGGCGGCGTCGCACGGGCGGTGCCTCCTGCCTCATCGCAGATGCGCCGCCGCGGCGGCCGCCGGCAACACGATGGTGAAGGTGGCGCCGTGCCCTTCTGCGCTCTCCACCGCCAGCTTGCCGTGGTGCGCCTCGATGATGCTGTGGGAGATCGAGAGCCCGAGCCCCACGCCTTCCGGATCCTCCTTGGTGGTGAAGAAGGGATCGAAGATGCGCTCGCGCAGGGCAGGGGAGATGCCCTTGCCGGTGTCGCTGACCGAGAGCCGGAGCGCCGCGCCCTCCAGCTCGCTCAGCGTCACCTTGAGGGTGCCTCCCGCGGGCATGGCGGTGATGGCGTTCGCCACCAGATGCGCGACCGCCTGCTGCATCTGCGCCGCGTCGCCCTGCGCCTCGCAGGTGGTCAGCTCGGTGCAGAGGCGGATGCCCCTCGCGCGCATCTGCCCTTCGTAGAGGTCCAGCGCGGCCATCACCGATGCGGCGAGCGGGAACTTCTTTCCCGCGCCCTCGCGCTCCCGGTCGGCGAACGCGCGCAGATCGGAGACGATCTTCGCCGCGCGCCGCGCCTGCTCCAGGAGCACGCGCACTTCCTCCTCGTGGCGCGTGCCGGCGAGCTCCTTGCGCAACAGGCCGGCGGTGCCGCAGATGGCGGTGAGCGGGTTGTTCAGCTCGTGCGCCACTCCCGCCCCCAGCGATCCCAGCGCGGCCAGCCGCCGCGTGCGCAGCATCTGCTCCTGCGCCGCCCCGAGCTCCGCGGTGCGCTCCTCCACCCGCGCTTGCAGCTCGCCGTTCCAGCGGCGGATCTCCTCGTCGCGTCGCACGATCTCGCCGGCCATCTCGCCGAAGGCGCGGGACAGCTCGCCGATCTCGTCGGGCCGTTCCTCCTCGAGCTTGCGGGCTTTCCCCTCGCGCAGCGCCTGCACGCCTTCGCGCAGCTTCCGGACGGGCTCGGTGACGTGCCGCGAGAGCAACGCGCCCAGGACCGCCACCAGGAGGAGCGAGACCGCAACCCAGAAGAGCGTGTACCGGCGCACGAGCTGCGCGGGGCGCAACGCCGCGCCCTCCGGCTGCGCCACCACCACCGTCCAGCCGAGCGCCCGCACCGGCGCCGCGGCCGAGAGCCAGCTCTGCCCGCCGGCGCGCTCCACGATGGCGACGCCGCCTTCGCGCAGGAGCGTCCGTTCGGAGTCGGTCAGGGGCGAAGGCGCGGGCTGCGCCAGGACGGTTCCTTCGCGGGTGGCGAGGTACGCGACGCTCTCGCCGCTCGAGGCCTGCAGCATCTGCCGCGAGAGCTGCCGCAGCGACAGCTCCGCGAGGAGCACGCGCCCTTCCGGAAGGCGCAGCGCGATCGGCAGCCGCATCGAGCCGCCGGCGCCGGCGTAGGGGCTGCCGATGGCCATGCCGGCTTCCGCCGCGAGCTGCACCGGCGCGCGCTCGCGCAACAGCTCCAGCTCGGGCATGGGCCTGCCGTTGCCGCCCTCCCAGACGGCGGGGCCGGGCGGGATCTGCAGCGCGTCCACGAACTCCAGCTGCCGGTAGGGAATGCGCAGGGCGGTGGCGAGCTCGGCGCCGGAGAGATCTCCGAGCGGCAGCACGCTCATCGACTGCGTCAGCGACTGCACCCCCTGCGCGACGAAGCGCTCGCAGGAGCGCGCCAGCTCCGCCGCCACCTGCGCCTGCGCCGTGCCCACGGTGCGCACCAGCTCGCCGCGGTTGACGGTGAACGACAGCCAGCCCATCACCGCCGCGGGGACGACGCCGACCAGCGCGAGCACGGTGAAGATCCTGCTGCGGAATCGCATCGGTCTCAGGCGCCTCGCAGGGTGAGGAGCATAGGGCGGCGCGCGGAGTGCCAGCAAGAAACCGGCAGGTGCGCAGGCGGGCGCAAGCTTGCGCCGTGCGCCTACATCAGCGGCTCTGCGCGCGGCGGGCGAGCTCCAGGTGCTCCTCCAGCTTCTGCTCGAGCTGCTCCAGCTCCGCCGGCTCCCCGCCGCCGCCGCGCAGCCGCCGCACCTCGTCGAGCAGCGCTTCCGCGGAGAGAAGCACCTCGCGGCCCGCCGCCTTGCTGGCCACCAGGCGCGAGAGCAGGTGCAGCGAGCGCCGGCGCAGGTCGGCGTTGGCGTGGTGGACGCGGGTCTCGAGGATCTCGAAGGGCGTGGTCGTCCCGGGCTCGATCGCCTCGTCCACCGCGCTCACGTCGTCGGGCGCGTCGTTCTGCGACTCGCCGCCCTGCACCGCGCGGAGCCTCGCGAGCAGCACCTGGCGATCGTACTCGTCCTTCATCGCCTTGAGCGCGTCGTCCACGCGGGCGGCGATGCGGTCCATGTCGTCGAAGGGCTTCTCCAGATAGTCCACGGCGCCCAGGCGCAACGCCTCCACCGCGCTGGCGGTGGACGCGTAGGCGGTCATGATGATGCAGGCGCAGTAGGGCTGCACCTGCCGCATGCGCCGGACCAGCTCGATGCCGTCGACGCCGGGCAGGTTCTTGTCCGTGAGCATGCAGCCGAACCCTTCTCCGTCGATCAGCGCGAAGGCCTCCTCCGCGTTTCTCGCGGTGCGGACGGCCATTCCCCGGCTTCCCAGGACGCGCTGGAAGAGGTCCAGCACCACCGGCTCGTCGTCGACCACCAGGACCGTGGAGGAGAAGGATGTCGTCACGGTCTGCATCGGTCCCCACACTAGGGGGAAGCCCGATGTGGCGGCAAGGAGGCGCGTGCCGCACCCACCGGAGTTGCGGTATACGGCGGCCATGCTGCGCGCCAATCAGGCGGTCCGGCTGGGATTGCGCGCCGCCTCGCGCAATCCCGAGCTCTCTTTCGCCAAGGCGTTGATCGATCAGGGCGGAAACCTGCTCGCGCTGCTCCCGGTGGCGCTGGGTGCGCTTCTGGTCGCGGCCGCGGCGCAGCGCGGCAACCTGCTCGCGGCATTGCGCGCCCTGCGCGCGGTGGGGTGGCCGGCGCTGGGCGGGGTGGCCGCGGCGCTGGTCATCCTCGCGACGCTTTCGCTGCTGTTCTGGGCGGGCGCGCTGCCGCTCCTCGCCGCCGACGCCGAGATGGGGCGGCGGCCGCCGCCGGGCAATTTCATGGTGCTGGTCTCCCGGGGCGCGGCCCGCGTGATCGGGGCGGGAGGCCTGGCCTGGGCGCTCCTGCTCTTCTTCAATCTCGCCTGCGCGGCGGCGCTGCTCCTGGCCGTGCCGCTCTGCGTCTTGCGCCCTTCCGCCGCGCTCTTCGCCCTGACCGCGCTGACCGGCGCCGGCGCGGTCCTGGGCAGCGTCCTTCTCGACCTGCTGGTCCGGCTCACGCTGGTGCGCGCGGCGGCGTTCGGCGACGGCGCCACCGCCGCCTTCGGAAAGGCCTCGTCGCTGCTCGCCTCGAGGCTCGGCGCCTGCCTGGTGGTGACGGTGGCGTTCCTCTTCCTCGAGATGATCGCAGCGAGCGTGATGGCCATGCTCACCAGCCTGCTCTCGGGGCCGGCGCTCGTCGATCCGCGCGGAGAGCTTCTTGCGCTCGCGCCGCGCCTCGCGGTGGGCCTCGCCGCTGCCGCGGTCTTCGCCTGGCTGGAGGTGGGGCGCATGGCCGCGCTCGCGGCGCTGGCGGCGGATGCGGAGGGCCTGATCGAGCCCACCCTCGTGGAACCGCCGCCGGTGGCCGAGCTGGTGGTGGAGGCGCTGCCGGTCGAGAACCCGTGAAGCGTCAGCGCGCCGGCTTGAGCGGACGCAGCGCGTGCTGCACGCCCTGGAAGAGGTGCGCCACCCTCTCGCGCAGCGGCACGCGCGTGCGGCCGCCGCCGCGTTTGGCGAACGCGAGCATCGCGTCGGCGGGCGTCCTCGTCCCCAGCGCGCGCAGCTTCACCGTCAGATTGCGATCGACCAGGAAGAGACCGGTGCGGTCCAGCATGCCCAGCGAGGAGAGCGCGGTCGCGTCGGCATCCGCGAGCATGCGGAACCCGAGCCCCCGCTCCGAGCGCAGAAAGCGCAGCGCAGACGGCTCGGCATGGCCGATGGCGCAGACGGTGACGCCGGCGTGGAAGAGCCCGAGGGTGGAGTCGCGGTAGTCGGCGAGCAGGCGCAGCCCTTCCGGGTCGTCGAGGCCCGCGAAGAAGAGGATCAGCAGCGCCCCTTTGCCTGCGAGCGAGGAGAGGGCCAGGGGCCTGCCCGCCTCGTCGAGCAGCTCGAGGTCCGGCAGCTTGTCCCCGACTCCCGGGGAAGCGGGGTGCCATGCTTGCATGGCGAAAAGCTAGTCACTTGAAGAACCGGCGCACGCTGATCTTCTTCAGCCGGCCTGCGAGGAACGTCCAGGTGACGGCGGCGCCGAAGAGCATGGCGGAGAGCGCAAGCCCCACCAGCGCCGGCACCGGCCACACCGTGCTCCCCGCGCCGTCGGTGGCGCGGCCCACCAGCGAGAACGCGCCCACGATCAGGCTGGCGGAGATCATCCCGGCGAAGAGCAGGATGCCCAGCGCCTTCACGTTGGTGTTGAGCCGCGACAGCTCCTCGTTGCGGACGGTGATGCTGAACTTGCCGCCCTCCAGGTCCATGAGGATCTGCGCGAGCTGCTGGGGCGTGTCCTGGAGGAAGCCCTGGAGCTGCAGGAGCATCCGCAGCGCGCCGCCGCTCATGGTGGCCGGGTTGTAGCGGTCGTAGAGGAGCTGCTTGGCGTAGGGCAGGGCCGCCTCGCCGACGTCCAGCTCGGGGTCGAGCTGGCGCACGATGCCTTCGGTGGTGGCGGCCGCCTTGGAGAGCACCGCGTACTCCTTGGGGATCTTGATCCGGTACTTCATCGCCAGATCGACCAGCTCGCTCATCAGGACGCCCGAGTCGACCTCGGAGAGCTTGAGCCCCATGTAGCGGTCGAGCAAGTCGTGGATCTGGTGGCGGAACTGGTGCAGGTTGATGCGCTCGTCGGGAACGCCCACCTTGTAGAGCAGCCGCGCCACCGTGTCCGGGTCGCGCAGCGACACCGCCAGCACGAAGAGGACGATGGACTCCTGCATCTGCCGGGAGAGGCGCCCCACCAGCCCGAAGTCGAGCAG
>DATDMU010000232.1:0-6401 GCA_036518615.1 Myxococcales bacterium
ACCCTGGGCGTGGGACTGCCCATCGTGATCATTGTCACGGCCCGGTAACGAAACGTTGGTTTCGTTGCAAAATTGGCTCGGACGGGATACTTGGGGCCGCGGACGGCCTGCCATGCGTGTGCCCGTCCGGAGCCCGGGCGAGTCGGGACGACGCGAGGTGTAGCCTGTCTCTGCTGGTGACGATCTCCATCGTTCTCGCCCTGATCGCCGCCTACGCGGTCCGGGTGCTCCTGAAGGGACGGTACGTCCCGGATCGGGTCAAGAAGGAGCCGGGCAGCGTCTTCCTCTCCCGCTTCTTCATCGAGCTCGGGTACTGGTGCTTCGACCCGATGGAGAAGCTCTGCATCCGCCTCGGCATCACCCCGAACCAGCTCACCTTCGCCTCGCTCGCCTGCAGCGTGGCGGGGGCGTTCGCCTTCGCCACCGGCCACTTCAGCTCCGGCGGCTGGCTGGTCATCCTCTGCGCCATCCTCGACGCGCTCGACGGGATGGTGGCCCGCACCAGGGGCACCGCCTCCGACGCAGGCGAGCTGATCGACGCCGCCGTCGACCGCTACGCCGAGATCGCCACCTTCGCAGGAATCGCCGCCTACTACCGCGGGTACCCGATGGGGTTCTGGCTCTCCATCGCCTCGATGGGCGGCGCGCTGCTCGTCTCCTACGCACGCGCCAAGGGCGAGATCTCCGGCATCGACGCGCGGATGGGCTCGATGAACCGCGGCGAACGCGCGGTCTACATCGGCGCCGCGGGCGTGCTGGCGCCCGAGTTCGCCCGCTTCTCCGAGCGGGCCTCCGGGCACCAGGCCTTCTACCTGATGCTCGCCACGCTGGCGCTGGTGGCGGTGATGGCCAACGTCACGGCGCTGCGCCGTTTCGCCTTCATCCACCGGGAGCTGCGCAAGCGCGAAGGAGAGATCGCGCCGCCCGCCGCTCGCGAGAAGGAGCTGAGCGGGTGGTTTCAACGCGCGTGGGTCGCCTCGGCGGTCGCGACGGTCGTCGACTACGGGACGTTCACGATCCTTCTGGAGGTAGTCGGCATCTACACCGGCACCTCCCGCGCCCTGGGCGCGCTGGTCGGCGCCGTCACCAACTTCACCCTCAACAAGGTCTACACCTTCCGCTCGCGGCAGAACTCGGTGATGGTGGAGGTGCCGCGCTACGCCGCCATCTCGCTCACCTCGCTCCTGCTCAACACGGTGGGGGTCATCCTCCTGACCGAGGGCCTGCGCTGGAACCCGCTGGTCGCGGCGGGCGTGGTGGGCGTCGGCGTGTCGCTCTGCTGGAACCTGCCGCTGCACCGGGTGTTCGTCTTCCGCGAGCAGACCGGCAAGCCGCGGCCGGTCCTCGCGCTGATCGGGGCGGTCGCCTCCGCCTTCGCCGCAATGGCGGTGCTCTTCGTCTCCTACGGCAATCCCTTCGCCGAGGAGCAGGTTCACGGCTTCTCCAGCGCGCTGTCGGACAAGGCCGACCTGACCCAGTCGAGCTTCCTGCCCAAGCTGCGGGCGGAAGCGTTCTATTCGGAGAGCTACTCGTTCCTCTTCTCCGCGGAGGACGGGTCCTTCGCCAGGGTGCAGTTCCTGGTGGGCAATGCCGGCCTCGAAGGTCATGGCAAGGCCGCGGTGCGCGCAGTGGTGGTGGCGCCCGACGGCAAGACCGTCGAGGACGGAGAGGACTTCGAGAGCGGCGAGTGGGGCGTCCAGCCCGAGGGCGCCATCGAGATGGGCGCCTCGCGCCTGACCATGGGTCCCGACGCGAGCCATCACGTCCACTTCGCCGGGCGCAAGCTGGTGGTGGACGCGACGGTGCTGCCCCAGACGCAGGCCGTGCGCCCCGGAGGCGGGCGGGTGGTGTTCGACGCCGGCGGCCACGCGGTCTTCGACCAGACCATCTTCGCGCTGCGCAGCAAGTTCGACGGGATGCTCTGGACCGCGGCGGGCGGCAGCAAGCGCGTGAGCGGGTACTGCTACGCCGACACCTCCTACTCCACCGTGCCCGCCTACAAGAGCGCCTCGCTCTGGTACCGGATGGAGGCGTTCGACGGCGAGCACGGCGCCAGCGTGGCGCTGGCGGTGCTCTTTCCGCCGGGCAGCTCGCGCCTGCCCCCGCAGGGATGGCTCTACACCTCGCGCGACGGCAAGACCGAGGTGCGTTCCACCGACGTGAAGATCGCCTTCGAGGCGCCGCGCCACGAGCCGGGCGGCCACTTCGAGTACGACGTGCCCCAGCGGGTGGCCGCGGTGGCGCACGGCGCGGCCGGCGAGACGGTGACGGTTCGCATCGACGCGAAGAGGCTGCTGTACCGGCAGGACCTGCTCGACCAGATGGGCCCGCTCTCGCGCCTGCTGGTCAGCGCCTGGGCTGCGCCGATGGCCTACACCTACGAGAACCGTTACGAGCTGCGCATCGAGAGGCCGGGCGAGCCCGCGGTCGTGCGCTCGGGTCAGGCGTTGTCGGAGTTTTCCTACGCGAACAAGCCGGCCAACCTGCCCGCCTTCTGAGAGAGGGCCCGCAGCGGTCTCGCGCGCGACTTTCTGCCTGCCGGGTGCCGGAAAGTTGTGTTAGACGTGCCCGCCCGCGCCCACCGCTGGTCTGGAAGCAGACAGCCGGTTTGGGGGCGGAAGGTCCGCGCGATGACGCTGAAAGGCCCGCACATCCAGACCGACATCCCCGGCCCCAGGTCGCGCGCGCTGGTGGCGCGCGAGCAGGCGCACCTCGCCCCCGGGCTGCAGGGGTTTGCGCTCTCGAGCGGCATCGCGGTGGAGCGTGCGCAGGGCTCGGTCATCGAGGACGTGGACGGCAATCGCTTCCTCGACCTGATCGGCGGCATCGGCGTCAACAGCCTGGGCCACTGCCATCCGGCCTACGGCGCCGCGCTGCACGCGCAGCTCGACAAGGTCACCGTGGGCTCGTTCACCAGCGCGCCTCGCGCGGAGCTGATCAACGAGGTGGCGAAGGTCGCGCCCAGGGGCGTGGACAAGGTGCAGCTCTACTCCAGCGGCGCCGAGGCGGTGGAGAGCGCCTTCCGGCTGGCGAAGAACCACACCGGCCACCACGAGCTGGTGGGTTTCTGGGGCGGATTCCACGGCAAGACCGCGGGCGCGCTCGCCGTCAACGGCTCGGGCAACGCGAAGACGTACGGCCCCTTGCCGCCCGGCCACGTGTTGCCCTTCGCCAACTGCTACCGCTGCCCGCTGAAGCTCACCTACCCGAGCTGCGGCATCGCCTGCGCCGACCTGGCGCGCGAGCAGCTCAGGCAGCAGAGCACCGGCAGCGTGGCGGCGGTGATCATGGAGCCGCTGCAGGGCACCGCCGGCAACGTGGTGCCGCCGCCGGAGTTCATGGTCCGCGCGCAGGAGCTGGCGAAGGAGCACGGCGCCCTCTTCATCTCCGACGAGATGATCACCGGGTTCGGGCGCACCGGCCGCTGGTTCGCCTGCGAGCGCAGCGGCGTGACGCCGGACATCATCACCATCGGCAAGGCCTTCGGCGCCGGGTTTCCCATCAGCGGGGTGATCGCCAAGGGCGAGATCGCGCAGGCGAAGCCCTGGTCCAACCCGAGCGGCTCGTCGTCGTCGTACGGCGGGAACCCGCTGGCGGCGGCGGCGGCGCTGGCCAGCCTGCGCACGCTGCACGGCGAGAAGCTGCTCGAGAACGCGCGCGAGGTGGGCAAGTCGATGCTGGACGAGCTGCGCACCTGGCCCGACCGGCTGCGCTGGGTGGGCGACGTGCGCGGAGAGGGACTCTTCCTCGCGGTGGAGCTGGTCGCCGACCGGC
The DNA here is from genome assembly GCA_036518615.1 of Myxococcales bacterium. GTDB lineage: Bacteria > Myxococcota > Myxococcia > Myxococcales > 40CM-4-68-19 > 40CM-4-68-19. The sequence goes on from DATDMU010000232.1 coordinate 3,775, forward strand.
AGAGCAAAGAGCCGCTGGCGAAGACGATCTGCGCGGAGATCTTCCAGGAGGGCCTGCGCCGCGGGCTCCTCGCGATGAGCTACACCCACGCCATCCGGCTGCAGCCGGCCCTGACCATCGATCGCGACACCGCCCTCTCCGGTCTCTCGCTCCTGCGCGAGGCGATCGACGCGGTGGCGCGCAGGCATGGGGCGGCGTAGAGAGCCGGGATGGAGCAGCTCTCGCGCGCCGCCAGGTTCTGGGAATGGTGGGCGGCCTTTTCGCTGCGAAGGCCGTGGCCGCTCGCGCTCCTCGGCGCGGTCATCTTCGCGGTCTGCGTGCCGCCCGCGGTGCGGCTCTACGGCGATCTGCGCACCGACCTGCGCGAGCTCCTGCCGCAGGGCGCGCCGGCTGCGAAGGGGCTCGCCGAGCTGGAGCGGCGCATCGGCGGCTTCTCGCACCTCGCCATCGTGGTCCGCACCGACGACCTCAAGGCGGGCGAGCGCTTCGTCGACGCGGCCGCCGCGCGGCTCAAGCAACTGCCGCCTTCGCTGGTGGCGCAGGTGCACTGGCGGGTGGACGCGGAGAAGGACTTCCTCGACCGGCACGGCGCGCTCTACGCCGACGTCAAGGACCTGATCGCCGCGCGCGAGGCCTTGCGCTCGCGCATCGCCAGCGCCAACCCGCTGCTGGTGGACCTGGCGGAGGAGGCGGAGAGCTCTCCCGCGCCCAACCTCGACGAGGTGGTGGGCCGCATCAAGTCCGCCTGGTCGCGGCTCGACCGCTATCCCGACGGGTACCTGGCCGGCGAGAACGGCCACACGCTGGTGATCCTGGTCTCGCCTCCGGGCGCGGCGGTGAGCCTCGCCGACGACCAGAAGATCTTCGACGCCGTCTCCTCGGCCATCGACTCGCTTCACCCGAAGTCGTTCCATCCCAGCATCCAGGTGGGTTACGGCGGCGAGATCCGCGGGGTGATCGAGGCGCAGGAAGCGCTGGTGCGGGATCTGGAGGTCTCCAGCGTGCTGGTCCTGGTCGCGGTGGCCGCCGCGCTCCTGCTCTACTACCGCACCATCCGCTCCATCCCGCTGCTGGTCTTTCCGCTCTTCACCGGCGTGGCCGTGACCTTCGCGCTCTCGCGCTGGGTGATCCACTACCTGAACCCGAACACCGCCTTCCTCGGCAGCATCATCATCGGCAACGGCATCAACGGCGGCATCATCCTGCTCGCGCGCTACCTGGAGGAGCGGCGGCGCGGCGCCGACACCCGCCACGCCCTGCGGCTCTCCTTGCGCGCCACCTGGGTAGCCACCTTTGCCGCCAGCGGCGCCGCCGCCGCCAGCTACGGGTCGCTCGGCGCGGTCAGCTTCCGCGGCTTCAACCAGTTCGCCTTCATGGGCTTCTTCGGCATGCTCATCTGCTGGGCGGCCACCTACGCGCTGATGCCCGCCTTCATCGTGCTGCAGGACCGCTACTGGCCCTTCCGCGATCTGTCCCATCCCCGCCGCGGGCGGGTGGTGGGCTTCATCGCCGGTCCCTTTGCGCAGCTGATCGTCAAGCGGCCTGCCTGGCCGGTGGTGATCACCGCCGCGCTGACCGCCCTGTCCGTCTACGCCGGGTACAGGTTCGCGCAGGATCCCATCCAGTACGACTTCACCAAGCTGGGCAGCCGCTCCGGCGAGAGCCGGGGGCAGGGATTCTGGGACAAGCACGTGGACGCGGTGCTGCAGTCCTACCAGACCCCCACCGTGGTGCTCACCGGCTCGCCGGAGGAGGCGGAAAAGGTCGCCGCCGCGGTGCAGAAGGAGAAGGAGGAGGAAGGCGCGGACAGCACCATCGAGTCGGTGGTCACCCTGCAGCAGTTCCTGCCCCACGACCAGCCGCAGAAGCTGGAGCTGTTGCGGCAGATCTTCTCCATGCTCGACAAGCAGCCGGCGGCGAAGCTGCCTCCGGAGATCCGGCGGCTGCGCAAGAACACCCGGCTGGAGCCGGTGTCGCTGAACGACGTGCCTGCGAACCTGACCCGCGCGTTCTTCGAGAAGGACGGCCAGCGCGGGCGGGTGGTGCTGGTCTACCCCACCCTCACGACCGACAGCGCCAACGGCCGCGCGCAGATGCTGCACACGCGCACGGTGCGGGAGACCGCCCTGCGGGTGGATCCCAACGCGCTGGTGGCCGGGCAGATCGTGCTCACCACCGACATCGTGCAGGCGATCACCAACGACGGCCGCTTCACCGCCGCGCTCAGCTTCGTGGCGGTGGCGCTGCTCACGCTGGTGGTGATGCGCAGCCTGCGCGACGCGGGCTGGGTGATCGGCTCGCTTTCGCTCGGCGTCCTCTGGGGCGCGGGGGCGATGACGCTGCTCTCGCTCAAGCTCAACTTCGTCAACTTCGCCGTGCTGCCGATTACTTTTGGCATCGGCGTCGACTATGCCGTGAACCTCTACCAGCGCTACCGGCAGACTTGCAGCGTCGAGGAGGCGCTCGCCACTTCCGGGGGGGCGGTGGCGCTCTGCTCGGCCACCACCATCATCGGCTACGCCACGCTGGTGACCGCGGACAACCAGGCGGTGCAGAGCTTCGGGCTCACGGCGGTGATCGGCGAGATCACCTGCCTCTCCGCCGCGCTGTTCGCGCTTCCGGCGGTG
>DATDMU010000233.1:0-10113 GCA_036518615.1 Myxococcales bacterium
GAGCTCGGTCTCCAGCTGGAACCCCCGCTGGGCGTGCGCCGGTGCGTCGGCGTCGCCGGCGCGCGCCAGCATGCGGCCGACGTGGTCCACGTAGAGCAGGCGCAGCTCCTGCGACTTCTTGTCGTCGCGGAAGTAGTAGTCGCGATCGGGCAGGCCCAGGCCGCCCTGGTCCACGCCGCCGATCACCTGGGTCGCGTCCTTGAAGTCCTGCCGCGCGCCGAACCCGAAGAAGGCGCGCGCCCCGGCCCGGTGGAGCTGGCCCACCTCGCTCGCCAGCGCCTTGGCGTCGGAGATCTGGTCGATGGCCCGCAATTCCTCATGAAGCGTGGCCAGCGAGGCGGTCTCCGCCTTCTGCTCGTCCATGCAGGTGGAGTAGAAGTCGCCCACCTTCTGCGCGAAGGGGTCCGCCGGGTCGCCCTCGCCGCGCGCGTCCTTCTCCACGATCTCGCGGAGCAGCTCCTGGTTGCGCTCGAGGATCTCGCTGAAGGCGCGTCCCCACTGGGGCCGGTCCTCCGGGATGGGCGTGCGCTCGAGCCAGCTCCCACAGGAGAACCGGTAGAAGTCGTCGCAGGGGTTCACCTTGCGGTCCATGGCGGAGAGGTCGATTCCCGGGGGCGGCGCCGCCGGGGCCCGGGCGGAGGCCGACCGCCCGTGCTGCGCCTCCGGCGGCGTGCCGGGCTGGCCGGCGACGTTGGGGACCGCAGGCTGCGCCCCGGTCACCTGCGTGGCGGGCGGATTGGCCGGGGTCGAAGGACCCGCGGAAGCGGCGCCCGTCTCCGGCGCCTTCGCTTGCGGAGCGGACTTGCAGGAGAGAACGGCGGCGGCGAGCAGCACTGCGGTCTTGCGCATGAGGTCCCCTCGAAGAGTTGGAAGGCGCATCCTACGACGCAGGCCCCTGCCTGCCGCGGGGACGCGCGGTGTATGTCTACTCCAGTGCGCATCCTCGGGGTGGGCGATTCCAACGACCTCGGCGATCTCTACCGCCGGCTGCAGAAGTCCGGTCACGAGGTGCGCGTCCACATCGCCGACGAGTCCTGCCACGAGGTGCTGGCAGGAATCGTCGAGCGCATCTCCGACTGGCGCTCGGAGCTCGGCTGGGTGGGCCGCGACGGGCTGCTCCTGTTCGAGCAGGCCTCGCTGGGCGCGGAGCAGGACGAGCTGCGCCGGGACGGCTTTCGCGTGGTGGGCGGCGGCCTGCTCGGCGAGAGGCTGGAGAACGACCGCGCCTTCGGGCAGGCGGCGCTGCGCAACGCCGGGCTGCGCACGGCGCCGGTCCATCCCTTCAGCTCCTTCTCCGCCGGCATCGACTTCGTGCGCGCCGCGCCCGGGCGCTACGTCTTCAAGCTCAACGGCGCGTATTCGGCCACCCGCACCTACGTGGGCGAGCTCCCCGGCGGCGCCGACGTCGTCGCCTTCCTCGAGCTGCAGCGGGCGCAATGGACCTGGCCCGATCCGCCCTCCTTCGTCCTGATGGAGCGTCTCGACGGGGTGGAGATGGGCACCGGCGCGTACTTCGACGGTGAACGGTTCCTCGCCCCCGCCTGCCTCGACTGGGAGCACACGCGGTTCTTCACCGGCGACCTCGGCGAGCTCACCGGCGAGATGGGAACGCTGGTCACCTGCCGCGGCGCCGAGCGGTTCATGGAGGCGACGCTCGGCCGGCTCGCGCCGCTGCTCCGCGAGGGTCGTTACCAGGGCTACGTGAACCTCAACACCATCGTGAACGAGCGCGGCGTCTGGCCCCTGGAGCTGACCTGCCGCTTCGGGTACCCCGGGTTTGCCATCCTCGACGCGCTGCACGTCGAGGGGTGGGATGCGATCCTGCGCGCGATGGTGGACCGGAGAGGCCCGCGCAGCTTCCGGACCCATCCGGGCTTCGCGGTCGGGGTGGTGCTGACGGTGCCGCCCTTTCCCTATCCGCAGGCTACGGTGCCCGCCCGCGGCCAGCCGGTCATCTTCCGGCGCCCGCTCAGCGCGGAAGAAGAGAGCCATCTCCATTACGGCGAGGTGATGCTCGAGCACGGGCGCCTGCTCACCAGCGGTCCGTCGGGATATGCGCTGGTGGTCACCGGCCGCGGCGCCACGGTGGCGGAGGCGCAGCGCAACGCGTACGCGCTCGCGGCGCAGATCCACCTGCCCAACGCCCGCTACCGGACCGACATCGGCGACAAGTTCCTACGGCGCGACGGCCAGCTCCTGCGCGAGTGGGGCTGGCTGTAGCCCCAGCTCCCTGCGGTAGCGCGCGAAACAGCGCGCTCCTGCGCGCAGCCGCATCAGCGCGCCCTCGGCAATGGCCTGCGCCGCGCGCGGCTCCTGCGCCACCAGCGGCAGGAGCACCTCGCGGTTCCACGCGGCGCTGTGCTGCAGGTCGAGGGTTGCGTGGAGGGTGAAGTAGCGCCGCGCCGCCTTGGGAACGCCCAGGCGCGCAAGGCCGCGGTCCACCTGCGCCACCCTGCCCGGCGCGGTCAGCTCGATTGCGCCCAGCGCTCCCACGGAGTGGTACGCATGGCGGCGATCGAGGGCCAGGGCGACGAGGAGGTTGGCGAGCGCAAGCGCCTCCCAGACGGTGCTCTCCGCTTCCGCGCGCACGTTCAGGGCGCGCGCGAGATCCGCCAGCAAGGGTCCGTGCATCGCGGCGGGCCGGCCGCGCCCCATCTCGTCCCAGTAGTTGCGCGCCAGCTCCAGCTTCGGCTGCTGCGGCATCTTCACCTGCGTCAGCGCGACCAGGTCGTCGAAGCCCGCCTCGCCCGCGACCTCCTGGGCGAGGAACCACTTCATCTGCGCGAGCGAGGCGGTCTCCGCGAGCCAGGGGAAGAGCGGGTCGCCCTGCCCCGGGCCGCGCTCGCGCAGCGACTCGAACCAGCGCACGAACGCGCCGGCCTCGCGTGGAGCCTCGGCCGCCTGCTCCGCCACCGCGGCGCGCTCCTCCGCCACGAAGGCCTGCTCCAGCGCGTGCGCCTCTTCTGCGGCAGGCGCGGGATCGGCGGGAAAGCCGGGCTCCAGGCGTTCGCGGGCAAAGCGCGCGAGTCGAAGGTGCAGTTCCTTGCGATCCATTCCTCCTGAGGATGGGCCCTTCGCGGCGAGTTGCACACCGGGCGCGCGTCGCGGACTGCTCACAGCTTGACTGCGTCGAGCCCCACCACCGCGATGCGCTCGACCTGCGAATAGGCGGGATGCTCCAGCTCCTCGCCGAACACGTCCGGATCCAGCTCCAGGTAATCGGCGCGCGCCTCGCCGAGCAGGGGCGCGAGCTTGCGCCAGAGCAGGTGCTCGCCGTCCAGGACCGGCGTCGCCGTGTAGAGGAGAAGCCTGCCCCCGGGCCGCAGGTGCAGCAGCGATTCCGCCACGATGCGCTCCGACAGACCGGTGCCGAGCTCCCCGCCCCCGTCGCGATAGGCGCGGCGCAGGGGGTCGGCGAGGTACGGAGGGTTGGCGACGATCAGGTCCGGCGGCTCGCGCACTTCCTGGAGCACGTCGCTTCGGGCGATGCGCGCGTCCACGGAGTTGAGCTCGCAGTTGGCGCGCGCGAAGCGCAGCGCGGTCTCGTTCACGTCGAGCAGCTCGACGGACGCGGCGCGCGGCGCGAGCAACAGCCCTCCGGCGCCGGTGCCGCAACCCACGTCCACGAGCGCGCCGATCTTCCTCGGGGCCCGCACGAGCAAGAAGGCGGCGAAGCGGTAGGTGTCGGGACCGAAGAAGACGGCGTCGGCAGCGGTGGTCGGGTAGGCCGAGTGCGCGAGCAGGAGCGGGCCCAGCGAGGAGAAACGCACCGCGCTCCTGGATTGCGCGCCCTCTCGCTCGAGCGCTCCCGCTGCCTCGAGCAAGTGCAGCAGCGCCGGCTCCAGCACGCCCGGCCCGAACGGCTTGCTCCAGCCGAAGACGTCGCGCAGCGTTCGCGCCGGCGCTCCGCGGGCCAGCACCCGCCGGTGCGTCTCGGGGGTGGGCGTGACGAAGGCGTACCCGCGCTCGCGAAGGGCCCGGCCCAGCGATGCGAGTGGGTCCATGCAGGCGGAGGGTAGCACGCGCATCTTTGCCGCATGCAGATCTCGCCGGCATCAGCCGACCTCACCCCGCGGGCGCTTGCCTGCCGCCGCAAGTTCCTCCGCTTCTTCCGCAAGGGGTTCCACGACCCGAAGTACGTGGACTGGGAGCGAGGCTACAAGGAGGCGGCCCACCAGGAGTGGGACCGGCAGCTCGGCAAGCGCGAGCTCGCCGGACTGATCGAGGAGGGCGCGTACGCCGAGATCGCGGCGCGGGCGGTGCGGATCGAATCGCGGACGAATCTTCTCTTTTCCTTCGAGAAGATGGCGCTGCGCGACGCGGTCCGGACCCCGCAAGGAGCCCGGCTGTTTGCCACCGGCCTCCACGGCTTCCTCTACGGCGGCGGCTCGCACGAGGAGCGCTTCGTGCGCTGGGGAGAAGTGCTGGCGGCGCTGCCCCGGCGACAGACCCGGGTGCACACCTGGCCCGTGCAGACGGTCTTCGGGTTCATCGCCCGGCCGGACCGGGAGATCTTCCTCAAGCCCAACGTCACCCGCCGCGCGGCGGAAGCGTACGGCGTGCCGTTCAACTACACCACGCGCCCCGGATGGCAGACGTACGCGGAGCTGCTCGCGTTCGCGCAGCGCATCGCGCACGACCTCGCGGACCTGGAGCCGCGCGACCTCATCGACATCCAGTCCTTCATCTGGGTGCAGGGCAGCGACGAGTACTAGAACGCCTCCGTCCTCCAGGTCAGGCCGGCGGAGACGAGGTGCACGTGCGTGTCGTAGGTGCCCGGGAACGCATCGGGCCCCGTCGCCGTCACCGAGTCGAAGATGGCGTACTGGTAGCCGATGTCCGCGCGCAGGCCCTTGATCAGCTCGTAGCCTGCGCCGACGGAAACCGCCCAGCTGTTGGCGTCGGTGAGCGTGGGCGAGATGGTGTCGGTGGGCTGGTTGGAGATGCTGCGCAAGAGGCCCGCGCGCAGCGTGAGCGCGGGCAGGAAGCTGGGCTTCGCGTACTCCGCGCCGAAGCGGTAGATCCACGCGTTGTTGTAGTTGCGGGGCACGGCGATCACCAGCCCCTTGGAGCCGTGGTACGTGTCGGAGCCGTAGACCTTCCAGCGCTCCAGGTTCCAGCTTCCCATCAGCTTGAAGTTGTCATTGAAGTCATAGGCGGCGCCGACGTAGAGGATGTTGGGCACCGTCACGTGCTCGGTCGCGTCCTGATCCTGGAGCTGCCCCTGGAAGGTCGGGTTCACGTTGTCGAAGTGCGCGCGCCCGCTCAGCTCCAATGGCGCCTGGTGCTTGTAGTCGACGGCAACCGTCAAGGGGACGTCGTTGGGCGCGCGGAACTGTCCCGCCACCTCGAAGGTGGGGGCGCCGCCCGCGAGCCCGAGTTGCGCCGAAGCTTGCGACGTGACCAGCGGGATCTGCTGCGTGAGCTTCTCCTGCACCCGGTAGTAGAGCAGGCTCGCGCCGAAGCTGAAGAGCGGGTGCAGCTGGATGCCCGCGCTCAGTTGCGAGAGCCAGACCTTCTGGTCCACGGTCTGGATGCGCCCCGCGCCGGGCCAGTCGGTGGGCCAGTTCAGCGCGCCGCCGCCCGGGAGCATGAGCGAGAGGCCCACTCCGTAGGGCATCCCGTTGGGGAGCGTGTTGCCGTAGGAGACGGCGGCCTCGGGCGGCAGGCTCGCGTGCGGCCGGAGCGTGGCGCTGCCCAGGGTGGGGTCCGACCACGTGGTGCGGTTGTAGAGCATCTCCAGGCTGGCGGAGATGGCGAGGCCCTTCTGGCCGGCCAGCGCCGCGGGGTTGGAGTGCGCGGCCTCCGGGCCGGTCTGCGCCGCCACGTTGCCTTGCGCGAGCGCGAGGTCGCGGGCGTTCTCGTTGGGAATGGCGTACGCCCCGGCAAATGCCGTGGCGGGCGCGAGGAGCAGGACTGCGATCAGGTTGCGCATCGTTGTGCCTCGCTAGGGAAGGACGACGAGGGACTTGTCGACGGTCCCGGTCGGCGACAGCAGGAACTTCTGGACGTAATCCTGCGCGGTGGCGGTGATCGCCGCGTCGGCGAAATCGAGCAGGAACCCGTGCGACACCGCCGATGAGGGCGGCGGAAGACCGCTGGTCGGCGCCGGGCAGGCGGTGAGATCGGGCACCGTGGTGCCCTTCGCGTAGACCTGGAGGTTGCCAGGACCGCCGAACCCCTGGTCGATGGGCGTCGGCCCGGTGTGCGCGGTGGTGTCGAGGATGAAGTTGAACGGGTTCGGCACCACCTGGTCGCAGAAGGCCACCTGCGTGAAGATGTCCTTGGTTGCCTGCGGCGTCTTGCCGGTGGGATCGCGGAGCAGGTTGGGCAGCGGGTCGCGGGTGAGGTGCGGCGCGTAGTTCACCGGGTCGGCCGGGTCGAGGATGGTCTTGGCCACCACCAGGAACTGGAGGAACTGCGGCGTGCCCGGCTGGATGCCGATGGCCTGCAAGAGCTGGTTGGTCGCGGAAGCGAACGCCGGCGAGGTGGTGAAGACGTCCACGATGGTGCCGCCGCCCACGTTGAACGCCGCCTCGTTGATCCGGGGGTTGGAGGCGACGTCGACCACGCCCTCGATAGAGCCGAGCGACTGGCCGACGAACCAGATCTGCCCGGGATCGATCTGCACTCCCAGCGCGATGGGCAGGACCCGGTTGGCGCAGGTGTGCGCGGCGTCGGTGGGCGGCGCGCCGAGCTGGCAGGCCGGATTGGGCGAGAGCACGCGCACGAGCTGCGACTGATCGATGATGTCCTGCCGCTGCGTGTCGCGGGTGCGGAAGAAGTTCGTCCCGATGAGGAAGTTGGAGGAGGCGACCGGAACGGCCGACTCGTTGGTGCACGCCGGGTTCGGGCAGGCGGCGCTGCGCTTGAAGTCCGCCCGCGGCGAAGTCGGCGTCGTTCCGTTGCGGCAGACGCCCGGTGTCGGCCCCGGTGCGTCGCCTTCGCTGGCGAGGGCCGGCTCGGGCACGCAGTGCGCGCCGGTTGCGCACTCCGCGTCGGCCTTGCAGAAGGAGCGATCGCCGTGCTTGGCGGCGTCGATCGACGCGACCGCGATGCCGGCCTTGTTCAGCGTGTCGGCGATGGCGAGCATGTCGCCCCGGCCGCGGCCGAGGCCGTGGTGGAAGACCGCGAGCGGGATGGTGCAGAGGACCGGCGGGTTCACGGTGAGATCGGGCGTGCAGGTCGTCCCGCCCGCTGCCGGATAGGGCGGCGGAGGGACGGCGACCAGCGCCACGATGGGCTCGGCGACGGGCTGGACGGTGGCGGGCGTGAAGGCGCCGGTGTCCGTGCAGGTGGTGTCGCCCGCGTTGCACTGCAGCTTGTTGAAGGTGGGCACAGTCGCCTCGACGATGAACCCGACGTTGCTTTGCGGCAGCGTGGGCGGCATGCCGTAGCGGCTGAAGGCGCTGGCCACCGTGGGCGCCGTGGCGCAGGCGGGATTGGCGGGCGCCCCGGCAGCTCCGGCGGCGGTTCCGCAATACAGCGTCGGCGTCGCGAGCGGCGCAACCGTGGTGACCGGAGTCGTGTAGGGGAGCGCGCCGAGCTGCGCGGCGACCGAGAGGAAGCTCTGCGTCTTGAAGGTGTAGGCCATGGCGACGTGACCCGCGAGGCCGCTCAACTGAAGCGCCGGCGCGAGCTTCTGCCGCATGATCTCCAGGGCGCCGGCGGTGGCGTTGTCGATTCCGGCGAGCTGCGAGTTGCCGTTCGCGTCCACCGTGGGATGCGTGAACTGGAGGATCTTTGCCACGGTGCCCGCCGCGAGCGGCTTGCCGGTCTTGTCCTTCACGCCGTCGCTGATGATCACCGCGTAGTCGGTGTTCTCCGCGAGCGGGCGCGTGCGGAAGACGGACGTCGGGTCCCCCGCCGTGGCGCCTGCCGGCTGCAGCACGATGGCGTTGGAGAGGCCGGACTGGACCACCTCCGCCGGCTCGGTCAGGTAGGTGGTGGCGTCCACCTTCACCGGCGCGGCCGGATTGGCGAGGTTCCAGAGCTGGACGGTGCTGGCGGTCACCGTGCTGGCGATGATCAGATCGCTGACCTGCGCGATGATGGGGCCGGTGGTGGAGAACCCGTCGAGCGTCTGGATGCCCACCGCCGCGGCGTTGGGATTGCCCTTCGCGTCGGTGCAGGCGCCTGTGGCGGCGTTGAAGTTGCCGGAGGCCAGCGCGCAGGCGGCCTGCGCGGTGATGTGGCCGCAGGCGGCGCAGCTCGCCGAGGCGGGGCGCGGATCGCGGAGCAGATCGATGGGCAGCGGCAGGAGCCCGCGGCCCGCGTCGAGCTGCACCTGCGCTCCGGCCACAGGGGCGACGCGGAACGTCGTCATCACCGCGGCCTGCTGGTGCGGGAAGACCTGGTCCACCGCGGCGAACGCGGAGCCCGGCTCGGGCGGGCTCTTCCCACCGGCGGCGAGACAGGCCGTGTCGCCCGGCGCGCAGCTGTACTGGGCGATGATGGCCTGCAGCTGCGCCGCCGCCGCCTTGGCCGCGGCGGTGGACCCGGTCTGGGCGCGCAACAGCGCGAGGTTCTGCTCGGTGTCGAGCTTCTCGCCCTGCGCGATGAGGAAGAAGGTCGGCGACGCCACCACCGCGTTCCCGGCGGTGGTCTTCACGCCGTTGGGCCCGCCGCGCAGCGCGACGATGTACTGCCCCGGCGGCCAGGGCGTGCGGCCCTTGTGGTGCAGCGTCAGCGTGCCGCGATCAGTGCCCTTCACGTAGTCGGCGGGCTGCACGGGATCGAGCGGAGCCGTGCCCGCGCCCTGCGGCGTCGCGAGGAAAACGACCAGCGTGCCGGGGTTGAGGCTGGCCGGATCCAGGTCGGGCGCCGCGTTGCTGGTGCTGCCGTCCGCCGCCACGGTGGTGGTCTGGAAGGAGATGGTGACCGGCACCTCCTGATCGTTGGGGAACCCGCCCTGCGCGAGGAACGCCCTGAGCAGATCCTGCTGGGCCGCCGGCAAGGTGGCGGGGATCTGCGCCAGCGCCAGATCGTTGGGGAGCGGAATGTTCCCGGTGAGCGGATCGAAGACGGCCGAGGTGGTGGGCGGAGGCGGCGGGCTCTGCGGCACATCGGGCGCGCCGCAGGCCGCGGCGAGCGCCACCATCAGCGCGAAACGGAGGCTCTTGGAGGTGGTCATTTGTTGCTGAACCCCTGGGCGGAGACGCCCTTGTTGTCGATCTGGTGTCCGTGGAGGAAGTCGAAGTACTGGTTCTGCACGTACTGGCCAAGCAGGTCCGGCGTGCTGGCGAAGACGCCGAAGGGCGCGTCGCGCTCAGGCCCGGGAAGCTGCATCTTCACCTGCGCGGTGGCGGCGTTCGGATCCATCACCGAGATGTGGCGCACGTTGGAGCCGCTGCCGTAGGCGAAGGCGAGCGGGCTCGACTGCGAGCCGCTGGGGTTGCCCACGTCCACCGTCAACAGGCCGCCCGGGCGCGCGAAGGGCCCGGCGCTGAAGCCGTTGGCGATGAGCGGAGCGGCGGGGCTCACGCTGGTGAGCGTGTGCACGCGGCCCCACAGCCACTTCTTCGTGTCGGTGCCGTTGGCGTTGGCGAGCGTGGCGAAGGCGGTGGAGAGCGCAGTGACCACCTGCTCGCCACAGGTCTTCGGCGCAACCACGTTGGCGTTCTTGTCGACGTTGTCGCAGAACGAGTGCTGGGTCAGGTCCGGCAGGAGCTTCACCACCAGCGCCCGGATCTCGGCGCCGCCGTCGGCGCTGAACGACTGGCCGGTGGTCGCGGAGACCACCGCCGCGTCGTCGTCGAAGACGTTGTGGATGAGCTTGCTCACGAAGGTGTGGAAGAGCAGGCAGGCGGCGGAGTTGGTGAGGGTGGCGGCGTCGGTGACGGGCGCGCTCTTCGGGTCGGAGGTGGTGAGGCCCGTGGGGCAGTCATAGGCCGGCGGAATGGTCGTGCCCGTGGTTGCCCAGGCCTGCAAGAGCTGCCGGGCGGCGGTGTAGGTGGGCTGGTTGACGGTGGCCGCGTCGGGATAGAAGCCGCGCGCCTCGAAGATGCGGGCGAGCAGCATGGTGTGGTCGGACTGGATCGCCTGCATGTCGGCGAGGCTCACCTTGCCGGCGGACGTCTTCGCCTTGAGCAATTCGGCGATGCGCGCGTAGCG
>DATDMU010000234.1:0-6510 GCA_036518615.1 Myxococcales bacterium
GAGTCGGAGATGTCGAAGGGCACCTCGCCCGTCACCAGCGCGCGAAGCTCGTCGTACGCCTCGAGATCCGGGTCCAGCTCCGGCGGCGCCACCGAGAGCGACTCGGGGCGCGGCTTCACCCGCGCCTTGCGGTCCTGCAGCGGCTGCGCGCCGTCCAGGGCCAGCGACCAGAGATCCTCCTCCGACAGCTCCTCGTGCCGGCGGGGGAGCGGCTGCGCGGGCGGCGGCAGGGCGGGCTCCGGCTCTGCCGGCGGCGGCTCGGGCAGCTTGAGGCCGTGGAACGGGTTGTTGAACGGCTCCGTCTTTTTCTTGCCCACGAAGAACGAGCGTAACCTCGGCTCACTCCTTGCGCAGGCCGAGGCGCTTCATCTTGCGCCAGAGCGTCGTGGTGGAGACGTCCAGCTCGCGCGCCACCTTCTCCAGCTGGCCCTCGTTGCGCTCCATCGCCGCCTCGATGGCTCGCTTCTCCGCCGCGTCCACCTCCTGCGAGAGCGTGCGCATGCCGTTCGGCGGCGTCTGGGCGGGCAGGGCGTCGCTCGCCTCGATGAACACGTCGTCGGCGTCGATCTCGTCGGCGCGCGCCAGGGCGGCCGCCTGCTCGACCACGTTCTCCAGCTCGCGGACGTTCCCGGGGAAGTCGTAGGTGGCGATCTTCTGCAGCGCGCCGCGGGTCAGCGTCCTGCGGGCGGCGTTGCGCGCGTTGAAGCGGGTGAGGAAGTGCTGCGCGAGCAGCGGAATGTCCTCCTTGCGCTCGCGCAGCGGAGGGGCCTGCAGCGGCACCACGTTGAGCCGGTAGAACAGGTCCTCGCGGAACCGCTTCTCGGCGATGGCCTGCTTGAGGTCCTGGTTGGTGGCGGCGATGACCCGCACGTCCACCGGGATGGAGGCGTTGTCGCCCACGCGGCGGATCTCGTGCTCCTGGATCACGCGCAACAGCTTGGCCTGGAAGGCGGGGGTGGTCTCGCCGATCTCGTCGAAGAAGAAGGTGCCGCCGCTCGCCTCCTCCAGCAGCCCCTGGCGCAATTTCACCGCACCGGTGAAAGCGCCCTTTACGTGGCCGAAGAGCTCCGATTCGAGCAGCGTCTCGGCGATGGCGGCGCAGTTCACCGGCACGAACGGCCGGGTCGCCCGCCGCGAGTTGGCGTGGATGGCCCGCGCGATCAGCTCCTTTCCGGTGCCGCTCTCGCCGGTGATCAGCACGGTCACGTCGGTGGGCGCCACCCGCACCAGCCGGGTGAGCAGCTCGCGCATCGGCGCCGACCGCCCCACCAGGTTGTCGAGCTTGTAGCGCTGGCGGAACTCGTCGGAGAAGAGCCCCACGTCCACGAGCAGGCGCCGCTTCTCCAGCGCGCGCTGCACCCGCACCAGCAGCTCGGTCTCCTTGAACGGCTTGCTCACGTAATCGTAAGCGCCGTACTGCATGGCGGTGACGGCGCTCTCCACGGTGCCGTATCCGGTCATCACGATCACCTGCGTGGAGGGCGAGATCTCCAGCGCGCCGCGGAGCACCGCGAGCCCGTCCAGCGGCGCCATCTTGAGATCGGTGAGCACCACGTCGAAGGGCTCGGTGAGCAGGCGGGAGAGGGCCGCCTCGCCGCTCTCCGCCTCGTCGACGTGGTAGCCCTGCTGGCGCAGGACGAGCGCGGTGGTGGTGCGCATGTTGCGCTGATCGTCGACGATGAGGACGCGAGGCTGGGCGCCCGCGGCCGATGCGTCCTGTGTCAGCGCCTCGCCGGTCATGATCAGAGAAGTAACCTGATCAAGCCTCGAGCGGAAGCTGGACCAGGAACTCGGCCCCTCCGTCCGAGGGCACCACCGAGATGGAGCCGCCGTGGCCTTCGATGATGCGGCGCACGACCGCGAGGCCGAGCCCCGTGCCGGTCGCCTTGGTGGTGAAGAAGGGCTGGAAGACGCGGGCGGCCACCTCCTGGCGGATGCCGGGGCCGGTGTCGCGCACGACGATCTCGGCGGCCACCCTTCCCTCCAGCTCGGCAGGGCCGGTGCGGACGTGGAGCGACCCTCCCTGCGGCATCGCCTGATAGGAGTTGAGGAACAGGTTGATGAGCGCCTGGCGGAGCAGGCGCGCATCGGCGCGCACCGTGGCCGCGACCTCCGCCACCGCCACGGTGGCGCGGACGGTGGCCGCGGCGGGGCCGATCTGCTGCCGCGCGGAGCGGAGCGCTTCCTCGATCAGCGGCCGGAGCGGCACCGGCTCGAGGTCGGGCTGCACCGGCCGCGAGTAGTCGAGCAGGTCGCCCACCATGTGGTTGAGCCGGTCGGCCTCCTCGCCGACGATGTCGAGCAGCAGCGCGGCGTCGCCCTGGGGTTTCAGGATCCGGCGCAGGCTGCCCACCGAGTTGAAGATCACCCCCAGCGGGTTGCGCACCTCGTGGGCGATGCTGGCGGACAGCTCGCCCAGCGCCGCCATGCGCTCGCGATCGATCAGCTCCTTCTGCGTCCGCGCCAGCTCCGCGTAGCTCTGGCGCAGGTCTTCGTAGAGGCGCGCCGAGAGCACGGCGAGGGCAAGCTGCCCCGCCACCGCCAGCGCCCGATCGATCTCCGCGTTGGTGAAGCTGCGCGCGCGCTTCTGGTCGAGGATCACCGCCACCCCCAGCGCCTGGTCGCGGGCGAGCAGCGGCAGCGCCAGCGTGGTGCGATTGCCGAAGCGCTCGGCCAGCGCCCGCGCCGTGGCCCCTTCCAGGCGGAGCGGGTCGACCATCTGCACCGGCCTGCGCTCGCGGAAGGCGCGCGCCGAGAGCAGGGGATCGTCGAGCCCGAGCACCTTGCCGAGCAGGTCCGCGTTCTCCTTCTGCACGGCGGCGAAGCGCAGCCCCTCCGCCTTCTCGTCGTGCAAGAGGAGGAACCAGCCGTCGCCGTCGAGCAGCGCGCGCAGGGTCTCGCCGCCGAGGTTGAGCACGCGCTCCAGCTCGAGCGACTCCGCGAACGCGCGCGCCACCTCGTTGAGCTGGGCCATCTCCTCGGCGCGGGCGTGCTGCTCCGCGTAGAGCCGCGCGTTCTCCAGGGCGGCGGCGATGAGCTGGGCCGCGTGCGTCGCGAGCCGCACGTCCATCGCGCCGAAGATGCGCCCGCTTCGCTCGAAGAGCGAGAGCACGCCGAGGGCGCGGCCGTGCAGGAGCAGCGGGACCGCCAGCGTGGCCCTGCAGCGGAAGCGCCGGACCACCTCGGGATCCACCCGCTGGTCGCCGGCGCCGTCGGAGGTCGCCTGCGGCTCGCGGGTGCGGAAGGCGAGCGCGCTCATCGAGGGCGCGGCGAGATCCAGCTCGCTGCCGATCACGACGCCGTCCGGCGGGTCGGGATCCTCGCGTGCGGAGATGGTCAGCGCCGGCTTGTCGGCGCTCGCCAGCAGCACGTAGGCGCAACTGCAGCGCAGCGCCCGCGCCGCGGTGCGCGCCGCCGTGTCCAGCACCTGTTGCACCTCGCGCGCCCCCACCAGCTCGCGGCCCAGGTCGAGCAGGAGCGACAGCTCCACGTTGCGCCGCTCCACCTCCTCGATCCGCCGCATGGTCTCGAGGGTGGCGCTGAGCTGCCGCCCGAGCAGGCCGAAGGCGCTGGCGACGGCGTGGTCGAAGTTCTCGCCCGAGGTCGAGAGGATGTATCTCGTCTGCCCGTCGACGCGGATGGCGGTCATCACCGCGCGAGACCCGACCCGCCCCTCGAAGTGGGCGCGGGGGACGCCGGAGTACCTCGCCAGAAGCGCCGGCAGATCCTCCACCAGCGTGCCGTCGGCGGAGACGATGTCCGTCCCCGGCCGGGCGAGCGGCGTCCAGCCGGACACGAGCCTGCGCATCTCCTCTCCCGCCTCGGTCATGGCCGGCAGGAAGGGAGCGAAGCGGAAGCGGTCGCCGTCCACCTCCAGCAGGCTCGACTTCATCCCCAGGGCGCGCAGCGATTCGCGCACCACGCGGAAGAAGTCTGCCTCGGTGCGCTCGTGCTGCGCCGCCACCGCCACGCCCACGAATCCGCGGATGAGTTGCGCGGTGTCCAGCGGCGCGCTCTGGCCGGCGTCGTCGGAAGTCATCGCTCACCTTTGCGCAGCACGCGCCGGTCGCCGATGCGAAGGGTCAGCTTCTCGCGGTCGAAGTATTCGAGAAGCGGAATGGCGAACTTGCGCGTCAGTCCCGTCAGCTCCTTGAACGACTGCGCGTCGATGGAGCCGTGCTGCGAGAGGTGCTCCAGCACCCGCTTGCGCAGATCGAGGAGCGGCGCCCTGCCGAACCAGAGGTCCTCGCTGACCTTGCTCACGCGGCCGGCGGCGGAGAGCGCCTTGAGCAGCGCCAGGGTGCGCTGCAGCGGCTGCGAGACGAGCGCCGGCAGCTCGTCCACCCGGGGCGGGGAGAGTCCCGCCTGATCGAGCAGCGAGGCCAGCTTCTCCTGCGCGTCGGCGTCGCGCCCGGTGAGCTTTGCCACGGCGCCGGGAGGATGGACGCGCTCCGCATCCGAACGCAAGAGGCCGCGCTCGGCCAGGGTGGAGATCGCCCTGGCGAAGAGCTTCTGCGGCGGCGATCCGGCGCGCTGGCGCAGCTCTTCGCGGGCGATGCCGGGGTCGATGGCGTCGCGCTCGGCGTGCTCGGAGAGCCGCGCCAGCAGGCGATCGTCCAGCGCCGCGAGCACGTCGGCGTGCGCGTAGAGCCGCGCCTCGCGGTCGAAGAGCACCCCCTTGCCGCCCTGCGCGAGCCGCTCCAGCGCCTTTTCCGCCGTCTTGAGCGTGAAGGTCCCGCGCGCGGCGAGGCGCTGGGGCGAGGCGCCCGGATAGCCGGCCTCGAGCAGGAGCTGCTCCGCCTGCTGGAGCGGATCGTCCACCGCCAGCGCCTGCAGGGCGCGCACGTCCGCCTCGCGCCTTCGCCGCTTGCGCGGGGCGACCGAGAGGATGCGCCCGCCGCCCAGGGTGGAGGCATGGGCGCGGGCCGCGCGCGTCAGCCGGGTGGCAGCCCCGTCGTCCGTCCCTTTGGGCAGGGCTCCGCGCAAGAGGAAGCGCAGCCCGGCGATGGCCGCCGCCGGCTCGGAAAGCCGCAGTTGCCCCAGCGCCCGCTCTCCCGGGGCGAGCTGCGCGCGGTCGATGAGCGCGACCACGCAGGGCACCTGCGCGGTGCCGACGTGCGCCAGCAGCCGCGCCCGGTCGCGCAGCGGCCGCGCCGCCCAGGGCAGGAGCTCCAGCTCCACGTCGAGCACCTGCGCCGCGCCCACCGAGGCGAGCGTGCCGGCCTGCACCAGGGCCGCGCCGCGCGGCGCGTCCTTCACCTCCACGCCCGCCAGGTTCGCCGCCGTGCGCTGGCCCGCGCGCGCCCTGTCCACCGCGCCGCCGTGCACCTGGACGCCGCGCACGCGCACCCCGCTGGCCTTCGCCCCTGCGCCGGCGAGATCCACCTCGTCTCCGGCGGCGAGCGATCCCGAGAAGAGCGTTCCGGTGACCACCGTCCCGAAGCCCTTCACCGCGAAGGAGCGGTCCAGCGGCAGGAAGAGCGGCGCCTGCTCGGGCCGCGGCGCCGCCTGCCTCGCCTTCACGGCGTCCGCGATTGCCGCCACCAGCTCGCGCAGCCCCTGGCCGCTGCGGGCGGAGACCTCGACGATCTTCGCCTCCTCGAGGAAGGTGCCCTGAACCAGCTCGCGCAGCTCCAGCGAGAGCAGCTCGCGGTGGTCCGGCCCCAGCTCGGGCAGCAGGTCGGCCTTGGTCATGGCGATGACGCCGGCCTGCACGCCGAGCAGCCGCAGCACGTCCAGGTGCTCCGCGGTCTGCGGCATGGGCCCCTCGTCCGCGGCCACGCAGAGCACCGCCACGTCGATGCCGCCCGCCGCCGCCACCATGGCGCGCAGGAAGCGCTCGTGGCCGGGCACGTCCACCACCCCGGCGGTGCCGATGCCCGGCAAATCGAGGTGCGCGTATCCCGCCTCGAGCGTGATGCCGCGCCGTTTCTCTTCCGGCAGGCGATCGGTATCGATGCCGGTGAGCGCCTTCACCAGCGCCGTCTTGCCGTGATCGACGTGGCCGGCGGTGCCGATCACCACCCGCAGCGCGCTGCCGGTCATTCGTCGGCCCACCCGACGCCGGGGGCGAGCTTGCCGCGGTCGAGCGAGGCCTCCCCGCGCATCACGGCCACCGGCGCCGCGCAGTAGAGCGTGCTCCAGAGCGCTGCCGGGCGGTGGTTGCCGCTGCGCCGCAGGCCGCCGAAGGGGAGCCTTCCGCTCGCGCCCACGGTGGGCGCGTTCCAGTTGACCACGCCGCACTCCAGCGCCGACTGGCAGCGGTCGAAGGCGGCCTCGCTGCGCGTGTGCACGCTCGCTGCGAGGCCGTAATCGGTGGCGTTGGCGATGCGGACCGCCTCTTCTTCCGAGCCCGCCGCGATGACGGCAAGGTCGGGGCCGAACAGCTCCTCGCGCTCGTAGGGGGTTCCTCGCGGATGCTCCACCAGGTGCACCGAAGGAGAGACGTAGCAGCCGTGGAGGCCGCGCGGCGAGAGCCGGCGCGGCTCGAGCAACGACTCCACGCCCGCC
>DATDMU010000235.1:0-19324 GCA_036518615.1 Myxococcales bacterium
CGTGTACTCGGAGGGCTTCACCACCGTGGTGCAGCCCGAGGCGAGCACCGGCGCCAGGCTCTTGCAGAGGATCATCATCGGATGGTTGAAGGGCGTGGAGTTGCCCACCACCCCGATGGGCGTGCGCTGCGTGTAGGCGAGATACGGCCCCTCCACCGGCACCACCGCGTCGCGCCGCGAGAGCGCGAGCCCGGCGTTGTAGCGGAAGAAGTCGGCGAGGCGGCTGATCTGCGCGCGCGTCTCGTTCACCGGGCGGCCGTTGTTGGTGGTCTCCAGCCGGAACAGCTCGGGCAGGCGCGCCTCCAGCGCATCGGCGAGCTTGTTGACCAGCCGGGCGCGGGCGCGGACGTCCATGCCGCCCCACTCCTTGCCCTCGAAGGCGCGGCGCGCGCTGCGGATGGCCACGTCGATGTCCTGGGCGGTGCCGTGCGCCGTCTTCGCGATCACCTCGCCGGTGGCGGGGTTGAGCACGTCGAGCGTCTCGCCCGAGGAGCCGGGGACTTCCTGGCCGTCGACGAAGAGGCCGTGGGTGGCCGGCTGCGAAAGCGTCTCTGCGGTGCTCATGGTGATCTCCTCGAAGGCGGCTCTTGTAACGCGTTCAGGCGACGATCGCTGCCCGGGAAAGCGCGTCGGCCACGCGACGCTCCGCGGCCGCGATGTGGGTGCGCAAGAGGGCGGACGCCCGCCGCCCGTCGCGGGCCTGCAGGGCGTCGACGATGGCCGCGTGCTCCGCGACCAGCGGCGCCGTCCTCCGCGGCTCCGCCTGCACGCTCACGTGGACCAGGCGGCGGGTCTGCTCGATCAGCTCGCAGGTGAGCGCCGACATGCGCCGGTTGCCCGAGGCGCGGGCGAGCGCGCAATGGAACTCGCGGTTGTACCCGGCAAAGCCTTCCAGCCATTGCGAGGGTCGGAAGCTGCGGAAGCGGTCGAGCGCGGCGAGCTCCGCGCCGGAGGCTTCCCGGGCGGCCTCCGCGGCGGAGGCGCATTCCAGCACCGAGCGCAGCCGCAGCAGGTCGCGCGCGTCGGAGAGCGAGATGGGCGCCACCCGGTATCCCTGCCGCGGCGCGATGGTCACGAGCTGCTCGCGCTCCAGGCGCAGCAAAGCGTCGCGCACCGGCGACTTGCTCACCTGGAAGCGGGAGGCGAGCTCCTGCTCGCGGAGGTCGGCGCCCGGCGCGAGCCTGCAGGCGAGGATCTCCTCGCGCAGCTTCTCGTGGATGTCTACGCGCAGGAGCCGGCGCGGGGCGCGCATGGGTTGACCGTCTAGCACGCGTGATATATCAGGTCAACGCTCGGCAGACGCCACAGCATCTCACCATTTCCAGGAGAGCCTCGCATGCGCCGCTTCGCCGCCGTCGTCGTTCCAGCCTTGGCAGCCCTTGCAGCTCTCGCCTCGCGCCCGGCCGGAGCGGCGGACAAGGGCCCGGTCCGGGTGGGCTTCCTCACCGTCAACACCGGCGCGCTGGCCGCGGGCGGCCGGCAGATGCAGGAGGGCCTGACCCTCTACCTCAAGCAGCACGGCAACAAGCTCGCCGGGCGGCAGATCGAGGTGGTCACCCTCGACACCGCCGGCCAGCCCGCCACCACCCGCACCCGCACCCAGGAGGCGGTGGAGCGCTACAACGTCCACGTCATCATCGGGCCGCTCGCCGCCTTCGAGGCGCTGGCCATCAACGACTACGTCAAGCAGGCGAAGGTGCCGGTGATCTCTCCCTCCGCCGCGGCCGAGGACCTCACCCAGCGCCAGCCCAACCCCTGGTTCGTGCGCGCGGTGGGCACCTCGGCGCAGCCCAACCATCCGCTCGGCGAGTACGCGGCGAAGACGCTCAAGTACAAGCGCGTCGCCACCATCGGCGACGACTTCGCCTTCGGCCACGAGACCACCGCCGGCTTCCAGCGCACCTTCGAGGACAACGGCGGCAAGGTGGTGCAGAAGCTCTGGTCGCCGCTCAACGTGGCCGACTACGGCTCGTACATCGCGCAGATCAAGCCGGACGTGGACGCGGTCTACGCGAGCTTCGCCGGCGCCAACGGCTTGCGCTTCCTCCGCCAGTACGCCGAGTACGGGCTGAAGGGAAAGATCCCCGTGCTCGGCAACATGACCACCGTGGACGAGGGCGTCCTCAAGAACATGGGCGACGAGGCGGTGGGCGTCGTCTCCAGCGGCTGGTACACGGCCACCATCGACAACCCGGAGAACAGGAAGTTCGTCGAGGCGGCACGCGCCGCCTACGGCGCCGATCCGGGCTATTACACGGCGGGCGCGTACACCGCCGCCATGTTCCTCGACCTGGCGCTGCAGAAAGTGAAGGGCAACGTCGAGGACAAGCAGGCCTTCATGAAGGCGCTGCTCTCGCTGGACATCAAGGACAGCTTCCGCGGGCCCATCAAGATGGATGAGTCCGGCAACCCCGTCCTCGACGTGGAGATCCGGAAGGTGGAGCGCAAGGACGGCAGGCTGGTGAACACGGTGCTCGAGACGTTCCACGGCGTGAGCCAGTTCTGGAAATATCAGCCGAAGGAGTTTCTCGCCCAGCCCGTGTACTCGCGCGACGTGCCGCCGGCGAAGCACCTGGAGCCCTGATGCGCTTCTGGCTGGTGCAGTCGCTCAACGGCCTGGCGCTGGGAGGACTGCTCTTCCTGCTCTCCTCGGGGTTCTCGCTCATCTTCGGGCTGATGCGCGTGGCCAACCTCACCCACGGGGCGTACTTCATGCTCGGGGCCTACGTGGGGCTGTCGGTGATCAACGCCGGCTACGGGTTCTGGGCGGCGGTGGCAGCGGGCGGCCTCTCCATCGCGGTGGTCGGCGGCATCGTGGAGCGGGTCATCCTGCGCCGCCTCTCCGGCCGCACGCTCGCGCAGGTGCTGGTGACGCTGGGCATCGCCTTCGTGATCGCCGACTCCACGCTGCTGGTGTGGAGCGGCGACCCGATGCCGCTGCCCGTGCCGCGCTCCCTGGTGGGCGCGGTGTCGGCGTTCGGCGTCTTCTTTCCCAAGTACCGCCTCGCCGTGGTTGCGCTCTCCTTCGTCGCGGCGGCGGGGCTGTGGCTCCTGCTCGAGCGCACCGGCATCGGCGCCATGATCCGCGCCGGCGTGGACGACATGGAGATGGCGCGCGCGCTCGGCATTCCCGTGCCGCGGCTCTTCACCGCCGTGTTCTGCCTGGGCGCGGCGCTGGCGGGGATGGGCGGCGTGCTGGGCGGCCCCATCCTCTCCGTCTATCCCGGCCTCGACATGGACATGCTGCCGCTCGCGCTCCTGGTCTTGATCCTCGGCGGCGCGGGCAGCCTGGCCGGCGCGTTCGCGGGCAGCTTCTTCATCGGCTTTCTCTACACCTTCGGCCAGGTGCTCTTCCCCGACCTCGCCTACGTCATCCTCTTCCTGCCCATGGTCGTCGCCATCGCCCTGCGGCCCAGGGGGCTGTTCGCCGCGGGCGCCGCATGAAGCGAGCCGCGCTCGCGCTGGTGGCCGCCGCGCTCCTTCTCGCCCCGGCTCTCTTGCCCTCGGAGTTCTACGTCAACATCGCCACCCAGGTGCTGATCGCCGCCATCTTCGCGCTCAGCCTGAACCTGCTCGTCGGCTACACCGGGCTCATCTCGCTGGGCCACGGCGTGTTCCTCGGCGTGGCCGCCTATCTCGTCATCGGCCTCACCACCCGCCTCGGCATGGGCCAGCTTCCCGCAGCGCTCGCGGCGCTCGCGCTCGCCACGGCGCTCGCCGCTGCCTTCGCGCCCATCGCGCTGCGGGCCACCGGCCTGGGCTTCCTCATGATCACGCTCGCGCTCGGGCAGATCCTCTGGGGCCTCGCCTACCGCTGGGTAGGGGTGACCGGCGGCGACAACGGCCTCTCCGGCTTCTCGCGGCCGAGCCCGCTCGGGCTGGACCTCGGCTCGCCGCGCGTCTTCTACCTCTTCTCGGTGGCCGTCTTCGCCTGCGCGTTCTTCTTCATCGCGCTGCTGGTGCGGTCCCCCTTCGGCGCCGGCCTGCGCGGCGTGCGCGATCAGCCGCGGCGGCTGCGCGCGCTCGGCTGGGACACCTGGCTGCTCCGCTATCTCGCCTTCGTCATCGCCGGCTTCTGGGGCGCCGTCGCCGGCGTGCTCTGGGCGTACTACAACCAGTTCGTCAGCCCGCACGTGCTCGGGCTTCCCAATTCCGCCGAGGCCTTGCTCATGGTCATCGCGGGCGGCGCCGGCACGCTCTTTGGCCCCATCGCCGGAGCGGTGTTGGTGGTGCTGCTCAAGAACGTGGCCAGCGCGTACGTCACCCGCTGGATGATGCTGCTCGGCACCGTCTTCGTGGTCATCGTCATCTTCGTGCCGGAAGGGCTGGTGCCGGGCCTCTCGCGGCTGCGCCGGAAGGTGCGGCCCGCATGACGCCCGCGCTGCAGATCGAGGGCATGTCCAAGGCGTTCGGCGGGCTGCCTGCCGTGCGCGGCGTCTCGCTCTCGGTCGCGCCGGGAGAGCGCAGGCTCCTGCTCGGCCCCAACGGAGCGGGAAAGACCACGCTCTTCAACCTGATCACCGGCGACCTGCCGGCCGACTCGGGCAGCGTCCGCGTGCACGGCCGCGAAATCTCCAGGCTGCGGCCGCACCGGCGCGCGCACCTGGGGCTCGCGCGCACCTACCAGGTGATCACGCTCTTTCCCGAGGACACGCTGCTGCACAACGTGATGCTCGCGCTCCTGGGAAGGTCGCCGTCGCGCTGGAATCCGTTCTCGCCGCTCTCGCGCCGCGGCGATCTGCGCGAGCGCGCGCTTTCGCTGCTGGAGAGCGTGGGCCTGTCGGGCGCCGCGGCGCGCAGGCTCAAGACCACCTCCTACGGCGAGCAGCGGCGGCTGGAGATCGCCATGGCGCTCGCGCAGGACCCGCGCGTCCTGCTCCTCGACGAGCCCTTCGCCGGCCTTTCGCGCGAGGAGCGCCGCGACGTGCAGCACCTGCTCGCGCAGGTGCCGGCGCAGGTGACCATGGTGATGATCGAGCACGACCTCGACGTGGCGCTCTCCTTCGCCGAGCGCATCACCGTGCTGCACCAGGGGCAGGTGGTGGTGGAAGGCACCCGCGCCGAGGTGGTTGCGGATTCGCGCGTGCAGGAGATCTACCTTGGCGCGTGAGGCCCTCTCCCTTTCGGGCGTGAACGCCTTCTACGGCGACAGCCACGTGCTCCACGACGTGTCGTTCGCGCTCGGCGAAGGCCGCGTGCTGGCGCTCCTGGGCCGCAACGGCGCGGGCAAGACCACCTGCATCTACACCATCGTGGGCCTTCTGCCCCTGCGCAGCGGCGCGCTGTCGCTCTTCGGCGAGAGCATCGGGGGGCTGGCGCCGGAGGCCATCGCGCGCAAGGGAGTGGGCCTCGTCCCGCAGGGGCGGCGGATCTTTCCCAGCCTGAGCGTGCGCGAGAACCTGACCGTGGCCGCGCGCGGCGGCGGCGCGTGGGACCTGCGCGCGGTCTATGCCAGCTTCCCGCGCCTTCGCGAGCGCGAGCGGCAGCGCGCGGGCACGCTCTCGGGAGGCGAGCAGCAGATGCTCGCCATCGCCCGCGCGCTGATGACCAACCCGCGGCTGCTCCTCCTCGACGAGCCGTCCGAGGGGCTTGCGCCGCAGATGGTGGCGGAGGTGGGCCGCGTGCTGGCGAGGCTGCGCGAGAGCGGCCTCTCCATCGTGCTGGTGGAGCAGAACACCCGCCTCGCGCTCGGGGTCGCCGATGAGGTGGTGACGCTGAAGAGCGGCCGCGTTGCGTACGCGGGGCCGGCGGAGAAGATCAAGGGCGACGAATCGTTCCTGACCCAGCACCTGGGAGTCTACTGATGGCCGCTGAATTCGACGTCGAGCAGTTTGGAGCCGGCCCGGAGCTGCTGCTCCTCCATTCGCTGTTGACCGACCGCGGATCGTTCGCGCCCGTGCTGCAGGCGCTGTCGCAGCAGCGGCGCGTGTCGCTCCTGGCGCTGCCGGGCTTCGGGCGGAGCACGCCCGCGGGGCCTCTGGTGGAGGACTACGCCGACCGCGTGGCGGAGTTCGTGGCGCAGTTGCCGGAGAAGCCGGAAGTCATCGGCAACGGCTTCGGCGCCGTCATCGCGCTGGCGCTTCTGGCGCGTCACGGCGGCGCGCTGGAGAAGGTGGTGCTCGCCGACGGCGCGGCCTGTTTTCCCGAGGAGGGCCGCGCGCCCTTCCGGGCGATGGCGGAGGCGGTGGAGAAGAACGGCATGGCCGCCGTCGTGCCCACGGCGGTGAAGCGCATCTTTCCCGAGCGCTATCTCGCGGCGCATCCGGAGGCGCTCGCGGAGAGGCGCGAGGTGCTGCTGCGCCTTTCGCCGCACTCCTTCGTGACCGCCTGCCGCGCGCTCGCCCGGGTGGACCTGCGCCCGTCGCTGCGGAACATCCGCAACCCCACGCTGGTGATTGTCGGGGAGCTGGACGCGGCCACTCCGCCGGCCTTGGCCGATGAGCTTGCCGCAGGCATTCCGGGAGCAAAGCTGGTGCGACTCCCCGACTGCGGCCATTGCCCGCCGCTGGAGCAGCCGGAAGCGTTCCTGGCGGCGGTGGAGCCCTTCCTCGGGTTGAATTAGATGCTCGCGCGACGCGGTTACTCGCGCGCGGTGCGACCGTCGGCGCGGGGCCTCGCGAAGAGGCTCGCGGCGGCGCTCCAGGTGCTGCGCAGCACGTAATACTCGTTGTACGGCTGGTCGTCGGTGATGCGCGCGTCGCCACAGTTCGCCAGCTCGCGCGGATCGCGCTCTTGCCGCAGCACGACCGCGAGCGGCTGCGCCGGGTCCTTGCTCTGCGTCCACTCCAGGAGGTCCCTCCTGGCGGTGGCAGGCAGGCGCCGCGCCAGGGCGGCTGCGGGCGGGATCTCGATGGGTTGCATCGACGCCAGAAAGTGATGGCCCCACCCCTCGTACGACGTGAACATCCTGACGAACTTGAAGGAGCGGAGAAGCGAGCGGGCCACCGCCTCGGTGGTGCACGGATCGGCCGGCGGTACCCACTGCTGCAGCACGCCACCCGGCCTGAGCCGCGCCTTGGCCGCCGCGTAGAATTCCTCCGAGTAGAGGAGACTCGAGGCGGCGGCCTCCACGGGCGGCGGCGGGTCGAGCGTGATGACGTCGTACATCCTGTCGCTCCGTTGCAGGAACCTGCGACCGTCGTCGATGACGACCTGTCCATTCGGACGTCCGAGCAACTCGGCGCCGTCGCTGAAGAAGTACGGGAAGACGTCCTTCACGCCCGGCACCAACTCCACGGCCGTCACCTGGACGTCCCAGCTCATGAGCGAGCGGAACGTCGTCCCCATGCCGAAGCAGATGACGAGGGCGGACTTCGGTTCGCGGACGATGGCGAGCGGCAGGTGCGCCATCATCTTGGTGATGGTCGTGAGTTGCGTGATTCCGATGCCGTTCACGAGCAATCTCTTCTCCATCCCCTTTCCGAAGGCGATGGTGGTGGCCGTGTGATCGCGCCTGAGCCAGCCGTCGCCCCGGAAGCCCTGCACCCGCTCCTCGTATGTCTTGACCACGAGCAATGAGACGAGCATCAACGCGACGGCCGGATACGCGACGCGCTGGAATCGGATGCCCGTGAGCTGCCGCGGATGGGCGGCCAACAGGAGCACGTAGGGAGCCGCGAGCACGAGCAGCGTGTACTTGACCCCGAGCAGAGGCAGCAGGAGGTACGAGGCGAACAGGGGCCCGAGGATGCACCCGAGCACGTTGATCGCATACGAGGACCCCGCGCCCTCGGGCCTGCCACCGGAGTAACCATCGACGAGCTTCGGCGTCAGGTACCCGAGGATCGCGCAGAAGGGGAGGATGCTGACGAGCGCAGCCACGATCCGCAGGACCATTGCCGTGCCGTGGCCGAGCAGGTGCTCGAGCAGCGTGAACGTGCGCGGATCGTTCACGACCAGAGGGAGGATCGCGCCGATCGATAGCCATGCCAGGAGCCGGGACGTCGGGGCCACACGTCCTTCGGCCAGATTCCGGCGATACCTTAGCGAGCCGAACCACGTCGCCAGCAGGTAGCAGGAGAGCAGCGCGGCGAACGAGTAGACCTGCGTCTCGAGCACGGGCGTGAAGGCGCGCGTCCAGGCGACCTCCATGGCCATCGAGGTGAAACCCGAGGTGAACAGGATGATCATCGCGAGTCGCGCGTCGCGGCGCGAGAGGGCGTCAGGTCCTGTGGCCGGCGCGGGCGCGCTCCCGGGCGCGGTAGCGCGTCCGGCCCCGAGGGGGTGCGTGAAAGCCAGCGTCCCGGCGACGACGGCGATGAGGATGTTCACGGCGGCGGCGACGTGGAGGGTATTCCTGAACCCGAGCAGCTCGACGAGGACCAACGCAGTGGTGAGCGCGCCCGCCATCGCGCCGATCACGTTGGCCAGGTAGAGGAAGCTGAAGCTCTTGCTCTCGCCTTCGTCCTGCTCCTTCACGAACGCCATCATGAGCGGGAAGGTGGCACCCATGAACACGCACCAGGGAAAGATGGCGCTGGCGAGGATGACGCCCGACCAGGCGAGGTACGCGAAAGAATTGGCCTCGCCGGCCTGCAACAGCCACGACTCGCCGAGCGTGAACAACCGCGGCACCGCAAAAGCGCTGAGGCCGATGACAAGCTCGGCGGCCGCGTAAAGCCACGCCGCGGAGAGCCGCGTCCTCGCGGTGAGCCGGCCGACGAGCTTGCCCGCTCCCCAGGAGCCGACGAAGAGCCCGAACATGAAGACGGAGATCACGACCGACAGTATGGGCGTGATGACGCCGAACGCGGCGAACGCCAGGCGGACCCACACCACCTGGTAAAGGAGGCTGCAAAAACCGGAGAGGACGAAGAGCAGGAACAGGACTTTCTTGAGCCGGAGGTCTCTCACGATGGGTCGCGATCCTGCGCGTGCTCCGCCACGCGCGCAAGCAACGGATGCAGGATGAGCCCGGCGCATCGGCGCCAGGCCGCCGAAATTGGCGTCGCGAACCCGGTTCGATCGGTACGAGCCGCCCCTTGCGCAGATGGCTTGATCGCTCGGCCGCCGTGACTTGCTTTAAAGCTCAATGGACAATCGCGGCAAGGGAAACGACCAGTGTGGGGGAGGTCATTTTCCGGACATCCAGGGTCAGAACGGACATTCGATCCAGCGGCAAGCCAATGAACCGTGCATGACACCCTGGTCAAGCAAACCAGATGCGGACCACACCACGGATTCGGTTCGCGATTGCGCGGCATTGCATCGCCGCACTTGACGTCCGCCCGCCGGACCTGTATCGATGCCGGGATGGCTCTTCGTTCCGCCAACCACGCCTTCGTCGCCGCGGCCGCTTGCTGCCGCTGTGCGTGTGCGTGTGAGTCCCGGTGGCGGGACGGCGAGCCCCTCGACTCCGCCTAGAGCGGAGCACCCAAGAGGGAGAAGCTCACCGTTGGCCCGCCACCCGCAAGGGAGGCGGGCCTTCTCGTTTTTGCAGCACGCGAGGAGGCACGCATGGCAGCACAGGACGCCGTACCCGGTTGGCTCGCGGACGCTTCCGCGGAAGAGAGCCTCGCCTGGGCGAACGAACAGTTCGGCGAGCGCGCCGCCATCGCCTCGAGCTTCGGGGTGGAGGACGTGGTGCTCATCGACCTCGCCTCGCGCCACGCGCCGCGAATCGGCGTGTTCACGCTGGATACCGGCCGGTTGCCGCCGGAGACCTACGAGGTCATGGAGCAGGTGCGCCGCCGCTACGGCATCTCCATCGCCACCTGGTTTCCCGAGCGCGCCTGGGTGGAGGCGCTGGAGCGCGAGAAGGGCTTCTTCTCCTTCCGCCGCGGCATCGAGGAGCGCAAGGAGTGCTGCGCCATCCGCAAGCTCGAGCCGCTCACGCGCGCGCTCTCCGACAAGTCGGCGTGGCTCACCGGCCTGCGCCGCGAGCAGTCGGTCACGCGCACCGGCGTCGAGGTGGCGGAGATCGACGCGGCCCACGGCGGCATCTTCAAGCTGAATCCGCTCGCCGCCTGGACCGAGGCGGAGGTCTGGCGCTACGCCCGCGAGCACGGCCTGCCGGTCAACGCGCTCCACGCCCAGGGCTATCCCTCGATCGGATGCGCCCCCTGCACCCGCGCGGTGGCGCCCGGCGAGGACGTCCGCGCCGGCCGCTGGTGGTGGGAGTCGCCGGAGCACAAGGAGTGCGGGCTGCACCTGCATCCGGCGAAAGCGGTCAACGGATGACCGGCGGCGAGTTGACGGTGGCCGCGGTCGCCTTCGTCGCGGCCGCGGTGAGCGGGGGCCTTGGTTACGGGTTCTCCTCCATCACCGTTCCGGTGGCGCTGCTGGTCTACGCCGGCCGTGCGCTCAACCCGGCGCTGGTGCTGCTGGAGCTTTTCATCAACGGGCTCGCGCTCTTCGTCAACCGCCGGGCGCTGCGCGCGGTCTGGCCGCGCATGCCGCGGCTCCTCTTCGGAGCGGTGCCCGGCGTGGTGGCGGGGAGCCTTCTGCTCGCGCGCACCGATCCGGGGCTGCTCAAGCTGTGCACCTTCGCGGTGCTGCTGCCGCTCATCCTCCTGCAATCGGCGGGCATTCGCCGACCCATGCGAGCCGGTGCGGCGGGCGTTCCGGTGGGGCTCGCGGTCGGCACGCTCTACGGCGCAACCACCCTCTCCGGCCCGCCGCTCGCGCTGCTCTTCAACAACCAGGGCCTCGCCAAGGAGGAGTTCCGCGCCGCGCTCAGCATCTTCCGCCTGACCGAGTCGGCCTGCACCACCGTCGCGTACCTGGCGCTCGGGCTCTTCACCGCGCCGTCCCTCGGGCTCGCCGGTTCGCTCGCTCCCGGCGTGCTCGTGGGAGTTCCCATCGGCTACCTCGCCCTCCGCCGTCTCGCGCCGGAGCCATTCCGCCGCGCCTGCATGGCAACCGACGCGCTGCTGGTCGGATTCGGCCTCGCGCGCACGTCCATCGACCTGCATCTCGTGCGCGCAGAGACCGCCTATGCCGGGCTCGCGGCGGTGGCCTGCGTCGAGGCGGCCATCGTCCTCGCCTTCGTGCTCGGACGCGCGGGAAAGCCCGCGCACGCCGTCGCCGGGAGCAGCGCGCCATGAGCCATCCTCCGGACAACACGGGGCTGCGCCTTTCGCACCTGCGCCGGCTGGAAGCCGAGAGCATCCACGTCATCCGCGAGGTGGCTGCGGAGTTCGCGAACCCCGTCCTGCTCTACAGCATCGGCAAGGACTCGCAGGCGCTCCTGCACCTGGCGCGCAAGGCGTTCCATCCCGCGCCGCTCCCCTTCCCGCTCCTGCACATCGACACCACCTGGAAGTTCCGCGAGATGTACGCCTTCCGCGACCGCTACGTGAAAGAGCACGGGCTGCGCCTCATCGTCCACCGCAACCAGCGCGCGCTCGACGAAGGCATGAATCCCTTCGACCACACCAGCCAGAAGTACACCTTTGCGCTGAAGACGCAGGCGCTGCTCCAGGCCATCGAGCAGAACGGCTTCGACGCGGCTTTCGGCGGGGCGCGCCGCGACGAGGAGAAGTCGCGCGCCAAGGAGCGGGTCTTCTCCTTCCGCGACCGCAATGGCCAGTGGGACCCGCGCAACCAGCGCCCCGAGCTTTGGAACCTCTACAACGGCCGCATCGACAGGGGCGAGAGCATCCGCGTCTTCCCGCTCTCCAACTGGAGCGAGCTGGACGTCTGGCAATACGTCCAGCTCGAGCGCATTCCCGTGGTGCCGCTCTACTTCGCCGCCGAGCGCCCTGTGGTGGAGCGCGACGGCAACCTCATCGTGGTGGACGACGAGCGCTTCCGCTTCAGGCCCGGCGAGCAGCTCCGGCCCTTGCGCGTGCGCTTCCGCACCCTGGGCTGCTATCCGCTCAGCGGCGCCATCGAGTCCGACGCGGCCAGCGTACAGGACATCCTGCGCGAGATGGTGGCCAGCCGTCACTCCGAGCGGCAGGGGCGGCTCATCGATCACGACGAGGAAGGCTCGATGGAGACCAAGAAGCGCGAGGGGTACTTCTGATGGAGGCGGCGCTTCGCGAGATCGACGAGCAGCTCCTGCTCCGCGCCGGCAAGGAGCTGGTGCGGCTGGTGATCATCGGCTCGGTGGACGACGGCAAGTCCACCCTCATCGGCCGGCTCCTCTACGAGACCGGCGCACTCTACGAAGACCAGATCGCGCAGGTCCGCCGCGCCACCCGCAACGGCGACGCGGTCGACTTCTCGCTCTTCACCGACGGGCTCAAGGCCGAGCGCGAGCAGGGCATCACCATCGACGTGGCCTACCGCTTCTTCGAGACCGAGCGGCGCAAGTTCATCCTCGCCGACACCCCCGGACACGCGCAGTACACTCGCAACATGGCCACGGGCGCCTCCACCGCCGATGCCGCCATCATCCTGCTCGACGCGCGCCTCGGGGTCCTGCCGCAGACGCGCCGGCATGCCGCCATCGCGGCGCTGCTCGGCATCCGCAAGCTCGCGGTGGCGGTGAACAAGATGGACCTGGTGGGGTTCGACGAGGGTGTCTTCCGCCGGCTCTGCGCCGACCTGCGCCGCTTCGCCGATCCGCTCGGCTTCGAGGAGCTGCGCTTCTTTCCCGTCAGCGCCCGGCTCGGCGACAACGTCGCCACCTCCAGCGCGCGCACTCCCTGGCACCAGGGCGGGACCATCCTGCACTTCCTCGAGAGCGTGGGCGGTCCGCGCGAGGAGGCGGGCGCGCCCTTCCGCTTTCCGGTGCAGCTCGCGCTCCGCCCGCACCTCGACTACCGCGGGCTCGCAGGCCAGATCGCGTCCGGCGCGGTATCCGTGGGCGACGAAGTCGCCGTGCTCCCCTCGGGCACCCGCACCACCATCGCCGGCATCGATTCCTTCGAAGGGCCGCTCCTGCGCGCGACCGCGCCCATGTCGGTTACGCTGCGCCTCGCCGACGAGGTGGACGCGGCGCGAGGAGATCTGCTCTGCCATCCGGCCACCGCGCCTTCGGTGCGAGATCGCCTCGACGCGACCGCCGTATGGCTGTCCGAACGGCCGCTCGACCTTTCGCGCGCATACCTGGTGAAGCACACCACCCGCACGGTGCCGGCGCGAGTCGCCGAGGTGCGGTCGCTCCTCGATCTGGAGACGCTCGAGGAGGCCCCCGCCCCGGGTCTCGCCCTCAACGACATCGGCCGCATCGTCGTCCGCTGCGCGCGGCCGGTGATCTGCGACCCTTACGCGCAGAACCGCGCCACCGGCGCGTTCATCCTCATCGACGCCCTCACCAACGAGACGGCGGCCGCGGGCATCGTCGGAGCGGCCGGCGAGAATGCAGCCGGCGCGGTTCGCGAGCGACCCGCGGTCCTGATCGTGGAAGCAGGCGACGAGGGCACCGCGCTCCGCCTCGCCCACGAGATCGAGGGGTTCGTCTCGGCGAGCGGGCATCTCGCGGCGGTGGCCCGGCATCCGGGCGCCGCGCTCGCCTGCGCGGCGGCCGGGGTGATGGCGGTGTGCCCCGTCCGGCAGGACGACGGCGCGTTGCGCGCGGCGCTGCGCGAGTCCGGCGCGCAGACGCTGGAGCTGGGAGCGGACTGGGCCGCGCCGCTGCAGGCAGTGCTCGGGCCCGGAAGGTGACGCGCGACTCCTCGAAGCGGTAAAAAGAAGGGCTGCGCAGCGGCTCTTCGGCCGCAGAGGAGACTTCGCGATGAAGCGCAAGACGGCTCGCCCCCCCCGGCGGCTCCGCGCATCCAGGGCGGAAGAGCACCGCGCGATGATGGAGCGCGGCCGGGTGGAAGCCGAGCTTGGCCGGGTGGCGCAGGAGAACTCGCGCATCGAGTCGGAGAAAGGGCGGTCGAACGCGGAGTTCCAGCGGCGCGCCTCGGAGAACTTGCGCAAGATCGTCGAGCGGGCGCGCGAGCAGAGCGAGAAGCTGCGGGGGATGGCGGAGCAGGCGCGCGCGCGCTCGGAGTCGATCCGGCGCGCGGAGGAGGCCGCGCTGGTGGCGCGCGAGCAGCAAGACGAGATCATCCGCGAGATGCGCGCGACGCTGCGGGCGATGCCGCAACTGAAGGTGGCCGGGTCGGGCACATCCAAGCGTCGGGGCAAGTGAGAGAGCCGCGCTTCCCGCATGCCGCGCATTCCTTGCGCCCCGGCCAACTGCCTGCCGTCGCGCGGTAGCGGCACGTCGAATGCTTGCCTCCTTCCCAGGAGGTTGCCATGCAGAAGATGGCTCGCGGCACTGCGGGCGCGGTGGCGCACCGAGCGGCCCTGCTGCCCACCCCCGATGTCCTGATCGACGCCGTACCGCTCCCCGACGTGGTGCGGGTTCCCTCCCGGACGGTCATCGCCCTCGACGGAGCGGGGCCGCCCGAGGCCGAGGCGTTCCAGAAGGGCGTGGCCGCGCTCTTCGGCGTCGCCTACGGGCTGAAGTTCGCGCAGAAAGCGCGCGGCGCGGACTTTCGCATCGGTCCGCTCGAGGCGCGCTGGTGGGCCGAGCCGGCGCCGCAGACCATCGCGTTCGCGCCGCGCGAGACCTGGCGCTGGCAGGTGCGCCTCGGGGTGCCGGATCGGATCTCCGCGGACGACGTCAGCGCCGCTGCCGAAGCCGCGACGCGCCGCAAGGGTGGAAAGCTCGCGGGGAGCGAAGAGGCGCTCCATGTCCGCCGCCTCTTCCTCGATGCGCAACCGATGGGCCGCATCCTCCACTTGGGCCCCTACGCCGAGGAAGGGCCGAGCCTCGACGCTGCGAGGGAGGCGCTGATGGACGCGGGCCTGACGCCCGCCGGCCCCCACATCGAGGTCTATCTCAACGACCCGCGCAGGACTGCGCCCGCCCGCCTGCGCACCGTGCTCCTGCTCGAGTCGGCGCGCTGAGGATCAGGGAGACGCCGGCATCCAGCGGAGCGGCACCGCTCCGCGCCGGCGAAAGCCGCGAAGCACGTGCAGCCGCCAGAGCCGCTCCGCACCGCGCACCGCGCTCACCTGCGGTCCGTCCCAGACGATCTCGGTCGTCCCTTGCAGATGCAGCAAGTCGCCGCTGTCGAAATCGACGAAGAGGAGCGCGGCGCGCGGATCGGCGACCAGGTTTCCCAGCGTATTGAAGTACCGGTTGCCCGCGTAGTCGGGAATGACGAGCGCGTCTCCCTCCACGCGGACGAATCCGGACGGGCCTCCGCGGTGGGACACGTCCACTCCTCCCGTCGACACATCGGCGTGCGATGCGCTTGCGACGAAGAAGGTGTCCGCGGCGGCGACGGCTTCGCGAGCTTGGGCGTCCAGCTTCGCCAGCGCTTCCGTCTTCTCGCGGCCGGCCGGCGCCGGCCGCACCTCGCGCGGGTGGATGTACTTGGGGCAATTTCCGAAGCTCTGCCGGATGTCGAGCACCAGGCCGCCTGCGCCTGCTTGCGCGATGATGCCGTTGGCCCGGTTGCGCCGCCTTGCCGCGAGATCGATCCCGAGCAGGCCCGCGGGCGCGCCCGCCGTCAACGCGCGATGCGCCGGGTCGCCGGGGTCCAGCTCCGCCGCGATCCGCAGCGTGCGCGCATCGGGGGCGGAGACGAAGCCCGGCTCTCCGGCGAGCAGCGTCGCCACCGGACCTCCGCCGTCCAGCGACGCGACCGCGATGAACGGCAGCGAGGCGAAGAAGCTTCGCTGCTGCTCACCCATGAAGTCGCGGATGCCCCCGCCCGCTGCGCCGCCGCCGGCGCGGACCTGCGCTTCGATCTCCCCCGGGTGGAAAACGCTCATCTCCCGCTCCTTGAAGGGACGGCGTGCGGTTCGATGCCGCAGGGGCGCCGGCGGTCCGCGCCGGCTGCAGGAAATCCGGGTCCGCTGCGTCAATCTTGCGCTGTGAACCTTCGGCCTGGACCCCAGGCTCACACGGCCGATGAGTCTCCGCACCCTCCTCCTCTTCGTCTTGATGAGCGCCGCATCCCGGGCGGCGCCCGAGCTTTCGCTCGCGGATGCCATCCGCGCTTCCTGGTCGTCGCATCCCGGGCTGCGGGCCGGGGAGGAGGCGGCAAAGGCCGCGCGCGAAGAGGCGCAGGCCGCCGGAGACGCCCGCTTCCCTGCGCTCACCCTCGGCGCCCGCGCTCTCCGCACCGACGAGCCGATGACGGCCTTCGGACTCAAGCTCGACCAGGGCCGCATCCAGCAGGCCGACTTCGATCCGGCCCGGCTCAACGCTCCGGACGCGATCTACGGCTGGGGACTCTCCGCCTCCCTCACCCAGCCGCTCTACGCGGGCGGCCGCATCGACGCCGGCCGGCGCGCCGCCGCGGCCCTGGCGGATGCGTCGGCGCACGATCAGGAGCGCCGGAAGCAGGAGATCGCGGCTGCCGTGGTGGAGGCGTATTTCGGATCGCAGCTCGCCGACCAGGGCGTCCGGTTCGCGGAGGACCAGCTCGCGCAGGCGCGGGAGACGGAGGCGTTCGTCCACGCCCGCGCCAGGGCGGGCGCCATGCTCGATGCGGACGCGGCGCGCGCAACGGCCTTTCGCGCCCAGTCCGAGGCGGCGCTTTCGGCCGCGCGGCAACGTCTGGGCTCCGCGCGCTCGGCGCTCTCGCTGCTCGCCGGCCAGTCCGTCGCCGATGCGGTGCTGACCACGCGCATCGAGGCGGAGGCTGCTGCGGATACACCGGGCGAGCGCGCCGATCTCCTCGCTGCCCGCGAGCGCGTAACCGCCGCGGGCGCCGCAGCTTCGGCCGCCGGAGGCAACCTGTTGCCGGAGGTGTTCCTCCAGCTCTCCGCCGAGACCGCCCGCCGCAAGCCGGAGGAAGGAACCGTCTGGACGACCGCGATGATCGGCGCGCGCTGGCAGCTCTCGCTCGCGTCGCGCTCGGAATGGAAGGCTGCCCGGAGCCGCGCCCGCGCCGCCGCAGACGCTGCCCGCTGGGAGGAGCTGCGCGCCGCGCGCGAGGTGACCGAGGCCCGCCGCAGCCTCGAGGCGGCGACGGCGCGCATCCAGGCGGCGCGCGAGGCCGTCTCCTCCGGCGAGGCGGTGCGCACGCAGCGGGCGGCGCGCCACCGGCAGGGCCTCTTGCCGCTCACCGAGGTGCTCGACGCGGAGACCGGACTGTCCGGCGCGCGCACGCTCTTGCTCCAGTCGCAGCTCGAGGCGCGCCTCGCGCGCGCCCAGCTCCAGCTCGCCCTCGGCCAGCCCGTCGAAGGAGTCAGGCCATGACAACTGCAATGGCGATCCTCGCCGCAACCCTGCTTGCCGCCGCCGCCCGCGGCGAGCCCGCGAAAGCGCAGCCGCCCGTGCAGGTCCGCGTTTCGTCCCCCGACGCGGCAGCGCCTTCGCGGGCAGTGGCCGCCACCATCGTCGCCGCGAAGCGGGCCACCGTCTCCACCCGCGTGGCCGCTGCCGTGCGAAGCATCCATGCGGAGGAAGGAGACCGCGTCGCCAAAGGCCAGCTCCTCGTCACGCTCGCGGACGACGACCTCCGCGCCCAGCTCCACGCCGCGCAGAGCGCGCTCGCCAGCGCCGTCTCGCAGGAGCGCCGCATCACCGCGCTGCTCGCGGAGCGCGCCGCCACCACCGCCGAGCTGGAGCAGGCGCAGACCCTGCGCGCCCAGGCGCAGAGCGCGGTGCGCGGCGTCGAGGCGCAGCTCGCCTATACCCGCATCCGCGCCCCCTTCGCCGCGGTGGTGCAGGCGCGGCGCATCTCCGCGGGCGACCTGGTGGGCCCGGGCGCGCCGCTCTACGAGCTGGACGGCGGCGGGCTGGAGGTGCAGGCGTCGCTCTCGCCGGAGGAGACCCGCGGCCTGGCTCTGGGCGCGCGGGTCGCTTTCGAGACGGAATCGGGGCGGGGAGAAGCGGAGATCACCGCGCTCGTGCCCGGTGGCGATCCCGTCTCGCACCGCAGCGGCCTGCGCGCCCGCGTACGCACCGCTCCGCCCGGCCTTCTCACCGGAGCGTTCGCGCGGTTGCTCCTCCCCGAGCAGAAGGCCGCGGCGGGCCTGTGGGTTCCCCTCTCCGCCGTGGTGCGGCGAGGAGACCTCGCCGGCGTGTTCGTTCCCGAGGGCGGCGTCGCCACGCTGCGCTGGCTCTCGCTCGCAGAGGAAGACGCGGGCCGCGTCCGCGTGCGCGCAGGTCTCGCCCAGGGCGAGCGGTTCGTGGTCGACCCCGGCGGCCTGCGCGACGGCCAGCCCGTGCAGGTGCAGCCGTGACCGATCTGCAGCACGCCCGCTTCGGCATCGCCGGGCGGCTGGCGAAGGGCTTTCTGGCCAGCAAGCTCACGCCGCTCTCCGCGCTGGCAGCCATCCTCCTCGGCGTCTTCGCGGTCGCGCTCACTCCGCGCGAGGAGGAGCCGCAGATCGTCGTGCCGATGGTGGACGTGATGGTTCCCCTCCCCGGCGCCACGCCGCGCGAGGTGGAGAGCCAGATCCTCACGCCGCTGGAGCGGCGGCTCTGGGGCCTGAGCGGCGTGGAGTACCTGTACGGCACCGCCCGCCCCGGCGCGGCGATGCTGACGGTGCGCTTCAAGGTGAACGAGCCGCTCGAGCAGAGCCTGGTGAAGGTGCGCCAGGAGATCGACGCGCATCCGGAGCTGCTCCCTTCCGGCGCGCAGAAGCCGCTGGTGCGGCTCCTGACCATCGACGACGTGCCCTTCCTCACCCTCGCGCTCCACGGCAAGGACATGCCCGCGGGCGCGCTGCGGACGCTGGGAGAGGAAGTCGCGCGCCAGCTCGCCGACGTGCCCGACACCGCGCAGGTGCGGGTGCTGGGCGGAGCGCGGCGGCAGGTGCGCATCGAGCCGGACGCGTCGCGGCTGCGCTCGTACGGGCTGTCGGTGGCGGAGCTGCCCCTGGCGCTGCAGCAGGCCGAGGCGCAGCTCCCCGCCGGCGCGCTGGTGGACGGCGGCCGCCGCGTGGAGCTCGAGGCGGCGGGCTTCGTCCTCTCCGCGAAAGACCTCGAGTCCCTGGTGGTGACGGTCCGCGACGGCCGGCCCATCTACCTGCGCGACGTGGCCCGCGTCGTCGACGGCCCCGAGCCGGAGCCGGCGGTGGTGCTCTTCGCCTCGCGCGCGGACCCGTCGTTCCAACCTGCCGTCGCGCTCGCGCTCTCCAAGCGGCCGGGAGCGAACGCCACCGCGCTGGCGAAGAAGGTCGAGGAGCGCATCGACTCGCTGCGCGGCGGCCTCATTCCCCGCGGCATCGACGTCACCGTCACCCGCGACTATGGCGAGACCGCAGGCGAGAAGTCGTCCGAGCTGATCCAGCACCTCATGATCGCCACGCTCTCGGTCATCGCGCTGATCGGCGTGGCCATGGGCGTGCGCGCGGCATTGGTCGTGGGCGTGGCGGTGCCGGTGACGCTCTCGCTCACCCTGCTCTCCACGTATCTGATGGGCTACACGCTCAATCGCGTCACCCTCTTCGCGCTCATCTTCTCCATCGGCAT
>DATDMU010000236.1:0-10045 GCA_036518615.1 Myxococcales bacterium
AGCGGATGCGCGCGGTGGTGCGGCGGCTGGCCGAGCGCCTCAAGACGCGCCTCTCGCGTCGCCGCAAGGCGCGCCGCCGCGGGCAGCTCAGCGTCCGCCGCACGCTGCGCAAGAACCTCTCCACCGGCGGCGATCCGTACAAGCTGGTGTTCCGCGCGCGCCGTCCGGAGCGTCCGGAGGTGCTGGTGCTCTGCGACGTGAGCGACTCGGTCCGCAACGTCTCGCGGGTGATGCTGCAGTTCGTCTACACGCTGCAGGAGCTGTACGCGCGCGTGCGCAGCTTCGTCTTCGTCAGCGACATCGGCGAGGTCACCCACCTCTTCAGGAAGACGGACGTGAGCACCGCGGTGGACCTGGCGACGGCGGGGCGGGTCATCAACCTCGCCGCCAACTCCAACTATGGCCACGCGCTCAAGCTCTTCCACTCCACCTGGCTGGGCTCGGTGACCCGCCGCACCACCGTCATCGTCATCGGCGACGGCCGCAGCAACTACAACCCACCCAACGCCTGGGTGCTGGGCGAGGTGAAGCGCAAGTGCCGCCGCCTGGTCTGGCTCTGCCCCGAGGAGCGGCATTCCTGGGGCTTCGGCGACAGCGAGATGCCGCTGTTCGCACGCTACTGCCACCGGGTGGAGAGCGTGCGCTCGCTCGACGATCTCGCGCGGGTTGCGGCGGAGCTGATGCCCTGATTGGCGGCGGGAGCCGCGGGGAGGCCGTTTCAGTGCGCCTGTCCCCCAGTCATGCTACGAATCCGCTGACGGAAATGGGCTATCGCGACGCCAACGACTGGCAGGAGCAGCTGCAGGCCTCGCTGCGCCGCGCGCAGGAGGCCATCGCGCGGGGCAGCACGCAGCAGGACCAGATGGTGCGCGAGTGGACCGAGAACCTGCGCTCCGCCTATCCGGACTGGGGGCGCGAGCGGTGGCAGCGGCGGCTCGAGCGGAAGCTGCGCCGCAAGGCCGAGCGGGAGGCGAAGATCGCCAACGCCAGCCTCTTCGAAGGTTACGTCTGGCTGCTCGGCGCCATCGTGCTCTTCATCGTCGCGCTCTCGTCCCTGCCCTTTCTCTGGTGGCTGATCTTCCCTGCGGCGGGCCTGGGCTCGCGCGGCACCCGCGTCATCGCCCGCCACACCGGGGTGACGCGCCCTGCCATCACCGAGCCGGCGCCGCTGCGCACCAGCACCGCCCCGACCGTCGGCGCGCCCACCGCGGAGCAGCAGCGCGCGCAGCGGTTCGGCTCGCTCGGCGTATCCGGAAGGGGCTTCGGCGGCGGCTCGCAGCCGCCGTTTGCGGGACCGGGCGCGCAGGCGCGGGGGGCCATGGCCCAGCAGGACCCGCGCGACGTCCGCGTCGACTCCATCTGCGACCGCATCCTCGCCGAGCTGAAGACCGCCCCCGAGTCGGTGAAGGACATCTTCATCAAGCCGGAGGAGACGGTGGCGTCGCTGCGCGCCACCTGCCGCGACCTCACGCGCCGCGAGCGCGAGCTGCGCAAGTTCCTCTCGCCGCAGGAGGACGAGCGCCTCCTGCGCGAGCACGATGCCCTGCAGAAGCGCGTCGAGGTCGAGGTGGACGAGGTGACGCGCATGCGGCTCGCCTCCGCGCTGGCCGCCCTCGACGCGCAGCGCGAGCAGCGGGCCGAGTTGGTGCGCGCCGCGGCCCGGTTCGATGCCGAGCACACCCGCATCTCCTACACGCTGGAGAGCCTCTATACGCAGGTGGTGCGGATGCGCTCCGCGGACTCCTCCAGCGTGGACGTGGCCGGGGCGGGCCTGCGCCGCAGCCTCGACATGCTCTCGCACGAGGCCAACGCGCTCGCCGACGCGCTGGAGCGGGTGAACAGCGGGGAGGCGGAGCGGATGCGCAAGGTGGCCGCGGCGCCCGCGTCTTCGGGCGAGGGCGGCGTGCCCCCCGGCGCGGGCGCGCGGGAGAAGGCGTGATCCGGCCCTTCGGCGCCAAGAGGCCGCTCCTCGGCGAAGGCGCCTTCGTTGCGGAGACCGCCTCGGTCATCGGAGATGTGATCATCGGCGCCCGCAGCAGCATCTGGTACGGCGCGGTGCTGCGCGGCGACGTGGAGAAGATCCGCATCGGCGACGAGACCAGCATCCAGGACAACACCGTCATCCACGTCGACTCCAGCGGGTTCGAAACCGTGGTGGGCGACCGCGTCACGGTCGGCCACAGCGTGGTCCTGCACGGCTGCCGCATCGGGCACCGCGCGCTGATCGGCATCGGCAGCATCGTGCTCAACGGCGCGGAGGTCGGCGACGACTCGATGATCGGCGCGGGCAGCCTGGTCACGCCCGGCACCCGGATTCCGCCCGGCGTCCTCGCGCTGGGATCCCCCGCGCGCGTCAAGCGGCCGCTCACCGACGAGGAGAAGCGCCACGTGCAGGAAGGCGTGGAGAACTACATCCGGCTGTGCAGGGAGCACCGCTGAAGGGGGGCTCGATGGACAGATCCGCGGTGCTCCGCAGCGCGGCGCTCCTGCGCGACTTCACCGACGTGGGGCTCAAGATCCTGGCCGACTCCACCGTCGAGCGGACGGTGGGCCCGGGGGAGTATGCCTTCCGCTCCGGCCAGGCGTCCGACGCGCTGGCCTTCGTGGTGCGGGGCACGCTGCAGCTCATGCCCACCGACGGCGGCGCGCCCATCGGCGAAGTGACTGCAGGCGATTGCCTGGGCGGCCTCTCGCTCCTCGTGGACGGCGAGCGCGTGCTGTCGGCGGTGGCGGTGGACGACGTCGACCTCCTCGAGTTGTCCCGCGGCGCGTTCGAAGAGCTCAAGAAGGCCCATCCCCGCACCGCGCTGAAGCTGACGCTGTGCCTTGCGCAGGACCTCGCGGAGCGGCTGCGGGAGGCCAGGGGGCCCCTGCGCGAGTTCCTGGCTGCCGAGGTGTCGAAGCAGCAGCCGGAAGGCCGCTGACTTGCCGCCTGTTCAGGGATACGCATAGCTTGAGGCGAGGTCCAAACGCCGCGGAGCGCTTCTGAAGGACTGGCTCTTCCATTTCCTGATGAACTTCCGCGGGCCCGCCGCCTACATCGGCGTGCTTTTCGTCCTGATTACATGTGGTCTGGGCGTGCCGCTCCCCGAGGACGTGCCGCTGATCACCGGCGGGTGGCTGGTGGGGCGGGGCGGCTCCCTGCCGCTGATGATGTTCACCGGCCTCGCCGGCATCCTCATCGGAGACAGCATCATCTTCCGGGCCGGCCAGGTCTACGGCGAGAAGCTGCTGGAGACGCGGCTGGGCCGGCACATCCCCGGCGAGCGCGTGCAGCGCACCATCTCCGCCTTCGAGCGCCACGGCGCGAAGTTCATCATGGCGGCGCGGTTCGTGCCGGGGCTGCGCGCGGTGACGTACTTCGTCGCCGGTCTCACCGGCGTGCCCTACTGGAAGTTCATCACCTTCGACGGCCTCGCAGCCTGCGTGTCTGCCCCTGCCTGGGTGTACCTGGGCTGGTGGGCGCGCAAGCACCGCATGCTCAACAAGGTCTGGGCGTGGTCGGCGCAGGCGCAGGTGGCCACCATCTCGGTGATCGCCGGCATCGTGGTCCTCTACCTCGCGGTGGCGGCGCTGCGGCGGCGCTCGCGCAGGCGCCGGGGGCTGCCGCTGAGCACGCCGCCCGCGGTTCCGCTCCACACCATCAAGGGCGGCATCGAGCGGTCCGCCAGGGCGCGAAGGTCCTAGACCTAGATTCGGTCTTCCTTGCCGCCGAAGAGGCGCTTGAACCAGCCGGGCTTTTGCGCGGGTGCCGGCGCGTTGGGGTCGGCGAGGCGCTTCTTCACCTGCTCCGGCGTGTCCCTGGTCGAGAAGGTCGCGGTCAGGGTGCGGCCGGTCTTCTGGCTCTGCGCCGTCAGCGTGAGCAGGGCCTCGGGCGAGAGCGAGAACTCGATCTCGAACGGCTCGGAGCCGCGCGGCGCCTTCTCCAGGCCGGCGACGAGCAGCGTTCCCAGGTACTCGTTCTCCTGGGCGACGTCGCTCTCGCCCTGGAAGACGACGATCTCCAGCGACTCCTGGTCGTCGCGGGTGGTGGCGAGGTTCATCACCTTGCGGAAGGGCAGCGCCGTATTCCGATCGACGATCTTCTTGAAGCGCCCGCCGGGCAATCCCACGCCGATGCTCATCGGCAGCACGTCCACCAGCACCACGCCCTCGCCGGTGGGTGCCTCGAAGGAGTGCGCCAGCACCGCCGCGCCCATCGCCACCGCCTCGTCGGGGTGCACCGCCTTCGAGGGTTCCTTGCCGAAGAGCTGGCGGACCTTCTCGCGGACCAGCGGCATGCGGCTCTGGCCGCCCACCAGGAGCACGTCCTCCACGTCGCCCGGCTTGAGACCGCAGGCCGCGAGCAGCTCGGCGCACACCGCCAGGGTGCGGTTGATGAGGTGTCCGGTCAGCTTGACCAGCTCCGGGCGCGTCAGGGTGGCGTCGAGGTCGAAGGGCTTGCCGTCCACCAGCGCCACGAAGGGGACCTTCACCTTCACTTCCATCTGCTCGCTGAGCGCGATCTTGGCCCGTTCCGCCGCGTCGGTGACCCGCTGCAGCGCCACCCGGTCGCCGGGGAAGTCGATGCCGTGCTGCTCCTTGAACCTGGCGAGGAGATGGTCGACCACCGCCTTGTCGAAATCCACGCCGCCCAGGAACGTGTCGCCCCCGACGGAGACCACCTCGTAGACGTTGCCCCGCAGCTCGAGCACGCTCGCGTCGAAGGTGCCTCCGCCCAGGTCGTAGACCAGGATCCTGCTGTCCAGCTTGCGGCCATGCGCGAAGGCCAGCGCCGCCGCGGTGGGCTCGTTGAGGATGCGCTCGACGCGCAGGCCCGCGAGCTCGCCGGCCTCGCGCACCGCCTGCCGCTGGTTGTCGTTGTAGTAGGCGGGCACGGTGATCACCGCGCGCGAGACCTGCGCCTTGAGGTACTGCTGCGCGATCTCCTTCACCTCGGTGAGCACCAGCGCGGAGACCTCCTGGAGCGAGAGCTGCCGATCTCCGAGCTGCACGGCGGCCTCGCCGCGCGCCCCGGCCACGATCTTGTAGGGGAAGCGGCCGATCAGGTCGCGCACCACGGGCGAGCCGAACTGCCGCCCCACCAGCCGCTTCGCGCCGTACACGGTCCGGGTCGGGTTGATGAGGAGCTGCCCCTTGGCGGGGTGGCCCACGATGACCTTGCCCTTGTCGTTGACCGCGACGATGGAGGGGATGGTGTTGTAGCCCTCGCGCGAGGGGATGACGAAGGGCTTGCCGTGGCGCACGACCGCGGCGGCCGAGTTGGTGGTGCCGAGATCGATGCCGATGACCGGCCCGGCGGCGGCGTCGGCTCTCGCAGCGGGTTTCTGCAAAGGTTCGGCCGGCGGAGGCGGCGCGGCGGCGGTCCGCGGAGGCGCGCCCTCGCCCGCCGTCGCCGGAGCAGCGGGCGCGGCCGACCTGAGCAGCGCCGGAGGCGTCCCGCCGAGCGACTCGATCAGGGCGCGACCCGCCTCGTCCACGCCGAGCAGCTTCAGCCGCATCCCGGCGTCGGTGGATTCCACCACCACGCAGGCCGCTCGGAAGCCGGGCTGTCCGGAGGCGAGCTGGGCCTCGAGGCGGACCAGCGTTTCCACCGGCCGTGGCGAGCGGGTGCGGATGAAGAAGCCGCTCTCGCGCAGCTCGCTTCCGTAGCGCGACTTCAGCTCGTCCTGCGTGGCGCAGGGCAATTTGACCTGCAGCCCGATGGACGGGCGCTTGCCGTTGGCGGGCGGCGGCGGGGGTGCTTTTCCGGGGCTGTCGGACACACGGGGATTTTCGTACACGCGGCCGTTGGCGCCCAAACAAATCCAGCATTGCCGCATCGTTTTCCGGCGGCTACACTCGCTCGCTTACCGGGAGTACCGGGGAGCTACGCGATGATCGATCCCAACGTGCCGCTTGCTCTCACCTTTGACGACGTTCTCCTCCTCCCCGCGGAGAGCGACGTGGTGCCGCGGCA
This sequence comes from Myxococcales bacterium, assembly GCA_036518615.1. Lineage (GTDB taxonomy): Bacteria > Myxococcota > Myxococcia > Myxococcales > 40CM-4-68-19 > 40CM-4-68-19. Next base: position 5,960 of record DATDMU010000236.1, read on the forward strand.
GGTGGATGTGGGCGCCCAGCTCACCCGGAACCTGCGCCTGGGCATCCCCATCGTCAGCGCCGCCATGGACACCGTGACCGAGGCGCGCACCGCCATCGCCATGGCGCAGGAGGGCGGCCTCGGCTTCGTGCACAAGAACCTCACCATCCAGCAGCAGGCGCTGGAGGTCACCAAGGTCAAGAAGTACGAGAGCGGCATGGTGGTGGATCCCGTCACCATCGAGCCCGACGCGCCCGTCCACCGCGCCGTCGCGCTGATGCGCCAGCACGAGATCAGCGGCATCCCGGTGACGAAGAACGGCCGGCTGGTGGGCATCCTCACCAACCGCGACCTGCGCTTCGAGCGGAACCTCGATCAGAAGGTCGAGGCGGTGATGACCCGCGAGCTGATCACCTGCCGCGAGGGCATCTCCCAGGACGAGGCCAAGGAGCTCCTGCACCGGAACCGCATCGAAAAGCTCCTGGTGGTGGACGACCGGTACCAGCTGGTCGGCCTCATCACCATCAAGGACATCGAGAAGACGCAGGCGCACCCGGCGGCGGCCAAGGACGGCAAGGGCCGCCTGCTGGTGGGCGCCGCGGTGGGAGTGGGGCCGGACCGCGACGAGCGGGTGCATGCGCTGCTCGCGGCCGGAGCAGACGTGATCGCCGTGGACACCGCGCACGGCCATTCGCGCAGCGTGATCGACTCGGTGCGCGAGCTGAAGCGCAACTTCAGGGGCATCGAGATCGTGGCCGGCAACGTGGCGGTGGGCGAGGCCGCCGCGGCGCTCTGCGAGGCCGGCGCCGACGCGGTGAAGGTGGGCATCGGCCCCGGCTCCATCTGCACCACGCGGGTGGTGGCCGGAGTGGGCGTGCCGCAGATCACCGCCATCGACAACTGCGTGCGGGCCACCGCGAAGTTCGGCGTGCCCTGCATCTCGGACGGCGGCATCAAGTACTCCGGCGACATCGTGAAGGCGCTGGCCGCGGGCGCGCACACGGTGATGATCGGCTCGCTCTTCGCCGGCACCGAGGAGGCGCCGGGCGACGTGATCCTCTTCCAGGGCCGCAGCTACAAGGCCTACCGCGGCATGGGGTCTTTGGGCGCCATGAAGAAGGGCTCCAAGGACCGCTACTTCCAGGAAGAGGCCGAGGATCTCAAGCTGGTGCCCGAGGGAATCGAGGGGCGCGTCCCCTACAAGGGCCCCATCTCGATGAACGTCTTCCAGCTCGTCGGCGGCCTGCGCAGCGGCATGGGCTACACCGGCTGCAGGAGCATCGACGAGCTGCGCACCCGGGCCAAGTTCGTCCGCATCACCGCGGCGGGCCTGCGCGAGAGCCACGTCCACGACGTGCAGGTGACGCAGGAAGCGCCCAACTACCGCGTCGAGAGCTGATGAAGCCGCGCTGGGTGGCGCTGATCATCCTCGGCGGACCGGTGCTGCTCTTCGGCCTCAGCGGCGTCCGCGCGGTGCAGCTCGCGCGCGAGGGAGAGGTGCCGGAGGCCTTTCGCGATCTGGACTGCGACGGGCACGTCTCCTGGGCGGAGTGGCTGCGCGGCGGCATCGACTTCCGCCTGCGCCCCTCGCGGCTGGTGGAAGGCTGCCAGGACATCTACGCCGCGAAGGGCGGAGCGGTGTTCGTGGTGCGCTGCGAGAGCCCTCCGCAATGCCGGCTGGCGCGGGACGTGGTCAAGCGACCTGCACGATCTCCCTGAGTAGCGGATCGGTCACGAATCAGCGAGCCGCTTGAAGGCGCGCCTGTGCACGCGGAGCATCCTCTTCGATAGCTCGCGGACGCGCTCCCGGTGAGCTGCGGGTCGCTCGAGCACCACGCGCCCGTCCTGCACCTTCAGCTCGACGTGCGTCGCGTCGTCGGGCAGATCGAGGATCTGCAAGAGGGTGCGATCGAGGATGATGCCCTTGCTGTTGCCGATGGGGGTGAGCTTCTTCAGCATGACCGTGCCCCGCGTTATAACGCGATTATAACGCATGCGCGGTGCAACTCAACTGCCTACGCGAAGGCGGCCTCGGGGCGGCGGCGCGAGGCGCTTCGCTCGCGCCACTCCGATGCGGCCCACGCCGCGGCGAAGCCCAGCTCGACGAGGCCGTTGACCAGGTACACGGGCGAGATGCGCCGCCGCGGGCCCGCGTACCAGAAGTCCATCGCCGCGAAGCTGAGCGCGGTGGTGCCGGCGGCGAGCCTCAGCTCCTGCGCGACCTTGCCGCGGGCGCCGGCGGCGAGCAGCGCCGCACCGAGGTTGGCCCAGCACACGCCCACGCCCTTGGTCAGCCAGCCTTCGGGCTTGGGTCCGGTGACGCTGGCGAAAGAGCGGAGGTGCAGCACTGGCCACAGGCCCGCCGCGACGAGATACGCGCCGTGCGCCAGCGCCAGCTTCGCCCGCTGCGGCCGGCGCTCCCGGACCGGCCGCGGGCGCAACTCGCGCGGGCCCGGCGGCATCGGGCTTGCGAGCGCTTGCCCGCTCGTCATCTGCACCATCCGGCGCCCCCTTTCTCGTCGGGAAGGTAAGACACGGGCGCCCGCCGCGGCATCCGGTAGAATGCGGAAACGCATGGCTTCCCCGACCCGAGAGATGCGCAAGACCGTCTGCAACCGCGACTGCCCGGACGCCTGCGCCATCGTGGCGCACGTCGAAGGAGGCCGCGTCGTCGAGCTGGGCGGCGATCCGTCGCATCCCGTCACGCAGGGCTTCCCCTGCTGGCGCACCAACAACTTCCTTCCGCTGCAGTACCACCCGGAGCGGCTCACCACGCCGCTGCTCCACGGCAAGCCGGTGTCCTGGGACGAGGCCCTGGACTTCGCCGCGCGCGAGCTGCTCCGCATCCGCGCCGAGTCGGGGCCCGCGGCCATCTTCCATTACCGCAGCGGCGGATCGCTGGGCGCGCTCAAGCACCTCTCCGACTTCTTCTTCGAGAAGTTCGGGCCCACCACCACCAAGCGCGGCGACATCTGCTCGGGCGCGGGCGACGAAGCGCAGATGCTCGACTTCGGCGAGGAGGACGCCCACGACATCTTCGACCTCCGCAACTCGCGCAACGTCATCGTCTGGGGCAAGAACCCGGTCATCTCCTCGCCGCACCTCGTGCCCATCCTGAAGGAGTCGCGCGCCTCCAAGCTCCTGATCGATCCGGTCTGGCACAAGACGGCGCGGCTCTGCGACGCGTACGTGCAGCCGCGGCCGGGTTCCGACTTCTCGCTGGCGATGGCGGCGGCGCGGCTGCTCTTCGAGCGCGGCTGGACCGAACCTGGCTTCGAGAAGTACTGCGACAACGTGTCGGAGTTTCGCGCGCTGGCCTTCCAGCACCCGGTCACGGGCTGGTGCGAGGACGCCGACGTCCCGCCGGCCGCCGCGGAGGACATCGCCCGGCGCCTGCACGAGGGCCCCACCGCCATCCTGGTGGGCTGGGGCATGGCCCGGCGCATCAACGGCGGCGCCATCGTCCGCGCCCTCGACGCGCTGGGAGCCATCAGCGGCAACCTGGGAGTCGCGGGCGGCGGCGTCTCCTACTACTTCAAGCGGCGCAAGACCTTCGACCACTCGTTCATCAAGGGCATCGCGGCCGCGCCGCGCACGGTCCTCGAGCCGCTCTTCGGGCCCGAGGTGCTCGCCGCATCCGACCCGCCCATCCGGGCGATCTGGATCACCGCGGGCAATCCCGTGGCCATGCTGCCCGAGTCCGCCACCACCGACCGCGCGCTCCGCTCGCGGGAGTTCGTCTGCGTGGTGGACTCCTGGCCCACCGACACCACGCGCGCCGCCACGCTGGTGCTGCCCACGACGACGCTTCTGGAGGACGACGATCTGCTCGGCGCCTACGGCAACCATCATGTCGGCGTGTCGCGGCCGGTGGTGCCGCCGCCCCCGGGCGTGCGCACCGACCTGCAGATCCTCCAGGCGCTCTCCGGGCGGGTGGGGCTCGAAGGCGTGCTCGACGGCTCGGCGCGCGAGTGGAAGGAGCGCATCCTGCGCAAGGACGCGGGCTTCACCGTGGCGCAGCTCGAGTCCGACGGCGTGCAGCGCAGCGCGCTTGCTCCGAAGATCCTCTATGCCGACCGGAAGTTCCCCACCGCGACGGGCAGGGTG
>DATDMU010000237.1:0-7061 GCA_036518615.1 Myxococcales bacterium
GCCCGGCTCGCTCGCCTCGCGCCTCTACGGCAGGCAGGAGATCAGCGAGCGGCACCGCCACCGCTACGAGATCAACAACGCCTACCGCGGCCAGCTGGAAGAGCGGGGGATGGTCGCCTCCGGCGTGAACGAGCAGCTCGGGCTGGTGGAGGTGATCGAGCTGAGCGGCCACCCCTACTTCGTCGGCTGCCAGTACCACCCGGAGTTCCAGTCCAAGCCCTTCCAGCCGCACCCGCTCTTCTCCGGATTCGTGCGGGCGGCGCTGGAGCAGCGGGCGCGCAAGGGCATGTCGGTGCCGCCGCCGGTGCACGGCACCTCCGCGCCGGAGATCGTGGTGCCTGCCGGCACGCCCATGGCCAAGGCATGAAGTTCGGCGGCGGCGAGCTGGTGGCGATCGCCGGGCCCTGCGTGATCGAGGGCGAGGAGATCGCGCTGCGCCACGCGCGGCGGGTGGCGGAGATCGCTCAGAAGCACGGGGTGGCCGCCGTGTTCAAGTGCAGCTTCGACAAGGCGAACCGCACCTCGGGCAAGAGCTTCCGCGGCCCGGGTCTCGCCGAGGGGCTGCGCATCCTCGGGCGCGTCAGGCGCGAGACCGGCCTGCCCGTGCTCACCGACGTGCATGCGCAGGAGCAGTGCGCTCCGGCCGCGGAGGTGGTGGACGTGCTGCAGATCCCCGCCTTCCTCTGCAGGCAGACGGACCTGCTGGTCGCCGCCGCGCGCACCGGCCGCGCCGTCAACGTGAAGAAGGGCCAGTTCCTCGCGCCCGAGGACATGAAGAACGTGGCCGACAAGCTGCGCGAGGCGGGCTGCGAAAGCATCCTCCTCACCGAGCGGGGAGCGTCGTTCGGCTATCACGAGCTGGTGGTGGACATGCGCGGGCTCGTCGCCATGCGCCGGTTCGCGCCGGTCTGCTTCGACGCCACCCATTCGGTGCAGCGGCCCGGATCGAAGGGCGATGCCACCGGCGGCGACCGCACGCTGGCGCCGGTGCTGGCGCGGGCTGCCGCGGCGGTGGGAATCGACGCGCTCTTCTGCGAGGTGCACGAGGACCCCGACCGCGCGCTCTCCGACGGCCCCAACTCGCTGACCTTCCCCATGTGGGACGCGCTCCTCGCCGACGTGCTCAGGATCCGCCGCGCCCTCGAAGGCTAGACCCGGGTTGCCAGCCAGAGGCCCAGGGCGATGACGCCGAGGGCCACGATGTCGAGCGGCGCGAGCGGCTCGCCCAGAAGCGCCGCGCCGAGGAGCAGGCCGAACACCGGCGTGAGGAAGAAGTAGGCGCTGACGCGGCTCGCCTCGCCGTGGTGCAGGATCCAGAACCAGAGCATGGACGCGCCGATGCTCAGCACCACCACCAGGAACGCGAGGCTCGCCACCACCGGCGGCGTCCAGTTCACCCGCGGCGGCCCCTCGAAGAACAACGCCGCGGGGACCAGCACCACCCCGGCGAGGAAGAGCTGCGCCGCGTTCAGCACCACCGGGTGCGGCCGCAGGCGCATGCGCTTGTAGAGGATGTTCGAGAAGACGAAGGAGAGGACGCCCGCGGCGGAGGTGAGCACGTCGATGGGCCGCGCCTCCTGCGTGGAGGCGCGCGTGCGCATGGCCAGCACCACGCCAAAGAAGCCGAGGAGCAGGCCGGTGAGCTTTCGCTTCGTCAGCGGCTCCCGCAACAGCCAGGGCGCGAGCAGCGCCAGGATGAGCGGGTTCGTGCTGGCGACGATGGATCCCATGCCCGCGGAGAGGTGCCGGAGCGCCTCGTAGTTCAGGCCCAGGTAGAGCGCGTTGCCCAGCGTTCCCAGCAGGAGCAGGCGCACCCAGGTGGCGCCGTCGCGGGGCAGGTTGAGGCCGGCGAGCCGCGCGCCGGCGAAGAGGATGCCGCCTGCCAGGAGAAAACGGATGAAAAGGATGGTCAGCGGCGGGGCGGAGTGCGCGAGGATGCGGCTGGGGACGAAGGCGGACGCCCAGAGGAAGACGTAGAGGATGGCGGCGCCCACCCCGAGCGCCCCGGCCGCCCTCTGTCGCGCCTGCACTGGAGCGTTCACGCATCCTCCGATGCCGCTCGCCGCCGTCCGGCTCGCGCTCTCCGTGGTAGAAGCGCCCGGTGCCGAGGAAGCCGCAGAAGCCGCCGCCGGCGCTGCTCCGGCGCATCCGCCTCTTGGTGCTCGACGTGGACGGCACGCTCACCGACGGCCGCCTCTATTACGGCGCCTCCGGCGAGGCGCTCAAGGCCTTCGACGTGCGGGACGGCCACGGCCTGCGCCTGCTCACGCTGCATGCGAAGGTGAAGCTGGCCGTGCTCACCGGCCGGCGCGCCGACCTGGTGGAGCAGCGCTGCCGCGAGCTGTCCATCGGCCACGTGGTCGGGCAGAGCCGCGCGAAGGGGAAGGCCATCGAGCAGATCTCCCGCGACCTCGAGGTGCCGCTCGGGGAGATGGCCTACATGGGCGACGACGTGAACGACCTGCCCGCCCTGCGCAAGGTGGCGCTCTCCTGCGCCCCCGCCGATGCCGCGCCGGAGGTGGTGAAGGAGGTCCGCTGGGTGTCGCGAAGGCCCGCGGGCCGCGGCGCGGTGCGGGAGCTGTGCGAGCTGCTCCTCGCGGCCAACGGCGGCTGGCCGCCCGCCGAGGAGGAGCAGGTGCCGGCGCCGCAGGCATGAGCGTTCCGTTGCGCAAGCGGGTGCGGCGGGAGCTCCGCGTGCGCGCGCTCTTTCTCGCTTTGCCGCTCTTGCGCGTCTTGCCGCTGTGGACCGGCGCGGCCCTCGGCCGGCTCGCCTGGTACCTGGTGCCGAGGCAGCGCAGGCTTTCGCAGGAGCACCTCGCCATCGCTTTTCCCGAGAAGAGCCGGGCAGAGCGGGCGCGCATCGGCAAGGAGAGCTTCGCCAACCTGGCGCTCTCGGCCCTGGAGTCCGTGCGCGCCGACCGCCTCGACATCGAGCGCGCCGTGGAGCTCTCGCCCGAGGACGAGATGCTGCTGCGCAAGGCCCACGCCCAGGGCAAGGGCGTGGTGGTGGTCACCGGCCACATCGGGGCATGGGAGCTGTTTGCCCGCCGCATCGCGGCCCTCGGCCTGCCCTGCGGCACCGTGGCGAAGGAAGCGCACGACCCGCGCATCACCCGGTTTCTGGAAAAGAGCCGCTTGCAGTCGGGCGTGCGCGTCTTCTGGCGAGGCGCGCCTCTTTCCGCCCGCGAGTTGCTCCGCTTCCTGCGCGACCAGCGCGGAGTGCTCGGGCTGCTCATCGATCAGGACACGCGCGTGGCAGGCCACTTCGTGCCCTTCTTCGGCCGGCCTGCATTCACGCCGCGTGCCGCAGGCGATCTGGCCGCGCATCTCGGCGCGCCGCTGATCGTGGGTTGCGCCCATCGGCTGGCGCGAGGCGTGCATCGGATTTCGCTTCGGACCATCGACGTCCAGCGCACGGGCAATCGCGATGCCGATTCGCTGGCGCTCACCGCCGCGGCCACGCAGGCGCTGGAGAGCGAGATCCGCAACCATCCCGCGGAGTGGGTCTGGATGCACCCCCGCTGGCGTACACAGATTCCCGAAATTGCAAGAGAAAAGTAGTTCGGCAGAAAACAGAAAAACCTGCTCGAGCGCCTCGACACCGGACAGGCGCGGTGATAGCCTTCCCTGCAAATGGGAAGCCAGAGCGCCAGCACTTTTTTCCCCGCGCTCGCGCTGGCATTGGGGGCCGCGTGCGGGAAGAGCGCGGACGCGCCGGTATCCTCCTTTTCCACACCTGTCGATGCCCCTGACCTTTCGCTGACTTCCGTCGCCTTCGCCCGGCTATCCGAGGGGCGGGTGGTGGCGCGCGGCAACGCCGAGCGGCTGGACTACCGCCGGACAGGCGGGCGCCTGGAAGCCGTCAACGGCGCGGCCACCGTCTACCCGCAGCCGGGCAGCGGCCTCGCGGAGTTCGGCGCGATGCGGTTCGCAGCCCCGCACATGGACGGCGAGATCCCCAACCGCCGCGGCAACGCCTCCGGAGGAGTGAGGCTGGACACGATGCGCGGAGACACCGCGCGCGCGGACCGGGTGGCATACGACGGGGATCTCCTCGAGAGCGACGTCCCGGTGCAGGCGAAAGGCCCGGGCTACCAGGTCCAGGGCAACGGCTTCACGGCGAAGACGGACGGCTCGGACATTCGCCTCACGCAGGGCGTGCGCGGCCGGCTGCAGATGGAGGCGCGCCGGTGATGGCGGTCCTTCTCGCAGCAGCCGCGGCGTTGCCGCCGGGTCCGCTCGACTTCAAGGCCCGGAGCATGCGCATCGAGCCAAGGGAGCGGCGGGTGGTGCTCGAGGGCGACGTGCACCTGAACCGGGGCGACCTGACCGTGACCGGCGAGCACGCCATCGCCGAGTACGCGCAGCAGAAGGCCACGCCGCGGAAGCGAGGGCGGAGACGCGCTGCCGAAGAGACGCTGGGCGGCCAGGCCGTCGAGAAGTTCGTCGTCGACGGCAAGGTCCACGTCCAGCGGGGAACGCGCACCGCCGACGGCGAGCACGGCATCGTGGACGTGCCCGCCCAGACGCTGGTGCTGACCGGAGCGCCTGGCTCGCCGCCGCTGTTGCGCGATGGCTCGGAGACGTTGTCCGGGGAGCGGATCCTGCTCCGGCTGGACAGCGAGGACGTGGACGTGAAGGAGCCAAGGCTGACGCTGCGGCGCTCGCTCGCGGAGCAGGGGACTTCCGCCCCGGCCGCGCCCATGAAGGTGGAGGCCGACCACCTGGTCCTCTTGAAGGCGTCGCGGCTGGCGCGCTTCACCGACGACGTGGTGATCCGGCGCGGCGACGCGGTGGTGAAGAGCCCGCGCATGGACGCCCGCTACGATCGCGACGGACAGCTCACCAGGCTGGAGCTGCGCGGCGGGGTGGACGTGCGCCAGGGCGATCGGCGGGCCACCGGGCAGACGGCGGACTACGACGCGCAGCAACGCACGCTGGTGCTGCTCGGCGACCCCAGGCTGTACGACAAGGGCGACGTGCTGGCAGGCGACCGCATCGCGCTCTCGCTGGACTCCAGGGAAGTGCGGGTGGACAAGGCCAAGGGGCGGCTGCGGCCCGAGGCGCACAGGGCGGAGGGAACCGCGCCGTGAGCATCCTCCACGCCACCGGCCTGTCGAAGACCTTCCGCGGCCGCCGCGTGGTCGACGACGTCTCCTTCTCGGTGAGCCCCGGCGAGGTCGTCGGCCTGCTCGGCCCCAACGGCGCCGGCAAGACCACCAGCTTCCACTGCGTCGTCGGACTGCTCGCCCCCGACTCGGGCGAGGTGCGGCTGGGCGGCCAGGACCTCTCGGGCATGCCCCTGCACGCTCGCGCGAGGCTGGGCATCGGCTACCTGCCCCAGGAGCCGTCGATCTTCCGCAAGCTCACCGTCCGGCAGAATTTTCTCCTCGTCCTCGAGGGTTCTCCCCTCGGACGGAGAGACCAGGAAGCGAAGGTCGAAGAGTTGCTCACCGAATTCGATCTGCTGCGCGTCGCTCATGCGCGCGGCGAGACCTTGTCGGGCGGCGAGCGGCGCCGCGCCGAGATCGCGCGCTCGCTGCTCGCGGAGCCGCGCTTCATGCTCTTCGACGAACCCTTCGCCGGGGTGGACCCGATCGCCGTGCACGACCTGCAGCGCATGATCCACGACCTGCGCGCGCGCGGCCTGGGCATCCTCATCACCGATCATGCCGTGCGCGAGACGCTGGGGATCTGCGACCGCGCGGTGCTGCTCGTGGAAGGCAAGCTTCTGGAATCCGGGACGCCGGCGCAGATCGCCGCCTCGGAACGCGCGCGCGCCGTGTACCTCGGCGAGCGCTTCAAGCTGGAGTAGAGAGGGGAGCGATGGCGTTGGAGCTGAAGCAGAGCCTGAGATTGTCGCAGCAGCTGGTGATGACACCCCAGCTGCAACAGGCGATCAAGCTCCTGCAGTTGTCGCGACTCGAGCTGGTGGACCTGATCCGCTCGGAGATGGAGCAGAACCCGCTGCTCGAGGAGCCGCAGGAGGGCGCCGAGGCGGAGCTGAACGAGGCGCCGGCCGAGCTGGTCTCCACCCTCAACGAGAGCATCGAGGCGAGCGAGCTCGCGGTTCCCGCGCCGGAAGTGGCGCAGCCGGATCTCAAGAAGGCCAACGAAGGCGAGATCAAGCGCGAGGACATCGACTGGGAGCAGTACCTGGACAACTACCAGACCCAGCACACCGCGCCGTCCGCCGGCGGCTTCAACTCCGAGGATCTTCCCTCCATCGAGAGCACGCTCACCCGCGCGGAGGGCCTGACCGAACATCTGACGGCGCAGCTGCGGATGGCCGGTCTCACCGAGGCGGAAGAGCGCGTCGGCGCGCTGATCATCGGCAACCTCAACCGCGACGGGTACCTGGTGGTGGACCCGGAGCAGCAACCCTCCATCCCCGCCTTCGAGCCGCAGGCGCCGGACGATCCGGACAAGCCGGTGGAGATTCCCGCGGTGGCGCCGGAGGCGCTGGAGGCGCTGCGGCGCGAGCAGGAGGCCCGCAAGCCGAAGAGCCTCTGCGACCCGCTCATCCCGCTGGCCCTCGAGGCGGGAGTGCCGGCGGCCGTCGCGGAGAAGGTGCTCAAGGTCATCCAGCGCTTCGACCCGGTGGGCTGCGCCGCGCGCGACCTGCGCGAGTGCCTGCTGGTGCAGGCCAAGCACTTCATCACCGAGGGCGAGGGCAAGGACGATCCGGACGCGGAGCTGCTCCCGCAGATCATCCGCCGGCACCTGCGCAACGTGGAGTCGAAGAAGTACCAGGCCATCGCCAAGGACCTGCACGTGTCCCTGGAAGAGGTGGTCGCCTCGATCAAGCTGTTCTCGCGGCTGGACCCCAAGCCGGGCCGCAACTACTCGGGCGAGGAGCCGCAGTACATCACCCCCGACGTCTACATCCACAAGATCGGCGACCAGTACGTCACCGTGCTCAACGACGACGGCCTCTCCAAGCTGCGCATCTCGCAGCACTACCGGAACGCGCTCAAGAACGGCGCGGCCGCGCAGACCAAGGAGTACATCCAGGAGAAGCTGCGCTCGGCGGTGTGGCTCATCCGCAGCATCCACCAGCG
>DATDMU010000238.1:0-19454 GCA_036518615.1 Myxococcales bacterium
TGCGCCGCGCTGGTCTTGCGATCGATGGCCACGCGCAGCCGTTCGGAAGCTCCGTCGGCGGCGGTGGTCAAGGTCCGCGCGCCCGACTCGGCGAGCAGCGTCACCAGCTCCGGGCGGGCGCAGAGGCGGTCGGCTCGCAACGAGGAGATGCCCACGATCCGCCCGTCGTGCACCAGCGTCCGCACCAGATCGACGATGCGCGGATGATCGGTGACCGCGGCGCCCACCAGGCCCACCCGCGCGGCGTGGGGCGGAACCAGCTCCAGCACCCGCTCCGGTTCGACCGTCCGCATGCCGCCGTTGGTGGTGCGCCTCATCACGCAGTAGGTGCATCCGCGCGAGCAGCCGCGCTCCGGCTCGATCAGGAACATCGAGCGCAGCTCGGTGTGCCGGGTGAGGATCTGCGAGCGCGCCGGGAGCCGGTCGTCGTCGGCCTTCGCCACCGCCGGCCAGGCGGACGACTCGCCGGGAAGGTAGAACCCGGGATGCCGCAGAAGCCGCGCGCGCAGCTCATGGCGCGGCAGCGGCAGGGCATCGCAGAGGACGTGGATCAGCTCCTCCGCCTCGCCCATCACGATCACGTCGGCGAAGGGCGCGAGCGGGACCGGATTGGAGAAGGTCAGGGGGCCGCCGCACACCACCAGCGGGTGCCGCTCGTCGCGCTCCTCGCGCAACAGCGGAATGCCGGCCAGCTCCAGCATCTCGAAGACGCCGGCGATCTCCAGCTCGTAGGAGACGGAGAAGGCGATGCAGGAGAACTGCGCCACCGGCTGCTGCGTCTCGTAGGTGCAGAGCGGCACCCGCGCCGCGCGCCAGGCGGCCACGTCGTCGGGCAAAAAAGCGCGCTCGGCAGCCGCGTCGTCGTGCTCGTGGATCTCGCGATAGATGGTCTGGAAGCCGAGCGAGCTCATCCCCACGTGGTAGGGGCTCGGATAGCAGAGCGCGATGCGGGTGCGCGCCTGCTTTCGCAGCGTGCCCTGCTCGTCGGCGAGACGGTCGCGAAGCGGTTCGAGGAGGGGCCAGCGCATCGAACCGCCCATTGTAAGGTAGAAGATCGACATGCGCCTGCTCCCCGTCCTCGCCTGCCTGATCGCCTGCGCGGAGTGGCGGATGCAGCCCACCTTTCCGGCGGCGGCGGCCGGACTTCCCGTCATCCACGAGCAGGCGCTGCTCGGCCTTTCCACCGACGGCGGCGCCGCCGTCGCGCAGCTCGTCGACGCCGACGGGCAGCCGCCCGAGCTTGCGCTCCTGGCCTTCGACCGGGCGGGCGGGCCCTCGCGAACTCTGCTCACCGCGCCGGAGGACGTCGCCGCGGCGATTTCGCGACGCGTGCGGGAGCAGGGCAGGAAACCCTGGCCGGTCCTCGCCGCGGCCGTCGTGCTCAACTGGCCTGCCGCCCCCCGGCACGCGCGCGAGCAGGGATACGTTCCCCGGGCGGCGGCGCGGACCGGGGCAGACCAGCAGACCTTCCCGGTGCAGGGCGCCGCCGCGGCGGGTGCGCTGCCGCTCGCGCTTCGGGTCGATGTCCGCGGCGAGGAGCTGGCGCTCCTTCTCGGCGACGGCGGCAGCGACGAGGTGGAGCTCGCGCGCATGAACGTCCCCGGCACGCCGCTCGCGCACGCGCTCTGGATCGAGGCCGGCGTGGTGTGGCTGCTCGGCGGATCGGTGCAGCCGGGCGAGCCGCTCCATCGCGCTGCCGGCCTGCGCCGCGCCCTGCTCGCCCGCGGCGAGGCGCAGCTCCATCGCCTGCACGGCCGCGAAGATCGCGCGGCCTCCGATCTCGATGCCGCGCGACGCGAGTTCGCCCGCGCCATCGCCTGCGACCCCGCGTACGTGGACGGCCTCTACGACGCTGCCGCCGCCGCGGCCGCAGGGGGCGATTCCGACGAAGCAGTCGCGCTCCTTCGGCGCGCCGCGGCGGTAGACCCCGGCCGCGTCCAGGTGCTGGGGCGCGACGACGTGAACCTCCGCGCGCTCCGGCAGCGAGCAGACGTGCGCACCCTCCTCGGGCTCCGCAGGCTCCCCCCCGACGACGAACCCCGGTGATCGGGATCAGGACGTTCCTTCATGCTAGCTTCCGCCCCTCCATGATTGCCCTCCTCCTTTCGCTCCTGCTCGCCCAGTCGGCCCTCTCCGAGGATCGCGCCCGCGAGATCCTCCCCCGCGCCGACCTGCACACGCTGAACGACACGCAGCGCGCGCAGTTCCTCGAGATCGCCGGCGACACCTTCGACTATGCCGGCTGCAACGACACGCTCGCCCGCTGCCTCGCCGCGAACGTGACCGACCGCCACGCGCTGCGCATGGCCGAGCTGGTCAAGGCCATGCTGCTGGAGGGCGGAAACCCCTCGCAGATCATCGAGGCGACGGAGCGCTATTACGCGAGCTTCGCGCCCGCCAAACGGCACAAGCTCGACGACTCCGACTGCGCCATCCTCGGCGACCCGAAGGCGAAGGTGGCGGTGGTCGAGTTCTCCGACTACCAGTGCCCGCACTGCGCCCACGCGGTGGAGCCGCTGCACGAGCTGGTCAAGGCGCTTCCCGGCAAGGTGCGGCTCTGCTCCAAGCACTTTCCGCTGCCGGGCCATCCGCGCGCGCAGATCGCCGCCGGCTGCGCCGAGTTCGCCCGGCAGAAGGGCAAGTTCTGGGAGATGAGCGCTCTGCTCTTCTCCCACCAGGAGGAGCTGGGCGACGGCCAGCTCAAGGAGTTTGCGCAGAGGCTCGGCCTCGACGGCGACGCCATGCTCAAGCAGGTCTACGCAGGCCGCTTCGATGCCGCGATCGAGAAGCACAAGAAGGAGGGCCTCGCCGCGGGTGTGAACGCAACGCCCACCCTCTTCTTCAACGGCAGGCAGTACACGCTTCCCATCAAACAGGAATTCCTCGTCTTCTCCGCGCAGGACGAGGACGAGTGGCAGCGCAACAAGGGCGGGTGGGACAAGGGGTGACAGCAGAAATACACCCGCGCTGTTGGCGCCTGCCGGCAAGAGGCGCATCCTGTGAGAGCCCGTGGACGATCATTCGAACCCGCAATCCGGCGCCTGGAGACTGCTGGAGACGGCCTCCGATCTGCTCCGCGCGCTGCGCGAGGGGCCGGGCACGCTGTTCAACGAGCTGAGCGAGCTGTCGCCCAGCCGCGCCGTGCTCGCGGGCGATCTCGCCGAGATGCAGCCCTGCGACCTGCTCAACTTCCTCCACCAGGGGCGCCGCACGGGCGTTCTGCTCACGCGGTCGGAGGGCGTGGAGCGCGGCATCGTCATCCTCGACGGTGACGTCGCCTGGGCGTGTTCCACCAGTCCCGGCGAGCTGCTCGGCGAGCTGCTCGCGCGCGGCGGCCTCGCCGATCGCGGCGCCGTGGCGGAGGTGCTGCGCGAGCAGGAAGAGCCGCCGGGACGCAAGCGGCTGGGTCAGCTCCTCCTCGAACGCGGAGTCATCTCGCCCGAGGCGCTCGCACGCGGACTGCGCCACCAGGTGGTGGAGATCTTCCTCGGCCTTCTGGTGGTGAAGTCGGGAAGCTTCGTCTTCCTGCGCGGCGTGGACCGCGCCGCCCTGCCCAGCCTGCTCGCGCTCGACACGCAGGGGATGCTCCTCGACGCGCTCTGCCGCCTCGACGAGATGGAGGTGTACCGCACCCGGGTGCCGACCGCGGAGGTGGTGCCGCGCGCGACCGGAAAGGCCCTCGGCGACGATCTGCCGGAGGAGGTGCGGCAGGTCTTCGCGGCCGCCGACGGCATGCGCACGGTCGCCGAGGTGGCGCGCGCGACGGCGCTGGGAGAGTTCGAGGCGACCCGGGCGGCGTACCGGCTGATCGAGCTCGGGTACCTGCGGCTTTGAGCGACCCGCTCGAGCAGAGGGCGGTGCCGCTGCTCACCGCCGGCCTGCCGGGGACAGGGGGGATGATCCGCGTCAGCGAGGACGACTTCTTCGTGGAGGAGCTGCCGCTCTACGAGCCTTCCGGAGCGGGAGAGCACCTGATCGTCACGGTGGAGAAGCGAGGCCGCAGCACGCCCGAAGTGGTGAAGGCGCTCGCGGAGGCGCTCTCTGCGCGGGAGCGCGACGTGGGCACCGCCGGGCTCAAGGACAAGCGCGCGGTGACCGTGCAGCGCATCAGCGTGGCCACCCGGGCGTCCCCGGAGCAGGCGCTGAAGATCCAGGGGCCCGGTTTCCGCGTCCTCGCCGCCGCGCGCCACGGCAACAAGCTCCGGCCCGGCCACCTCCGCGGGAACCGCTTTCGCGTGGTGGTGCGCGGCGTGGCGCCCGACGCCCTCGGGCGGGCACAGGCCGTCTGCGGGCGCCTGCGCGCGATCGGCGCGGCGAACCTGTTCGGGCCGCAGCGGTTCGGCAAGTACGGAGACAACGCGGCGCTCGGCCGCAGCATCCTCTTGCGCGAGAAGCAGGTCCGCGACCGCTTCCTGCGGCGCATGGCCCTCTCGGCCCTGCAGTCGGAGCTGTTCAACCGCTGCCTGTGCGCTCGCATCCAGGACGGGCTCTTCGCCACCGCCATCCCTGGCGACGTGCTCAAGAAGCGCGAAAGCGGCGGGCTCTTCGTCTGCGAGGACGCGGCGGCGGACGCGCCGCGCGTCGAGTCCGGAGAGGTGGATCCCGCGGGGCCGCTGCCCGGCCACTCGCTCTTCGCCGCACGCGACGAGGCGCTGCGGCGCGAACAGGCCGTGCTCGCCGAAGCGCAGGTGGACCCGGCCTGGTTTGCCGCCGGGGGCGGCGAGATGGAGGGTGCGAGGAGGCCCTACCGCATTGCCGTCGCGGAGCTGGGCGTGGAGAGCGCGGGCGCCGATGCCGTGGCGCTGTCGTTCGTGCTTCCGAGAGGCAGCTACGCCGTCTCCGTGCTGCGCGAGGTCACCAAGGCCGACGTGGCGGGAGCGGATTTTTCGGCCTGAACAGGATGTTTGACCGCGCCCCCGACTGGCGGTAGCTCTGGGCCCCCATGAGAGCGCGGCTCTGGATCTTCACTGCCCTGGTGGCGCTGGCGCTGGCCCTCAACCTGGCGCGCGTGTCGCTCAGCATCGCCCAGACCGGCGAGGACAGCATGCGCGCCCGCGTGGCGTCGGCCACGGCGGCGCTGCGGACGCAGTTCGACCTGCTCGATGCGCGCCTTGCGCCGCGGGCGGTGGCCTCCGCGCCCGACCTGGTCGAGGCGGTCCGCGCTCCGGCCGACCCGGCGCAGCCTCCCCCGCGCCCGGACGAGCGCGCGCTGCGGGCGGCGGCCGCCGTGCTTGCGCCGGAGCCGGACTTTCTCGCAGTGGTGACGCCGCAAGGCGCCGTGGTCTCCAGGCGCGCGAAGCCCGCGCAGATGCTCGACGACGCCGGCAAACTTCCGCTCGCGCACGCAGCCACCGGCGCAACGCCCGCGCCCGTCTTCGCGCCGTTCGAGGGAGCCACCTACCGATTCGAGGCAGCGCGCATCCCGGGCGCCCAGGCCGCCGTGCTGGTCGGCACCGTCATCGACGATCGGCTCGCCGCGCAGCTCAAGAGCCAGGTGGACGCCGACGTGACGCTGCTCCAGGGCGGCAAGGTGATCGCCAGCTCGCTGCCGCAGGGCGAAGAGCGCGCGCGGCTCTCGCGCTGGGCCGCCTCTCCGGGCCCCGGCTACGGCGTGCTCCAGATCCGCCTGCCCCTGATCGGGACGGCGCTCTCGGGAAAGGTCCCCCGCGGGACCAGCCGATTCGCTGTGCGCGGCGCGCTGGTCTCCCTGGACGGCGGCGTGCAGGCGGCGGTGACGGTGCCGGCGTCGCCGTATCTCGCCTGGCTGGGCCGCTACCAGGCCTTCTACATCGCGGGCCTCGCGCTCCTGCTCCTGTTCGGGTTCCTGTGGGGCCTGGGCGGCAAGCCGGAGGAGGTCATCCAGCGCGTCGAGTTGACCGAGCCGCAATCGCAAGTGATGGGGCCGCCCCGCAGGCAGCAGCGTCCCTCGCTTCTGGAGACCGACGCGGGCGAGGCGCGGCCGAACCCGCCGCCGCGCACGCGCGACGTGCCCTGGTCGCCGGGCGAGGGGCCCTCGGGAGAGCACCCGGTGGTGGAGGCTGCCGCGGCCGGAGCGGCGGCGGAGGCCACGGCCGCCGTCCCGGCCGTGACGCCGGCGGAAGCGGAGGCAGCGAACGCGCCCGCCGTCCCCGCTGCAGCCGAGGAAAACAGGCCCGCCGGCGAGGAGGCGAGGCCCGCAGGCGAGGAGAAGAAGGCCGCCGAGGCGCCGGGTGGGGAGCTCTGGTCGTTCGCGCCGACGCCGGGGCAGTTCACCAAGGAAGAGACCGCGGAGCCCGCTGCAGTGGCGAGCGAGGCGGCTGCTGCGAGCCCCGCTCCCGACTGGGAGATGCCCGTACCGCTGCCTCCCGCCGAGGCGGCTCCCCAGCCGGCGCCGTCTTCCGGTGGCAAGGAAGACTTCAGCTTCGCCGCTCTTCTCGGCGAGGCCACTCCGGCAGGGACCCCGCCGCCGGAGAGCGGCGCAGCGGAAGAGAAAGCGCCTTCCGCGCCGTTTCCCGGGGACGAGCCCACCCGCATCGAGCCGGTCAGCGCGGCGCTCCTGGAGAAGTTGCGCGAGCGCGACGAGGAGGGCCAGGCCACCCGCGTCGAGCCGGTCAGCGCGGCGCTGCTCGACAAGCTGCGCGACCGCGACGAGGAGAGCGCGCCGCCCGTTCCCTCGGAGGCCGGCTCTGGCGCCGCGGAGCCGCAGGCTGCTCCCGCGCAGGCGGCCGCCGGGCCGGCCGCGGCCGAAGGGTCTCCGGCGGAGGCGCCCGCGCCGATGGCGGAGCTTTCCCCCGCGCCCGCCGAGGAACCGGACCCGGACGAGCCGCACTGGCGCGAGACCTTCGATCGCTTTCGCGAGCTCAAGGCGCAGCTCGGCGAGCCGGTGGACCGCATCACCTTCGAGCGCTTCGCCGCCAAGCTGAAGAAGAACCGGGCCGACCTGGTGGTGAAGCACCGCTGCAAGGGCGTGCGCTTCTCCGTCTACGAGAAGGACGGCCGGGCGGCCATCAAGGCCTCCGCGATCCGCTAGCGCAACCTCATCGCGGCGTCTGGTACCACTGCTCCTGCCCCGGCTGCCGGTCGTCGCCGCAGGCCTGGGTCGGCTCGCTTCCGGCGATGAACACCTCGCGCACCGCGTAGGGATCGGCGTCGCTCGCGAGGCAGCCGGTGTTCCGGTTGATCTGCACCTGCGTCACTCCCGGCGGCGGAGCGGGCCACTCCTCGGGCGGCTGGTTCTGGGTGGCCGCGCGCATCCACGAAAGCCACATGGGCCCTGCCGCGTGTCCGCCGGTCTCCAGCGCGCCGAGCATCTCGTGCGTGTCGAAGCCCACCCAGCCGCCCGCGAGGAGCGAAGGGGTGAAGCCCACGAACCACGCGTCGCGGTGCTCGCTGGCGGTGCCGGTCTTGCCCGCCGCGGGGCGGCCCAGCGCGGAGAGCGAGTGCGCGGTGCCGGCGGGATCGTCGATCGCCGACCGCATCATGTCGGCCACCACGTACGCGACCGGCGGCTTCACCGCCGCATCCTCGAACTTCGGGTCGGCGGTGAACAGCGTCTCGCTGTCGCGCGAGAGCACCCGGCGGATGAGCACCGGCTCGCCCCTCTGCCCCTGCGAGGCGAGCGTGGCGTAGGCGTTGATCAGCTCCAGCACGCCCACCTCGCCGGTGCCGAGCGCGGCGGTGTAGCTCTGCGGGATCTCGCTGGAGAGCCCCGCGGCCCGCGCCTCCGCGCGCACCTGGTCCAGGCCCACGTCGATGAGGAGCTTCACCGCCACCGTGTTCTTCGACTCCGCCAGCGCCTTGCGCAGCATGATGGGGCCGTCGAACTCGTCCTTCTCGAAGTTCTGCGGCTTCCACGCCTTGCCGGTCCACGGGTCGTTGATGACTTCGGGCGAGTCGTCCATGCGCGTGACCGGCGTGTACTTGCCGGTGTCCAGCGCGGCTGCATAGAGGAATGGCTTGAAGGCCGAGCCGGGCTGCCGGCGCGCCTGGGTGGCGCGGTTGAAGGAGGAGAGCGCGGTGTCGTAGCCGCCCACCAGCGCGAGGACGCCGCGCGTCTTCAGATCCATGGCCACGAACGCGCCCTGCACGCGCGGGGTCTGCTCCAGCGAAAGCTCCAGCTTCTGCACCCGGACGCCCTGGGTGGTGCGCTGCGAGACGAACTGGTTCACCCGCACCGGCACCACGTAGCCGGTGGCGAGCACGTCGGAAGGGGTCTTCGGCGCGGGCGTGCTCCGCTCCGGCTTGAAGGGCCGCGCCCAGGACATGGTGGAGAAGGGCACGCTGCCCGCGATCCCCGGCGCCAGCTCCACCGTCGCATCGGCGCCCGATACGGAGGTGACCACGCCCGAGTAGATCTCGCCGGCGGCCAGCGGCCTGACCCTGGCCGCGCGCGCCAGCATGTCCGGCGAGAGCCGGCCCCCCGCGTCCGCGGCGCTCTCGGCTGCGGCGTCGGTGTCGTCGCCCTCGTCGGTCTTCTTCCTGCCGGCGTTCCGCCGCACCGCCGCCGCGTGGATGCCTTCCAGATCGAGCACCCAGGCCTGGTCGCGCGAGAGGGCGGCCGCGGCGAGCCTTCGCGCCAGCGCGGCGCGGCAGGCGTCGAGCCGGGAAGGATCCAGCTTCACCTCGGGCCCGCGGAAGCCCTGGCGCTTGTCGATGGCCCGCAGGTTCTCCCGCACCGCCGTCTCCGCCGCCTGCTGCAGGCGCGGATCCTCCGCCACCTCGACCCGCAGCCCGGCGGTGTCGACCTGCTCGTCCCCGAACTGGGCGACGAGCTCCCGCCGCACCTCGTCCAGGTACCAGGCTCCCGGTGGAGCGGCCGGCGGAGGCGGCAGGGCGATGGGCTTGTCCACCTCGCGCCGGTGCTCCTCGGGCGTGATGAAGTGGTTCGCGAGCATGCGGTCGAGCACGTAGATCTGGCGCGTCTTGGCGCGCTCCGGATGGCGGCGCGGGTTGATGCGCGCAGGGTTCTGCGGCAGGCCGGCGAGGATGGCGGCCTCGCCCAGGTCCACGTCCTGCACGTGCTTGTTGAAGTAGTAGAGCGAGGCCTCCTCCACGCCGTAGTGCGCCCGGCCGAAGTTGATCTGGTTCAGGTAGAGGAAGAGGATGTCGTCCTTGGAGAGGTTGCGCTCCAGGCGCGCGGCGAGGAGGATCTCCTTCAGCTTGCGCTTCCAGCGCTTGTCGGGGCTGAGGAAGAAGTTCTTCACCACCTGCTGCGTGATGGTCGAGGCGCCCAGGCGCTTGCGGCCGGAGATCGCGTCCACCACCGCCGCGCGCAAGAGCGCGATGAAGTTGAAGCCCGGGTGCGTGTAGAAGTCCTTGTCCTCGGCGCTGATCACCGCCTCGCGCAGGACCTTGGGCACCTTGTCGAGCGTCACCACCGTGCGGCGCTCGCGGTAGAACTGGCCGATCACCGAGCCGTCCGCTGCGACCACGTTGGTGACCACGAAGGGGTGGTAGTCGTTCACCGAGTCGAAGGTGGGCGTCTCTCGGGAAATGTAGACGTAACCGGCAAGGGCGGTGACGGCGCCCGCGAGAAGGAGGGCGGCGCAGGTCCACGCCGTGCGGCGCAGCATCGTGAGCCAGCGGGGCGGGCGGTCGGGAAGGGGCCCTTCGCCTTTGCCTTTCGGAAGCGGCCGCACCCGCCCGGCCAGCTCCGCTGCGGCAGAGCGCGGCTTCGCCTGGCTCTGCGGCTCCACCACGACTTCGGTCCCGCGCGGAAGGTCGGAGGGTGGCGGAGCGGCGCCGCTCGCGCCGGCCTTCGGAACCGCGTGTGCCGCTGGCTGCTTGGGGGGAGGCATGGAAGCTCGCGTTGAAGGATGCAACACCGGACGGCGCCGCGTCCATGCAAAGAACGCGCGCGCGTCCGGTCAGATCTGGCGCATGTACCGGGTCCGGGGCATGCGCTGGAATCCCTCCCGCACGTACAGGCGCGCCGCCCTGCCATGGCCGCGCACGACCTCGAGGTGAACGCTCTCGCAGCCCTCCCGGCGCGCTTCGCGCAGCGCGCGCCGGAGCAGCGCGCGACCGATTCCGCGGCTGCGGCGCTCCGGGACGACATACAGCTCGTCGAGCCAGGCCGTGGCGCCGCCGCGCTCCAGCTGGTGCGAGAAGCCGAGGACCGCGACGCCCACGGCCGCGGTTCGCTCCCAAGCCAGGAGGACCAGTCCCTTTCCGCCGAGCAGCTCCCGCAGCGCGCGCAAGAGCCGCGCGCCGCCCATCTCGATCTCGTGCTCGCGATATTGCGCCTCGAGCAGCGGCAGCGCGGCGCCGCAGTCGCGCCGGGTGAGCCTGCTTATCCTCATGCGCCGGATTCTTGCGCCTGCGGCCCGCGTCCGCCATGCTGCCGCCGTGCGCTGGTGCGTCTACCTCCTCCGCTGCGCAGACGGCACGCTCTACGCCGGCATCACCAACGACCTGCGCAAGCGCCTCGGCGCGCATCGCAGCGGCCGCGGAGCCCGCTACACGCGCGGCCGCGGCCCGCTCACGCTGGTGCACCAGGAGCCGGCAGAAAGCAGGTCGGCGGCGCTCCGCCGCGAGCACCAGCTCAAGCGGATGCCGAGGCGCGAAAAGCTCGCCTTCCTTGACAGCCTGCGCGGGCGCGGTTAGGTCGCGGCATGCCTGTTGCGGGATTCCGATGAAGCGACTGCTCTTCGCCGCGCTGCTCGCCACCTCCGCCTGCGTCACCACCGCGCAGGAGGGCGAGCAGATGCGCCAGGACATCGCCGCGCTGCGCGCCGACCTCAAGAAGGAGGTGGACACCGCCAACGCCGACCGCTCCAGGCTCGCCGCCGAGCAGCAGCAGCGCGGCAAGGCGCTGCAGGACGCGCTCGATCAGCTCTCGCGCGCCTCGCGCAAGAGCGGGGCGGACATGGCGGTGGATCTGGAGAAGGCGCAGAACGACGTGGCCACGCTGCGCGGGCAGATCGAGGTGCTGCAGCACCGCCTCGACGCGCTGGAGAAGCAGTCGCAGGACCAGCAGAAGGCGGTGGAGGCGGTCAA
The DNA here is from genome assembly GCA_036518615.1 of Myxococcales bacterium. Classification (GTDB taxonomy): domain Bacteria; phylum Myxococcota; class Myxococcia; order Myxococcales; family 40CM-4-68-19; genus 40CM-4-68-19. Next base: position 10,978 of record DATDMU010000238.1, read on the forward strand.
CCAGTTCATGGCGCAGCGGCAGAAGGAGGCGGAGCACCCCACCGACCGCGGCGCGCTCTACAACCTGGCCCGGCAGAAGCTGGACGCGGGGCAGCCGGCGCAGGCGCGGGCGCTCTTCCAGGATTTTCTCAACCGCTATCCCAGGGACGAGCTGGCGGCGAACGCGCAGTACTGGCTGGGAGAGTCGTACTACGGCGAGAAGAAGTGGAATGACGCCATCGTCGAGTTCCAGAAGGTGCTGAAGGAGCACAAGGGCTCGGACAAGGTGCCCGACGCCTTGCTCAAGATCGGCATGTCCTTCCAGGCCCAGGGCGACTGCCAGAACGCGCTGCTCTTCTTCGACGAGGTGCAGGCGAGCCACAAGACCGCGCCGGCGGCGAAGACGGCAAAGGAGCGCGCGGCTGCGTGCAGGAAGAGGCGGAAGTAGCGGCGGTCGCATGCCGTCCTGCCCCGTCTGCGGGAACGTCTTCGCGCAGGCCCGGCTGCCCTGGCTCTTGCGCTGCGAGGCGTGCGGCTTCGAGGCCTCGACGCTGGAAGGGCATGCCGCCGCACAGGACGCCATCGACGAGGGCGCCCGCGCCGAGGCGTTGAACGCGCTGCGCGAGTCGAACTTCCGCGCCATCGTGGGGATCCTGCGCGAGCTCCGGCCGAATCGCGGGCGGCTGCTCGACGTCGGATGCGCTCACGGCTGGTTCTTGGGCGCCGCGGCCGCCGACGGCTGGGAGGCGGTCGGCATCGAGCCCGACCCGCGGATGGCGCGCATCGCCCGCGACGCGGGGATGACGGTGCGGTCGGGGATCTTTCCTTCGGCATTGGCGCCGGACGAGCGTTTCGACTGCATCGTCTTCAACGACGTGTTCGAGCATCTCCCCGACGTGGACGGAGCGCTTCGCGCCTGCCGCCTTCAGCTTGCCCCCGGCGGCCTTCTGGTCGTGAACCTGCCCGATGCGCGCGGACCGTTCTACCGGGTGGCGCGCGCGCTTTCCCGGTTCGGAGTTCACGGGCCGCTCGAGCGGATGTGGCAGAAGGGATTTCCCTCTCCGCACCTGAGCTACTTCACCGAGCCGCTCCTGCGGCGGCTGGCGGCGAAGCACGGCTTTCGCGCGGTGTACAGCTCGAGGTTGCCCGCCGCCGGGCTGCGCGGCCTCTGGTCGCGCCTGCGGTACGATCGGGCGTCGGGCATCGCCCGGTCGGCGCTCTTCTTCGCGGGCGCCAGCGTCCTCGTGCCGGCGACCCGGCTCTTGCCGCCCGATATCTCCGTTGTTGTCTTCGAGCCGGATGGCGCGGCGGGGGCGCCCGGCAACGCAACCCGATGACGGAGGACGCGAGTTCGCCTGGGGGGTATGTGGACGCTGGATGGGGCGCCGAGCATGGTCTGCGCGGACGCGCCGGAGCGATTGCGGTGGCCGGTCGACTTGCCGCCTGGCGACCCTGTGGGTGCCTGCCGGGCAGGGGCATCGCTAATCGTAGTCGTCGAGCGGGGTGCGCGAGGTTCTCGGCATTGCGCGGCCTTGCGCAGTCGTCACCTGGCTTGCTCACACGCGAAGGGCCATCTACGCGCGCGTCGATATTCCCGATAGCGATGCGTCGTTCTGGTTACAGCTCGAGGCCATGCCGATGTTCAAGAGCGCGTCGGCAGCTTGTCCGAGCCCTTGACGAGCGAGGACCGCGCCTTGATGCACGCATGCACCTCGCCCTCATCGAACCGTCTCGCCCGCCCACTTTCGACGCCCAGGCCGCCATCGATCGATTCAGGCGCACTTACAGCCGCATGCGATGACCTGGCCACTACTCCAGGTCATCGCTCAGCAGCAGTTGTCCCACCGCGAGCTTGCCACCCGGTGGAGTCGCCCCGCGCATGAACGTGACCGCGGGGCGACCGCCGGTCAGTTCGACAGATCCTTCCCCAGCGTCGCGTTGAGCACCGCGGCGACGAAGCTCGGGTTGTGCAGGCCCTCGCTGCCGTCGCCCTCGACGAGGAAGTAGTTCCAGCCCGCGCGGACCAGGTTGCCGGTCAGCGCGTAGATCGCGGCCGGCGTCGCCTGGTTGTCCTTGAGCGCGCCCATCTGCACGCCGACGCTGGTCAGCGCCTTGCTCGGCGCCGGGTTGCCGGCGCCGTCGACGAAGGGCACGACGATCGGCGTCGCGAAGTGGAGGACGAAGGCGATCTGCCCGTGGATCTCCTCGACGTCGACCGCGGTCACCGGGTTGGCGACGACGTCCACCAACAAATTCGACGCCGACGTGCTGGAGTACAGGTCGGTCGCCGGATCCCAGGCGCGGACGCGGACCAGCCCGCCGGGGAAGCCGTTGATCTTCGCCTTGACCGCCTTGCCGATCGCCGCGGCGAGCCGCGCCAGCTGGCTCTCCACCTGCCCCTGGATGCCGGCGCCGTCGACGGCGCTGCCGTGACAGTTCGCGCAGAGCGCCTGCTGGTCGGCCTTCTCGATGCGGAAGAGGTGGCCGCTCTTGGCCGGCGCCCCGTGCGACAGGTAGCCCTTCGGCTGCAGCGTCATGTGGCAGCCGACGCAGGTGTCCTGCACGGCTGCGTGCCTCGACGTCATCGGCAGGCTGCTGCCCATGAAGTACGCGTTGTGGCCGGCGAACACGTCGCCCTGCGCCGCCTGGTGCGGCGCGCTGTAGCCGGCCGGGTTGCCGCCGTTGTATGGCTCGCCGTCCTCGTGCAGCCAGGTCAGCGCGTCGCTGCCGGTCTGCGCCCCGTTGCGGCTGTTGTGGCAGGTCAGGCACAGCGCGCCCTTGCCCATGCCGTAGCCGGCGAAGCCCGAGGGCAGGTTCGGCGTGTCGCCGAAGAACCGGAGCTGGTTCGGATTGGTGGCGTCGTGCGGGTCGTGGCAGGCGACGCAGGTGACCGGCTCGACGTTGGCCGGCGTCACGCCCGCGAGCAGCGCCGCCGGGACCGAGTTGAGCGCGACCTTGCCCTGGGTCAGCAGGCCGGCGTAGAGCGTGTAGCCCTGCGCGCTGTGGCAGCGGCCGCAGCTCGCGTTGAGCCCGGTGGCGCCGGCGGCGAACGAGGTGCCGCCGCGGTTGGCGTGGCCGATGCCGCCCGCGCTCAGCGTGCTCCACTCCGAGTAGACGTGGTGCGCGCCGGCGGCGTGGCAGGTGGCGCAGTTCTCGGCGGCGTAGGCGATGCGCGGCGAGAGGAAGGGCTGGCTCTTCTGGTTGGCGTCCCAGGTCCTGGTGTGGGCGGCCGAGTCCTGCGGGCCGTGGCAGTTCTCGCACTGGATGTTGGCGAGCTTCGCCACCGAGGGCGCCGTCGCGATCAGGTTGTCCCAGTTGCCCGCGGCCATGGGCGGCATGCTCCAGCCCATCGCCGCCGCCGCGTCGTCGAACCCGTTGCTGGACACGGCCTCGTCGTAGCCCACCGTGTGACAGCTCAGGCACGCGCCCGAGTAGTGGTCGGAGGCCGCGCCGTTGATGCCGCGGGTGAACATGGTGGCGTGTCCGGTCTGGCGCCAGGGCGTGAACATGTCGGGAATGACCAGGCCGTTCGCGAAGTAGTTCCCGTGGCAGACCTGGCACATGCTGTCGTTCGTGACGCTGTTGCCGTTGCCGCCGGCGACGGCGCCGCGCCAGGTGCCGGCCACGATGGTCATGGTGTTGCTGCCCTCGGTGACGGTGTAGCTGCCCGGGCTGTCGGCGACGAACGAGGGCGTGCGGGTGGCCGGATCGTCGAGCGCGGCGGCGGAGGCGGCCGGCGCCACCAGGCTCCAGGCGTTGCCGCTGTCGTGGCCGCTGTTGACGTAGATCCGCTGCCCCACCGGCACGTCGCGGGTGCCGCCCTGCAGGCTCGCGGCGTTGAGCGTGAGCGAGGCGGTGGCGCTCTGGCCGCGGCCGTCGGAGACCGTCACCGTGGCGGTGACCTGACCGCGGGTGTCGGTGATGATGGGGACGATGCCGAAACGATCCGGCAGCCTGTAGCCGGAGATGAACTGACCGGGGTTGGTCGGATCCGGCCGGAACGCGAACGCCGCGGCCATGGTCGGCAGCGTCACGGTGCCCGACGTTCCCTGGCCGACCACGGTCCCGAGTTGCGGCGCGGTGGCATTCGACCAGGTGTAGGTCAGCGGGTCTCCGTTGGGGTCGCTGGCCGTCGCGGTCAGCGGCACGTCCGCTCCGAAGCGGAGGCCGGCGGCCGGCATGGAGAGCGCGACGCTCGGCCTCCCGCTCGACGCCTCGTTCATCGAGACCGCGATGGTGGCGGTCCGGCCGGCCATCACGCTGGTGAGGAACGAGCCGGGCGACGTGTAGAAGGTCTTCTTCAACGAGAGGACGACGAGGCCGGCGGGCACCGTCATGGTGAACTTGCCGTCGGCGCCCGTCACGGCGGCGGCGAGCGTGCCGCCGCCAAGGTCGGTTGCGGTCACCGCGACGTCGGCGAGCGGGTCGCGGGCGAAACCGTCGGTGATGCTGCCGGCGAGCGTGCCGGTGGTCGATGCCGGCGGGCCGGCGGGTCCCTGGTCGCCCTGGGGTCCCTGATCGCCCTGCGGCCCCTGGTCGCCCTGGGGTCCCTGGCCGCCCTGGGCGCCGGTCTGACCCGGCACGCCCTGCGGGCCCCTGTCTCCGGTGCACGCGGAAAATCCAACGCAAATCAGCGAGACCCAGATGCCGGATCGCAGCGAGCTCATCGGCGTGTCCCTCCCTCGAGGCTCGTGGAGAGGGTCTCGTGCAATAAGCAAACCTTGCCTGAAGTTACGATTTGAGAGGTCGAGTGCCGAGCCCGCCGGGAGAGACGCGCACTGCATGCAGCCGGAAGCGGCGGTGCCGGAATCTTTTCGGGCATGGCTGTCGGCGCGCCAGCGCGCATCTCTTGCGCTACCTGGAATGTCGCGAGCCGAGCGTTCACCGGTGCAGGAGTCGAACACGCGATCTGCGAGGCGGCGCGTTCCCGGTAGTGTCCACGACATGGGTTTTCGCAACCGCGCATGACCGACGAGCAGCGGCAGATCCTCGTCCTGCGCCGCAGCGCGGGCAGATGGAAGATCGTCTGGCGCACGCAGGCCCGAGACGCATCCGGGCAGGCTCGGAGGCACGGCGGCCAATCCATGATCGCATTGCGGTGTGCTCATCGGTGCTCTCGTCGGGCTTGCGAAGCTCCAACCCATGCAACTAGACTGGTTGCCAGGCATGGAGAAGATCTCGACAATCGACGTTCGACAGCGGATCGGCGACCTGCTCAACAGGGTGTCCCTTCGTCACGACGAGTTCGTGATCGAGCGGAAGGGCAAGCCACTCGCTGCCCTGGTGCCGGTGGAGCGGCTGGAGCAGATGAGGCGTTTCGCGCGGCGGCACGCGCTGGAGCTCTTCGTGGATCGGAAGCAAAGCACGGTGAGCGAGGAACAATCGCTCGCGGTCGCCCTCGAGGCGCAACGCTCGGCCAGAAAACGGGCCCACAAGCGCACGCGCAGGGCCAAGTAACGCCTTGCTCCGCGCGGTCCTCGACGCAAACGTCTACATCAGCGCCATCATCCAGCCGGGAGGCACGCCGGGCCGGCTGGTCGAGCGGTTCCTGCGCGATGCGGCTTTCGACATCGTGCTCTCCCCTGCCATCGTGGACGAAGTGCTTCGCGCCTTGGCTTATCCGAAAGTACGCAAGATGCTCCGCGGTGTCGACGCGCAGCTCTGGTTCGAGGATCTCGTCGTCCTGGCCGATCTGGTTCCGGGTGCACAGCGACTCACCGGCATCTGCCAGGACCCGGACGACGACAAGTGCGTCGCTGCGGCCCTCGAAGGGCGTGCAACCTGCGTGGTCACCGGCGATCGGGCGTTTCTCGATCTCGGCGAGCACGCAGGTGTGGAGATCCTGTCGCCTCGCGCATTCCTGGATCGACTCGGATTGTGACACCAACCTGTTTGGCCGGCGTCAGTCCAGCCCCATCGAGCGATACTGGTCGAGTTTCCACGCGTACCGCTGCTCGAGCTCATTGCGGACCCCGGGTCCGTCTTTCACGTTGAACGCCGCATGGACGGCGATCTGCGGCAGCACGTACTTGAGAAACGTCCCAGTGAACAATTCACCGCGGGGGTCAAAGGAGCCCGGCATGCGCGTATAGGCATCTTCCATACTGCCAAACACTGCGCTGGGGATCTGAATGGGAATGGACTGAAATCCGGGCGCGTCGAGACGCATTCTTGCCATTCGCGTCTTGTATCCCAAGTGCCGGAATGACTCTCCCCAATCCTCCAACACCTGCCCTGAGTCCGCGAATGCCCAGGCATAGAAGCCCGGATTCAGGTATCCCTCACTATGGCTGTTCGTGTTCGCCGCGCGCGCCTCCTGCACACGGGCCTTGTAGCGGGTCCGGAGCGGGTGCGGCGGCGGAGGTGCGACCCGCTCCGCATCGAGAACCAGGTGACCGAAGACGATGCGGGCGAACCGGTTCATTGGCAGCCGCGCGTCCTGGATCGCTTTGTCGGTGTACCCTTCCATGACTGCCAGCGTCTCGATCGCGAGCTTGCGCACGACTTCGTCGATGGACTTCTGCCAGCCGAGGAGTTTTTCGAACCGGCGCCTCTCCTGCGCGAGGAACTGGTCCTTGTAGTCCGAATCGAGCCCCGTGACATACTCGAGCGCATCTTGCACCCAGCGCAGCAAGGTTGCGCCACTATCCGCGATGACGCGTTTGCCGTCCGCCGGAAGCGCCTCGAGCATCTTCACCAGTGCGGGTTCGTCGAACGACAATGGGTCTTCTTCAGCGAGCGGCAGCAGGTGCACGCTGCGAAGGCAGATACGTTCGATCTGCTCCAGGGTTTCGTGTGTGAGTGCTGCCTCTCCCGCATCGAGGAACCACCACTCCTTCACGGGATCCGGCAACGTTGCCTTGTCGAAGACGACGGGCAAGAGGGTCACGCTCTGCCCCTTCTTCCTTGAATCGATCGCGTACTGGAACTCGCGCGCAATCCATTGCGACGTGTTCGAGTTTGCCGTTCGGAGCTGGATCAACACCTCGGCCTTCGCGATGCGGCGCGGAATTTCCTCGGTGAGCTGGCGATCCGCGAGCGAGGTCTCGTCCTCGCGAGTCACCTGGAACCCTCTATCCGAAAGGAAATCCTCGATGGTCTTCGCCAGCGCCGAATCGCGGAAGCTGTAGGAGATGAAGGTACGCGGACCATGACCGCGGAGAATGAATCTTGCCATGAGGTCCCCCCCAGGGCGATCGGTATCGAAGGACGGGCGAGCGGAGGTGACGTCACCCTCGAGTACCAAGCATAGCGCTCTCGTGTTGTGCATTTCCACCCTGGCGCGGCTGCCGTGTGGCGCCGCTGCCCAATGTCGGGCGCGTTGCTCGAACACGGAGCTTGCGGGTGGCACGTACTCTACGGTGGCTCAGGCATGATCTCCTTTCGCCACCTCGAGGCCGGCCCGAAGACGCCGTGGTAACGAAGGAGGTGACCCCGCGGCGGCGGGACCAGCGTGGCCAGACGGCGCAGCGCGTGAGCGGCGGACGGGCGCCGTAGCCGCACAGGTGGGAGGACCTCGCGGTCGCTGGGAACCGGGATCCCGTGTCGTGGAGGTCGCATATCGATACGGCCGGTGGAGCATGACGAACAGGCTGCCTCCGATCGCACCCGAAGCCTTGCTCCGCCAGCGCGGCGTTCGATCTTCGGCCTACAGCCGCAGCCGGTGACCTCCCAGCAGCCGGTCCTCGATCTTCTCGATCAGCCTGACCAGCTCCGCTCGCCGGAACTTGCCCTTCGCGTGCTCCTGGAAGGCGAGCGCCGAGTCCACCAGGTAGCGCGTCACGAAGTGCGCCGTCTGCTCCTCCAGGGCGTCGGGCAGGAGCTTTCTGTACTCCGGGCTGCGGCAGAAGCGGTCGATCAGCTCGTACTCTCGCAGCATCTCCTCGCGCGCCATCTCGCAGCCGGCGCGCAGGGTATCGAGCGGCGGCCGGCCCGTGCGCGCCATCACCGGCGCGTAGCGGGCGCGCATGGCCTCGTCCAGCCACTCCTCGATGCGCGGCGGGAAGTCGCGCAGGTCCTGGGCGAGCTGCTCGGCCACCTTGTCGAGCACGTAGTCCTTCAGCTCCTGCGGCTTCTGCTCGAGGATCCGGTCCCAGCGTGACATGCCCAAGACTTTACGGCGCGCCGGGCAGGCCGGGGCGGGCGTAGACGACGATCTGCGGCACTTCGTCGAGATAGAGACCGGTGGCGGGCCTGCGCGTATGGAACGCGTTCCAGGTCTCCGGCTCGCGGTCGCGGAACTCGCGGTGCCATTGCAGCGCCACGTAGTCCGCCTGCGCCGGACCGGCCGCATAGCGGATGTCGGCGCGGAGCATGCCCGCCTGCACGTAGGCCCGGTAGCTCTCCACGTTCACCTCGTGGAAGTAGACGCGCGCATCGCGCGGGCAATGAGCGTTCAGCCACGGCAACACCGAGGTCACGTTGTTCGACCAGTACTGCCGCTGCATGCCGAGGGTGGCCGCGCCGGGAATGCCGCCGGAAAGCTCGCCGTAGGCGCT
>DATDMU010000239.1:0-3494 GCA_036518615.1 Myxococcales bacterium
CGACCAGTACGGCAACGTCCAGCACATGCTCAAGAAGAACGAGCGCCCGCTCGCCTTCGTCTACGAGCAGGCGTGCACCGGCTGCGAGAAGTGCGTGGAGCGGTGCCCGTTCGAGGCGCTGGAGATGGTGCACGTCAAGGATCCCAACAGCTTCCTCGGCGTGGTGAGCGTGATCGAGAAGAACTGCACCGGTTGCCGCGAGTGCGAGAAGGCGTGCCCCTACGACGCCATCTTCATCTACCGCAAGGACCGCGTGCCGGAGTGGCTGAAGAACAGCCGCGTCGAGCGCGCGGCCTAGAGGGAAAAGCGTAGCAGGGTTTCGCCGGAAAACCTCGTTTTCCAGCGCCCTGCTAGTCCTCGTCCTTCTCGTCCTCCTCCTCGTCCTCGGTTTCCTCGTCGTCGGTGGCGGGGAGCTCCGGCTCCTCCACTTCCTTGGGCGCCGCCGCCGCCGCGCGAGCGGCCCTGGCGGAGAGCGGCTTGGCCACCGGGGCCTCGCGCTGGTCGGCCCCGCATTTCGGGCACGCCGGCACGGGTTTCTTGAGATCGTAGAACTTCGTGCCGCACTTGTAGCAGACGTACTTGCTGCCGAGATCGCGAGCCATCGGAGACGCCCCCTCCGGGGAAACGGGCCGGCGCCGAATAGACCAGCCATGTTTCGAAGTCAATCAGAACCGGCGGGGCGCCACCGCCCAACGGCCTACTCCTTCGCGCCGGGGTCGGGCTGCGCGGCATCCTCCGCGGGCAGCTCCTCGATGTCCTCGTCGCCGAGCTCGTGCTCCACGTCTTCCGGCAGGTCGGCCGCCGCAAGCGTCAGGGCCACTTCGGCTGCCAGCGCCTCGTCCGAGGCCTGCGGATCTTCCGCGACGATCCGGGGTGTCCCGCTCGCTGCCTCCGACGGCGCGGCCTCCGCGGGCAGAGCGGAGTCTGCAGCGGCTTCGGGCGCATCCGTCGCGTCGATCGCCCGCGGGGCGGCTTCCGCCTCCGGCACGGCGAGCGGCTCCTCCACGGCGGCGGGCTCGTCCTGCTCCTCCGGAGCATTCGCGGCCGCCGGGTCCACCTGCACCCGCGCGCGCACCAGCGTCGTTCCGTCGGCGCGCCGCAGGCCGGGCGAGGCCAGCCGAACCACCACCTCCCCGCCGGCATCGACGGGCTTGCACACGTCCGCCTGCACCGCATCGCCGCGCTTCGGCTCGATCAGCTCCCAGCCGCAGAGCGCGGCGGCGCGGCGGAGCCAGGCGGTGCGCGGCTTGCAGTCGGAGCCCCGGGCGGCGCGCACCACCGCCTGCGCCACCGGCTCCAGCGCAGGCGCCGGCTCGGGTGCCGACGGCGATTCGCCAAGGCGTGCCAGCAGCTGCCCGGAGAGGGGCAGCTCCGCGGCCGCGTAGAACTCCAGCTCACCGGCAAGCCGCTCCAGCGACGAGCGGCGCGCCGCCGCCAGGGCCGATGCCTCGCGCAGCCGCTCCGAGGTCCCGTCGCGCGGCGCGCCGAGCAACTCCGCCTCCGCCGCCAGCGCCGATGCCCTGTCGCAGCGCTCCACGTCGGTGCGCGCGTGCGCCGAGGCCGCCGACGCCCGCGCGCGGAGCTCGGCGCGCAGGCCATCGGCGTACGCATCCACCGCCGTGGTCCGCCGCGTCCCGCCTCTCGAGAGCGGCGCGGCCGGCGCCTTCTCCATGTGCGGTCCGGCGATGGCGGAAACGATCAGCGCCCGCGAGATCTGCTCGGCCAGCTCGGCGACGCGCTGCTCCAGCGCAGCCACCCGCTCGCCCAGGTCGCCGGCCTCGGCCGCGCGGCCGAGGGCAGCCTCCACCTGCGCGACCCTCCACTCCAGCGCCTGCCCGCGCTCCCCCGGAGGCGCGCTGCCCGCGGGCGGCGGCGCCGAGCCTTGCGCGGTCCGCCCCGGAAGCTGCTCGACGACCTGGATCTTCCCCCTGCCGTTGCTGGAGACGAGCAGGGTGGCGCCGTCCTGCCGCCGCTCGCGCAGGGTGCGCACGAAGCGGGTCACGGCATCCTGGACCCGCTCCACGTCCTGGGCGGTGCCCCGCAACGCCGAGCGGACGATGTCGCCCACCAGCTGGTCGGTCCTGTACGCGGTGGAGAGCTTGAGCGCGTCGCGGACGGCCTTGATCTTCACCTTCCGCGGCAGGCCGCTGGCGGCGAGCAGCGCCACGCCTTCGAACTCGCGCGGCAGCTCCGCCTCGATCTCGAGCGGCACCTCCACCATGCGCGCGTCGGGTCGCGCCACCAGCTTCACCCTGAACACGCAGGCGAGGATACGCCGGCTGCCGTCCGCCGCGCACGCGAAACTCCGCCGTGACCGGACGGCCCCCTCCATGCTACCTGTCCGGGTCCTATGCAGATCCCCGCGCTGGAGAACGCGCCGGAGTCCAAAGCTCCAGGGACCGCCACGGCGGACCGCGTGCCGGTGGCCGCCGACGAGGCCGCGCACCAGCCCTTCATCTCCGCAGAGCGCGACATCCCCGAGCTGACGCCGGTGCCGCTGGTCGTCGGCGCGCTGCTCGGCATCCTCTTCGGCGCCTCCAGCATGTACCTGGTGCTGAAGGTCGGCCTGACGGTGAGCGCCTCGATTCCGGTGGCGGTGCTCTCCATCACCATCTTCCGCGGCTTCACCCGGATCTTCCGCACCCGCCGCGCCACCATCCTCGAGAACAACATCACCCAGACGGCGGGCAGCGCCGGCGAGAGCATCGCCTTCGGCGTGGGCGTCACCATGCCGGCGCTGCTCATCCTCGGCTACAACCTGGAGATCGGCCAGGTCATCCTGGTCAGCGTGCTGGGCGGGCTGCTGGGCATCCTCATGATGATCCCGCTGCGCCGCGCGCTCATCGTCAAGGAAGCGAAGACGCTGGTCTACCCGGAAGGGACCGCCTGCGCCGAGGTGCTCATCTCCGGCGAGACGGGCGGCACCACGGCCAAGACGGTCTTCGCCGGCCTCGGCGTCGGCGGCGTCTTCGCCCTCGGGTACAAGGCGTTCGGGTTCTTCAAGGACATCCCCGAGAAGATCTTCGGCAAGTGGTACGACGGCGGCAACCTCTCCATCGAGGTGGGCCCCGAGCTGATGGGCGTGGGCTACATCATCGGCACGCGCATCGCGCTGATCATGGGCGCGGGCGGCATCCTCTCCAGCCTGGTGCTGATGCCCGCCATCAAGCTCTTCGGCAGCTCCGCGACGAGCCCCATCTATCCCGCCACGACGCTGATCAAGGACATGAGCACCGACGACGTCTGGCACCAATACATTCTGTATATTGGGGCCGGCGCGGTGGCGGCGGGCGGCATCATCAGCCTCTTCAAGTCGCTGCCCACCATCGTGGGCGGCGCCATGCGCGGGATGAAGTCGCTGAGCGGCGCGGCCGGCGCCTCGGGACCCTTGCGCACCGACCGCGACATCCCGCTCTGGGTGGTGGGGGTGGGGTCGATCCTGCTCGTGATCGCCTGCGCGCTGGTGCCCTCGTTCAAGATCAACATGCTGGGCG
>DATDMU010000240.1:0-6058 GCA_036518615.1 Myxococcales bacterium
CGTTAGCGACGAGCACCGTGCCGGCGCCGGCCTGCGTCACGGCGATGAGCTTGCCGGAAACCACGACCACCCGCTCCACGCCCGGCATCTTCACCCGCGCCTGCGCGGGAAAGAGCCCGGCGGCAAGAAGCGCGATCAGCCCTTCCATGGCTGGACCTCCACGGAACCGCCCGCGACCTGAAGATGTATGACGAAGTCCCGCACTCTGCATGGGCTGAAGCAGCGCGTCCGTGCAGCTTGCACGGATCCTTGACGGTCGCTTCGGCAATCCCCCTCGAAGGCGGGCTGGCCCGCGGCATGCAGTCCGTTCTGCGCCAGCAATGAAGATCGGCGCATTCCGGGGTGCATATGAACGACCTCCTCTTCGTCGCCATCATCGCGGCGTTCTTCGCGTGCGCATGGGTGTACGTGCGCGCGTGCGACCGGCTCGGGTGAGGCCATGCTGACCGACTACGCCGCCGCCGCGATGATTGCGCTGCTCCTCGCCGTCTATCTGGTCCATGCGCTCGTGCGCCCGGAGCGATTCTGATGACCGGCCCGGGCTGGCTGCAGCTCGCCATCTTCTCCGCGGTCGTCGTCGCCCTGACCAAGCCTCTCGGCGGCTATCTGTACCGCGCGCTGGAACGGCCGCACGGGCCGATGCCGCGGCTCGAGCGCGCGCTCTTCCGGGTCTGTGGAGTCGACGGCCGGGAGCAGACCTGGCGGCAATACGCCTTTGCCATGCTGGCCTTCAGCCTGGTCAGCGCGCTGGTGGTCTACGCGATCCAGCGTCTCCAGCACGTCCTGCCGTTCAATCCGCAGAAGCTCGGCCCCGTCGATCCGGCGCTCGCATTCAATACGGCGGCGAGCTTCACCAGCAATACCGACTGGCAGGCGTACACGCCGGAAAGCACGGTGTCCTCCTTCACCCAGATGGCCGCGCTGGCATGGCAGAACTTCGCCTCCGCGGCGGTGGGAATGGGCGTTGCCCTCGCTCTGGCGCGGGGCTTCACGCGGAAGCAGGCGACCACGCTGGGCAACTTCTCGGCCGACCTGATCCGCTCGACCATCTACGTGCTCCTGCCCGCGTCGGTGGTCGTCGCGCTCTTCTTCGTCTCGCAGGGCGTGATCCAGAACTTCTCCGCCTATCGCGGGGTCACCACGCTGGAGGGCGTCCGGCAGACGCTCGCGATGGGGCCCGTAGCCTCGCAGGAGGCGATCAAGCTGCTCGGCACCAACGGCGGCGGCTTCTTCAACGCCAACAGCGCCCATCCGTTCGAGAACCCGACGCCGCTCACCAACTTCGTGCAGATGCTGCTCATCTTCGCCATCCCCGCGGCGCTGACCAACACCTGGGGCCGCATGGCGGGCAGCGCGAGGCAGGGCTGGGCGCTCTTCGCCGCCATGGGAGCGCTCTTTCTCGCGGGCGCGGTCGCGTGCTCGCTGGCAGAGGCGCGGCCGAACCCGGCGCTCGCCGGACTCGCCGTCGACCAGGGCGCAGGGAACATGGAGGGCAAGGAGGCGCGCTTCGGCGTTCCCGCCTCGGCGCTCTTCGCCACCGTCACCACCGACGCTTCCTGCGGCGCGGTGAACGCGATGCACGACAGCTTCACTCCGCTCGGCGGCCTGGTCCCGCTCCTGAACATGCAGCTCGGCGAGGTGATCTTCGGCGGCGTCGGCGCGGGGCTCTACGGCATGCTGGTGATGGCGGTGCTCTGCGTCTTCATCGCCGGGCTGATGGTGGGGCGCACGCCGGAATACCTGGGAAAGAAGATCGAGGCGCGCGAGATGAAGCTCGCCATGCTCTACGTGCTCGTCTTTCCGCTGCTGGTGCTCGGGCTCGCGGCGTGGGCGGCGGTGAGCCCGCGGGCGTTGCCGTCGCTCGCGAATCCCGGCCCGCACGGGCTCTCCGAAATCCTCTACGCCTTCACCAGCGGCGCCGCGAACAACGGCTCCGCTTTCGCAGGCCTCGGCGCCAACACCACTTTCTGGAACGTCGCCCTCGGCATCTCCATGCTCGCCGGCCGCTTCCTCATGATCGTCCCGGCGCTCGCCATCGGCGGGTCGATGGCGGGCAAGAAGGTGGTGCCGCAGGGGCCGGGCACCTTCCCCACCGACGGAGCGCTCTTTGCAGCGCTGCTCGTCGCGGTCGTCGTGATCGTGGGCGCGCTGACCTTCTTCCCCGTGCTCTCGCTCGGGCCGGTGGTGGAGCACTTCGCGAGCGGGAGGGTCTTCTGATGGCGCGACAGCTCTCGCTCCTCGATGGCGGAATCCTCGGCGCCGCGGCTGCCGACAGCATCCGCAAGCTCTCCCCGCGGCGGGTGGCGAAGAACCCGGTCATGTTCGTGGTGTGGGTCGGCAGCATCCTCACCACCGCGCTCTGGGCGCGCGACGTCGCGCTCCGTCCTGCGGGGATGCCGCCACCCTGGTTCACGCTCGCGACCAGCCTCTGGCTCTGGTTCACGGTCCTCTTCGCCAACTTCGCCGAGGCGGTGGCGGAGGGCAGGGGCAAGGCGCAGGCGGACACGCTGCGCAAGACGCGCTGCGAGACGGTGGCGCGCAAGATCCGGCTCTGGCCGCGCCCCGACGACGTTCCACCCATCTCCAACGAAGACCTGATCCCCGCCTCGCGGCTGAAGAAGGGCGACCTGGTGGTGGTCGAAGCCGGTCAGGTGATCCCCGGCGACGGCGAGGTGGTCGAGGGCATCGCCTCGGTGGACGAGTCGGCCATCACCGGCGAGTCCGCGCCGGTCATCCGCGAGAGCGGCGGCGATCGCAGCGCGGTGACCGGCGGCACCCGGGTGCTCTCCGACCGCATCGTGGTCCGCATCACCGCCAATCCGGGCGAGTCGTTCCTCGACCGCATGATCGCGCTCGTCGAGGGCGCCTCGCGGCAGAAGACGCCCAACGAGATCGCGCTCCACATCCTCCTCGTCGGCCTGACCCTGGTCTTCCTCTTCGCCTGCGTCACGCTGGTGCCCTTCGGGCTCTACTCCGGCATCGGCCTCTCCGTCACCGCGGTGATCGCGCTCCTGGTCTGCCTGATCCCCACCACCATCGGCGGGCTGCTCTCCGCCATCGGCATCGCCGGGATGGATCGGCTGCTGCGCCGCAACGTGCTGGCCATGAGCGGACGCGCGGTCGAGGCAGCCGGCGACGTGGACGTCCTCCTCCTCGACAAGACCGGCACCATCACGCTGGGCAACCGGATGGCGACGGAGCTGCTGCCGGCGCCGGGCGTGCGCATCGAGGACCTCGCCGATGCCGCGCAGCTCTCCAGCCTGTCCGACGAGACGCCCGAGGGACGTTCCATCGTCGTCCTCGCAAAGGAGCGCTATGGGCTGCGCGGCCGCGAGACGAAGGGCTTTGCCACCTTCATCGCCTTCTCCGCCGAGACCCGCATGAGCGGCTGCGACCTCGCCGGGCGCAAGGTGCGCAAGGGCGCCGTCGACGCGGTGGCGGAGCACGTGACCGCGCTCGGCGGCAGCGTGCCCGCCGAGGTGCTGAAGGCGGCCGGCGAGATCGGAGATGCCGGGGGGACGCCGCTCGCGGTCTCCGACGGGGCGCGCGTGCTCGGCCTCGTCCACCTCGAGGACGTGGTCAAGGGCGGCATCGCCGAGCGGTTCGCGCGCTTTCGCGCCATGGGCATCCGCACGGTGATGATCACCGGCGACAACCCGCGCACCGCCTCCGCCATCGCGAAGGAGTCGGGCGTGGACGACTTCCTCGCCCAGGCCACTCCCGAGGCGAAGATGCGCCTGATCAAGGAGGAGCAGGCCAGAGGCAAGCTGGTGGCGATGACCGGAGACGGCACCAACGACGCGCCTGCGCTCGCCCAGGCGGACGTGGGGGTGGCGATGAACACCGGCACGCAGGCGGCCAAGGAAGCCGGCAACATGGTGGATCTGGACTCCGATCCGACCAAGCTCCTCGAGGTGGTGGAAGTGGGCAAGCAACTGCTGATGACCCGCGGCGCCCTGACCACCTTCTCCATCGCCAATGACGTGGCCAAGTACTTCGCCATCCTGCCCGCGCTCTTCGTCGTCGCCTTTCCCGAGCTTGCGCCGCTGAACGTGATGCGCCTCGCCTCCCCCTACAGCGCGATCCTCAGCGCGACCATCTTCAATGCCGTCATCATCGTGCTCCTGATCCCGCTGGCGCTGCGCGGCGTGCGCTACCGGCCCCTGGGCGCCGCCGCGCTGCTCCGGCGGTCGCTCCTCGTCTACGGCGCGGGTGGCGTGGTCGCGCCCTTCGTCGGGATCAAGCTCATCGACCTGGCCCTCGCGGCCGCGGGGGTTTCCTGATGCTCACCGCCCTTCGCACCGCTCTCGTGACGCTCGTCCTGACCGGCATCGCCTATCCGCTCCTGGTCACCGGCGCCGCGCAGCTCGCCTTTCCCGACAGGGCGAACGGGAGCCTCTTGAAGAACGAGCGCGGAGCCGTGGTCGGTTCGGAGCTGATCGGCCAGGGCTTCTCCTCGGCGGCATATTTCTGGCCGCGCCCGTCCGCCGTGGGCTGGGACGCGGCGGGCTCCGGCGGCTCGAACCTCGGCCCTACCTCGAAGAAGCTGCGCGACCGCGCCGCCGCGGAGGTGGAGAAGCTCGGAGCGCCGGTGCCGGCGGAGCTGGTCACGGCGTCGGCCAGCGGGCTCGATCCTCATCTCGGCCCTGCGGCGGCGCTCTGGCAGGTGTCCCGCGTCGCCGCCGCGCGCGGGCTCGCTCCCGAGCGGGTGCGCGCGCTGGTGGAGAGCATGGTCGAAGGGCGGGACCTCGGCTTTCTCGGCGAGCCGCGCGTCAACGTCCTCCTCCTCAATCTCGCCCTCGACCGCCACTTCGGGCGCGCGATGGCGTCGGGGCGGTAGACTCGCGGCGTGCCCGGACGCGGCCGCCCCGAAGACTTCCTCGAGCTGGTCCAGCGCAGCAAGCGCGGGCGGCTCAAGGTCTACGTCGGCTTCGCGGCCGGAGTGGGCAAGACCTGGCGCATGCTCGAAGAGGCGCACGCGCTGCGCCGGCGCGGCGTCGACGTGGTGGTCGCCTTCGCGGAGACGCACGGACGCGCCGAGACGGCGGCTCTCCTCGAAGGGCTGGAGATCGTCGCGCGCAAGAAGATCGGGTATCGCGGGGTGTCCGTCGAGGAGATGGACCTCGACGCCGTGCTCGCGCGCAAGCCCGCGGTGGCCATCGTCGACGAGGTTCCCCACACCAACGCTCCGGGCTCGCGCAACCGCAAGCGCTGGCAGGACGTCCTCGACATCCTCCGGGCGGGCATCAACGTCATCGCCGCCCTCAACGTGCAGCACCTCGAGTCGCTCAACGACGTCATCGAGCGCAACACCGGCGTCCGCGTCCGCGAGACCGTTCCCGGCGCTTTCCTCGAGGAGGCCGACCAGGTGGTGAACCTGGATCTTTCGGTGGAGGACCTCCAGGACAGGATGAAGGCGGGCAAGATCTACGCGCCGGACAAGGTCCCCGCCGCCATCGAGAACTTCTTCAAGGACCGCAACCTCGCCACCCTGCGCGAGCTGGCGCTGCGCGAGGTGGCCGAGAGCCTGGACCGCGCGGCCTCGGCGCAGGCCCCGCCGGAAGAGAGGCAGCGGGACTCCGGCCGCGTCATGGTCTGCCTCTCCTCGAATCCGCCCCGCGCGGCCGGGCTGCTCCGGCGCGGCGCCCGGCTCTCGGGACGGCTCAACACCGACTGGTTCGTGGTCTACGTCGAGACGCCGGACGAGGCGCCCGACCGCATCGACTCGGCGGCGCAGCGGCACCTGCTCCGCAACCTCGAGAAGGCGCGCGAGCTGGGCGCGGAGGTGGTGCGGCTGAAGGCGGCCGACCCGGTGCCGGCGCTGCTCGACTTCGCCCGCTCGCACGCGGTGGGGCACCTGATCGTGGGGCGGAGCAGGGCGCCGCTCTGGCAGCGCCTCGCCGGGCGCTCCATCCTCCAGCGGCTGGTGGACGAGTCGGAAGGGCTCGACCTGCACATCGCCTCGTTCGAGGACGAGGAGCCGCGATGAGCCTGCGCGCAAAGCTCCTCCTCGCGCTGGCGCCGCTGGCGCTGGTGCTGGTGGTGCTGGGCACCGTCT
>DATDMU010000241.1:0-2233 GCA_036518615.1 Myxococcales bacterium
CAGCACCAGGTCGAAGAGGAGGATGGCGACGAAGTCGATGATCACCAGCACTTCGAAGAGATCGGCGAGGAACCACACCCGCCTCGACCACCCCTCCGCGTGCACGATCCCGAGGATCGCCGCGAACATGAAGGTGGTGAGATAGAGCATGAAGAGGATGGTGACGCGCTTGATGCGCTTGCGGCGGCGCGGGTCCACCTTGCCGACCAGCGCGGCCAGCGCCACCAGCACCGCGGCGAGCAGGAGCAGCGTCCAGGGCGAGGCGTAGCCGAGCCATTGGCGGGCGCGGGGCGTGGGCGCCGGAAACGCGAACGGATCCTCGTTGGGATCGACCTGGGTGGCGACGATGACCGCGCCCGCTCCGGCGGCGGCGGCGGCGGCGTTGTTCTGCGCCGCGGCGTTGTTCTGCGTCTGCTGCGCGGGGGCCTTCGGATCGGCGTCCGCGCGCGCGCCGAACGAGAGGGCGACGCACAGGAGGATCAGCGCTCTCACTGGATCTCGTAGACCTCGTCCAGCTCGCAGACGTGCAGGTAGTTGTGGTTGAGGGCGCGGATCTCGGCCTTGACCTCGTCGATGACCGCCGGCTTGAGATGGTAGAGGTAGACCCGGGCGCCGCGCCGGTCGAGCTTCGCCAGCTCGGCCATGGCCGTCCTCGGCGTCAGGTGGCCGGAGACGTCGGCGAGCCACTGCATGCTGCTGGGGAAGCTCAGCTCCAGGAACAGCGCCTTGAGGTTCGGCGTGGCATTGACGGCGCGCCACAGCTCCTCGGTGGGACCGGTGTCGCCGGAAAAAGCGATGGCCCCGTGCCTGCCCTCGACGATGTAGCCGACCGAATAGACGGGGTGGTGCACCGGAATGGCGCGGATGCGCAGCCCCTGGCACTCCACCGGCTCGCGGACGGGGATGGTCTCGAAGGCGATGACGGGATTCTCGCGCGTGGGAATGGAGCGGAAGTCGGGCCACACCCGGTTGTTGAACACGTCCTGGTCCATCGCCTGCATGGTCTCCGCGGGACCGTGGACCACCACCGGCCTCTCCCGCTTGCCGACCAGCAGATCGGTCATCATCGGCACGTCCTTCACGTGATCGAAGTGCGAGTGCGTGAGGAAGATGTCGTCGATGCGCAGGATCTCGGGAAGCTCGAGCGCCGAGGTGATGGCGCCCCCGTCGATGGTGAGCCGCCCGTCGAGCAGGAAGCAGGTGGTGCGATGCCGGGGCAGCTCACCGCCATGACAGCCGAGGACTTTGATCTTCATCGGCTAGTCCCCGGACCGCTTTTTCGTCTCGAGGACGCTCTCGCGAAACGGCACCTCGCCGCGCGCGAACTCGTTGCCGCATTGCTGGAAGAGCGCGTCCTCGCCCGCCATGAAGAATTCCTACCAGTGCTCTCGCCGGCCGGTCAATTTAAGTGCGCGCGACGGAATCACGCCGCGCGTCGCAGATTTAGTCGCTTCGCACGCCGCTGCAAACCGCCACGCCATCCGGCCAGATCTGCGGACGAAAGTCGCGCCGCGGCCAGGGGGAAACCATTGCGGTGCGACGCGCAGGTTGTATGCGCAACGACCACCCCCGCCCCCTCGCTCGCCGCTTGTAGACCGCGGGCGCGAAGCTGTCTAAGGTGCGCCCGCCATGGCCGATCCCAGGAGCCTGACCTACCGCGACGCGGGCGTGGACATCGACGAAGGCGACGCGCTGGTCGAGCGGATCAAGCCGCACGCCCGCCGCACCTCGCGCCGGGAAGTGCTCGCGGGCATCGGCGGGTTCGGCGGCCTCTTCGAGGTGCCGGCCGGTTACCGCGAGCCGGTGATGGTGGTGGGGACCGACGGCGTCGGCACCAAGCTCAAGCTCGCCTTCCTTGCCGGCAAGCACGACACGGTGGGCATCGACCTCGTCGCCATGAGCGTCAACGACGTGGTGGTCTGCGGCGCCGAGCCGGTGGTGTTCCTCGACTACTTCGCCACCAGCCGGCTGCGGGTCGAGGAAGCCGAGCAGGTGATCAAGGGCATCGCCGAGGGCTGCGTCCGCGCCGGCTGCGCGCTGATCGGCGGCGAGACCGCGGAGCTGCCCGGCTTCTACGCCCAGGGCGAGTACGATCTGGCCGGCTTCTGCGTGGGCGTGGTGGAGAAGAGCCGCATCCTCGACGGATCGCGGGTGAAGCCAGGCGACGCCGTGCTCGGGCTCTCCTCGAGCGGCCTGCACAGCAACGGGTTCTCGCTCGCGCGCAAGGTGTTCG
>DATDMU010000242.1:0-8948 GCA_036518615.1 Myxococcales bacterium
GGGCTTTACCCTCATCGAGCTCATGATCGTCGTCGCGATCATCGGCATCCTGGCGGCCATCGCCATCCCGAATTTCGTCAAGTTCCAGGCCCGCTCCAAGCAGAGCGAGGCGAAGGCGAACTTGAAGGCGATGTTCACCGCCGAGAAGGCGTACGCCGCCGAGAAGGACAAGTTCTCCGAGAAGGTCGGAGAGATCGGCTTCTCGCCTGAGCGCAACAACCGCTACGCGTACTTCGCCGCCGCCACCATGGTCACCATGGAGTCGCGCGCGGCAGTCGCCCCGGTGTCGACCTCGACCGATACCGGCATCGAGTACGACTCGCTCAAGTTCGGCCTCGCCGCTCCGTTTGCGGGCCTGAACGCGGTTCCCGCCGCGATGCCTTGCGGTGGCACCTTGGGCAACAACGCCACCAACACGGAATGGAGCGGTGCGGCTCAGGGCCAGATCGACAACGATGCGACCTTCGACCTGTGGTCCATCTCGACCGCGACCCGCGACTACACCGCTGCGCCTGCCGCCTGCGCCTCGACCGGCAGCGCGAACCCCGGTGGCGAGCCGAACGTCGAGACCAACGACGTGAACCAGTAAGGACTTCGACTGCCGGGTCCACCGGCAGCGGTCATGGGGAAGGGCGGGCCCGGAGCGATCCGGCCCGCCCGACCCTTTTTTGCGATATACGCCCGCCCCGATGCACGCCCTCGCACTCCGGCGAAACGGCGCCCTCGCTCTCGCCCTCCTCGCCGGCTTCGTCGCCTCGGCAGCCGCACTTCGCCCCAGGGCCTCGAAGCTGCACCCGCCGGCCATCGAGACGCAGCTCGACATCCCCCCCGTTCCCTCGGATGTCCTCGGGCCTTTTTCCTTTGGCTTCCGATCCGCGGTCGCGGACGTCATGTTCCTGGAAGCCATCCAGGTGCTGGGCAGCAATCACGGGCCCATGACGCTCGAGGGTGGCGCCCCGTACGATCGGCAGCTCGCGCGACTCCTGCAATACGCGACGGACCTGGATCCGAAGTTCGGCGGCGCGTACCGGTTCGCAGGGTCGGCCCTGCCGCGCACCGCCCTGGACGGTCGCACTGCCAACGTGCTCCCGGCGGTGCAGATCCTCGAGCGCGGGGTTCGCGAGCGACCGGACGATTGGCGGATCGCGTTCGCCCTCGGGTACCTTCAGGCGTTCGAGCTGGGGGAGCTGCGGCAAGCCGCCGGGAGTCTCGCCTACGCGGCCCGCCTGCCCGGGTCGCCGCGCTATCTCGGATTGCTGGCGACCCGCCTCGAAGTCGAAGGCGGCGAGCTCGACGCGGCGGAAACGATGGCGCGGACCATGGTGGCCGAGGCGAACGAGGAGCAGACGCGCAAGGACTGGGAAGCGCGGCTGCTCGACATCCAGATGGAACGCGGGATCCGCCGGATCGAGGCGGCGGCGCGCGCCTTCGAACAGCGCACGGGAAGGAAGCCGCCGTCGGTGCAGGATCTCGTCCGCGCCGGGGACCTGCCCGCGGTCCCCGAGGAGCCGCACGGAAAGGAATATGTGATCGAGAACGGCGAGGTGCGGTCGACGGCAGGCCCGCGGCCCCGGCTGCGGCACGGACGGGGCAAGCCATGAACCCCCTCCGCGGCGCCTGGCTGGTGGCGCTCAACACCATCCGCGAGCTGTTGCGCAGCAAGCTGCTCTACAACCTGCTGCTCTTCGCCGTCCTGCTCATCGGCAGCTCGTTCTTCATCGCCCAGCTCACCATCGGTCAATGGGACCGGATCATCCTCGACCTCGGGCTCGCGGCTACGGAGATCACCGGCGTGCTCATCGCCATCCTCATCGGCGTGGGCCTCGTGGCCGGCGAGATCGAGCGGAAGACCGTGTTTCCGGTGCTCGCCCGCCCCCTGAGCCGCGGCGCCTTCCTCGGAGGCCGCTACTTCGGCCTCGCGGTCATGCTGGCGCTCAACGTGGTGCTGATGACCGCGGCGATCGCAGTGGTGCTGCGCCTGGCGGGTTACGGCATATCGGCCACGACCACCGCCGCCGCCTCGCTCATCTTCGTCGAGCTCCTCGTCATGGCGGCCGCAGCCATGTTGTTCTCCAGCTTCACCACGCCGATCCTCGCGTCCGCGTTCTCGCTCTCGCTCTTCCTCATCGGGCACCTGGTCGGCAGCCTGCGGCTGTTCGCGGAGAAGTCGAAGAGCGCGGCGGCGCGTTCCCTCACGCTCGCGGCGTACCGCCTGCTGCCGGATCTGGAGCTGTTCAACCTCAAGGCGCAGGCCGCGAACGAGCTGCCGGTGCCGCATGGCGCGGCCACCACGGCGGCGCTGTATGGCGCCGCCTACGCCGCCATCTGCCTGGTGCTGGCCATCGCCATCTTCTCCCGCCGCGACCTCAAGTAGGCTCGTCGCCGTTCTCGTCGTCGTCCGCCGCGGCCTCGCCCGCCAGCTTCTGGATGCGGTGGCGGAGCTGGCGGAAGGTGAGGCCCAGCCGGACCGCGGCGTCCTTCTTCACGCCGTTGGTCTCGGCGAGGGCGCGGTCGATGAGCTGGCGCTCGATCCCGGTGAGGTGGTCCTCGAGGGAGAACCCGGCCGGAAGCGGCCCCTCCGGAGAGAGGCCGGCGGGCGCCGCGCGAAGCGGCGCCGGGAGCGCGTCCACCGTCACCTCGGCGCCGCTGGAGAGCGCGACCGCGCGCTCGATCAGGTTCTCCAGCTCGCGGACGTTCCCCGGGAAGGGATACTCGTCGAAGCGGCGCCTGGCTTCCGCCGACAGCCGCAGCCCGGAGCGGCCGGTCTCCGCCCCGAAGCGGCGGAGGAAGTGATCGGCGAGCGGAAGGATGTCCTCGCGCCGCTCGCGCAGGGGCGGGACCCGGACCTGCACGACGTTCAGGCGGTAGTAGAGATCCTCGCGGAACCTGCCCGAGCGGACCTCGTCGGCCAGATCGCGGTTGGTCGCGGCCACCAGCCGGACGTCCACCTCGACGTCCTCGTTGGCCCCCACCGGACGGATGTGGCGCTCCTGGATGGCGCGCAGGAGCTTGACCTGGAGGTTCAGCGGCAGCTCGCCGATCTCGTCGAGGAAGAGGGTCCCCCCCTGCGCCGCCTGGAAGAGGCCCTGCTTGGCGCCCTGCGCGCCGGTGAACGCGCCCTTGGCGTGCCCGAACAGCTCGCTCTCGATCAGGCCCTCGGGGATGGCGCCGCAGTTGACCGGGACGAACGGCGCCTGCGCCCGCGGACTGCGGGCGTGCACCGCGCGCGCCACCAGCTCCTTGCCCACGCCGCTCTCCCCGGTGATGAGCACCGTGGTCCGCACCGCGGCCACCTTCTCGACGATCTCGAAGACCTGGTGCATGGCGGCGCTCCGCGCCACCATCGACTCGAACCGGCCGCGCGCGGCGAGCTGCTCGCGAAGGATCTGGTTGTCCTCGGCAAGACGGCGGCCGCTGCTGGCGAGCTGCCGCTTCTGCAGCGCCGCCTTGACCAGCGCGATCAGCTCGGCGCCGAGGGTGGGCGATTTCTCCACGTATCCGTACGCGCCCAGCTCCAGCGCCTCGCGGCGCACGTCGTCGCTGCCGAAAGCGGTCATCAGGATCACCTCGGCCTCGGGCTGCGCGGCCTTGACCGCGCGGAGCACGTCCAGGCCGCTTCCCGGCATCCGCATGCGCAGGTCGGTGATCACCGCGTCGAACTCGGAAGAGGCGAGCGCCTTCTCCACGCCCGCGACGCTTCCGGCCACCTCGACGGCGTGACCGGCCTTGCCCAGGCGCGCCTCGAGCATCACCCGCATGGACTGCTCGTCGTCGACGACCAGGATGCGTGCCATGCGCTATCCCGGCGCCGCGATCTGTGGCTCCGGACTTGCGCCCGGCAGCGAGATGCGGAAGGTGCTGCCGCGGCCCGGCTCGCTGCGCACGGTGACCTCTCCGCCGTGCGCCTCGACGATGCGGTGGACGATGGCGAGGCCCAGGCCGGTGCCGCGCTCCTTGGTGGTGAAGAAGGGATCGAAGATCCGCCGCAGATCCTCCTCCGCGATTCCCTCGCCGGTATCGGAGATCTCCAGCACGGCCTGCCCTCCGGCGGAGAAGAGGCGGACCTCCACGCGCCCGCCCTTCGGCGTCGCGTCGGCTGCGTTGCCGAGGACGTTCCAGAGCACCTGCCGGAGCTGCCGCGGATCGGCGCGCATCCACACCGGCGGCCCGCCGGCGACCGAGAGCTCCACGCCGCGCTCGGCGAGCTGACCCTTGAAGAGCCCGGCGGTCTCGGCCACCGCGGCGCGGGCGTCCACCGGCTGCAGCGCCGGGGAGACCGGGCGCGCGAAGGAGAGGAACTCCCGCACCAGCGCCTCCAGCCGCTCCGCCTCGCTGCGAACCACCTGCATCAGCCGCCGCTCCTCCTCGTCGAGTCCCTTGGCGCCTCCGAGAATCTCGATCGATCCGCACATCGAAGCCAGCGGATTGCGGATCTCGTGGGCGAGCCCGGCTGCGAGGCCGCCCACCACCGCGAGCCGGTCGGCGCGGCGGACCGCCTCTTCCATCTGCCGCAGCTCGGTCAGGTCCTGGAAGAGGATCACGCGCCCGCCCACCTCGCGCCCGGACAGGGGCGCAGCCGTGTATCCCAGGATCCGCACGCGGCCATCATGCGCCCGAACCCGCACTTCGGGCCGCCCGCGGGAGCGCGGGCGCTCGAGCGATGCAGCCAGCTCGGGCAGCAGCTCGGAGAGCGGCCGCCCGTGCGCCGTGCGCGCCTCCAGCCCGGTCAGCGCCTCGGCCGCCGGGTTGATGTAGGTGAGCCTGCCGTCCTCGCCGACGGTGATGATTCCGCTCGCGATGGAGCGCACCACCGCGGAGAAGATGGCCTCCAGGGCCTCGAGCCGCGTCTCGCTGCGCAGCAGCTGCGTGCGGGCGCCCTGCAACTGCTCGGCGAGGAATGCGGAGAGGGCGCCGACGAGGAGGAAGGCGGAGAGGTTCGCCGCCATCTCGATGGCCAGGCGGCCAGGCGGGATCGGCAGCCGGTCCAGGTCGGTGACCGCGCGGTCGATGAGACCGCTCTGCATGCCCCACGCAAGCAGGCAGAAGGCGATGGACGACCCTGCCGCGCCCAGGCCCGCTCCGCGGCGCCCGAGGCTGATGGCGCCGCTCACCACCGCGAGCGGGTAGAGCACGGTGAAGATGCTCTCCGGACCGCCGGTCAGGTAGACGAGGCCGGTGGCGGCGACCACGTCGGCGGCGATCTGCAGATGCGCGACCCAGCCGAGGTGCCGGCCGGTGCGCAAGAGGAAGGTGCCCACCAGCGAGGCGAAATAGATCAGCCCGATGACGCCGAAGAGGAGCGCTTCGACGGTGCGGGGAAAGGGCTCGCGCCACAGCGTCAGCCAGGCGGTGGCGACGAGCAGCGCGGTGCCCACCGCCAGCCGGACGGCGGTGAGCAGCACCAGCTTGCGGTAGAGACCGGCTTCCGGGCGGTCGCCGGCCGGCGAATGCGCGCCCGATTCGGACATGGCCTACTTGATGGTGCCGGCGATGTTGAAGATGGGCAGGTACATGGCGACGAGGAAACCGCCGACCACGCCGCCCAGGAACACCATCATCACCGGCTCGATCATGCTGGTGAGCGCGGCCACCGCCGCGTCCACCTCGTCGTCGTAGAAATCGGCGATCTTGGTGAGCATCTGGTCCATGGCGCCGGTGGCCTCGCCCACGCCGATCATCTGCACCACCATGGGCGGGAACACCTTGGTCTCGGCCAGCGGCTGCACGATGGTCTTGCCCTCGGAGATCTTCTCCCGGGTGTAGCGGATGGCCTTCTCCACGACCGTGTTACCGGCGGTCTTCGCCACCACGTCCAGCGCGTCGAGGATGGGCACCCCCGAGGAGATCATCGTTCCCAGCGTCCGGGTGAAGCGCGCAACCGCGACCTTGCGGATGAGCGGCCCGAAGACGGGCGTGCGGATGGTGAAGGCGTCCCACTGCTGGCGCCCCTTCTTGCTCGTGACCCAGCTCTTGAACGCGACCGCCGCGCCGATGCCCGCCAGGAGCATGTAGAAGCCGTAGTGCTGCAGCCACTTCGACAGGTCGATGACGAACTGGGTGGGCGCGGGCATGGCGCCGCCGAAGTCCTTGAACATCTTCTCGAAGGTCGGGGTGACGAAGAGCAGGAGCACCACCGTGACGCCGACGGCGACGATCAAGACGATGCTCGGGTAGACCATCGCGCCCTTGACCTTGCTCTTCAGCTTCTCGTTCTTCTCGATGTACTGGGCGAGCCGGTTGAGGATGGTGTCGAGGATGCCGCCGATCTCGCCCGCCGCCACCAGCTGCGTGTAGAGGGTGTCGAACACCTTGGGGTGTTCGGCCAGCGCGTCGGCGAGGGTGGAGCCCGACTCCACCTTGGTCTTCACCTTGGTGAGGACCTCGCGAAAGGCCAGGTTGTCGAGCTGGCTGGCGAGGATGTCCAGGCACTGCACCAGGGGCAGGCCGGCGTCGATCATGGTGGCGAACTGCCGCGTGAAGATGACCAGGTCCTTCTGCCCGATGCCGCCGAGCCCCGGCATCTTGAAGTTCAGGGACATGGGCTTCCGGCGGATCTTCACGTTGGAGAGCGCCATCGCGCGCAGGCGCTGCTGCACCGACGACTCGTCGGCCGCCTCCACTTCGCCGCGCCGGGTCTCGCCGGCCTTGGTCCGGCCTTCCCAGACCCAGACGGGCATCTTCGGGGCGGGCGGCGACTTGGGTGCGGCTTTCGCTGCGGCGGATGCCGTGGCCATTTCGTTCTCCTCTTACCGGGCCTGGACGGGCCGGTTGACGCCCGGCTTCACGCCCGAGGCGAGAATGTTGCGCAGCTCTTCGGCGTCCGAGCTGCGTCCGAGCCCCTCGTCGAGCGAGATCATGCCGCGCTGGATGAGCGAGGCGAGGCTCTGGTTGAACGTCTGCATGCCGAACTTCGACTGGCCGACCTGCATCTGCGAGTAGATCTGGTGCACCTTGTCCTCGCGGATCAGGTTCCGGATGGCCGCATTGGGCACCATCACCTCGATGGCCAGCACCCGGCCCGGCCCGTTGGAGCGGGCGATCAGGTTCTGCGTCACCACACCTTCCAGCACGAAGGACAGCTGGGCGCGGATCTGCGGCTGCTGGTAGGGCGGGAAGACGTCGAGGATGCGGTTGATGGTCTGCACGCAGGAGTTGGTGTGCAGGGTGCCGAAGGCGAGGTGGCCGGTCTCGGAGATCACCAGCGCGGCCTCGATGGTCTCGAGGTCGCGCATCTCGCCCACCAGCACCACGTCCGGGTCCTGGCGCAGGATGTACTTGAGCGCCTTCTTGAAGCTGTGCGTGTCGGCGCCGACCTCGCGCTGGTTCACCACGCAGTTCTTGTGCGGGTGCAGGTACTCGATGGGATCTTCGACGGTGACGATGTGCTCGTGCCGCTCGGTGTTGATCTTGTCGATGATCGAGGCGAGCGTGGTGCTCTTGCCCGAGCCGGTGGGGCCGGTCACCAGCACCAGCCCGCGCGGCTTCTTGGCCAGCTCGGCGATGATCGGAGGCAGCCCCAGCTCGGCGAAGGTGAGGATCTTGAAGGGGATGGTGCGGAAGGCCGCCGCCACGGCGCCGCGCTGCATGAAGAGGTTGGCGCGGAAGCGGGAGAGCCCCTTGACGCCGAAGGAAAGGTCGAGCTCGTTCTCCTCCTCGAACTTGTGCTTCTGCGCGTCGGCGAGGATGGAGTAGCAGAGCTGCTTGGTCTCCACCGGCGTGAGCGGAGGCGTCTTGAGCGGCACCAGCGCGCCGTCGATGCGCAGCTGCGGCGGCGAGCCGGTGGTGATGTGGAGGTCGGAAGCGCCCTTCTCCACCATCGCCTTCAGGAGCTGATGCAGGTTCGGCATCGTTATCTCATCGTGTCCGGGGCGGTGTTGCCCACCACTTCCTCGATGCTGGTCAGGCCCGACTTGAGCTTGGCGATGCCCGCCATGCGCAGCGTCTGCATGCCCAGGCGGATGGCCTCGCTCTTCAGCTCGGTGGTGGAGGCGCCGTTGATCACCAGCTCCTTCAGGCTGTCGTAAAGCGGCATCACCTCGTAGAGCGCCACGCGGCCCTTGTATCCGCGGTCGTTGCAGGTGCGGCAGCCGCCCGGCTCGAAGACCTGGAAGGTGCCGATCTCCTCGGGCCGGACGCCGATGTCGGTGAGCGCCTGCGCGGGCACGTCCACCGGCTTCTTGCATTCCTGGCAGAGCTTGCGCGCGAGCCGCTGCGCGAGGATCAGGTTCACCGCCGAGGTCACCAGGAACGGCTCGATGCCCATGTTGAGCAGGCGGGAGACGGTGCCCGGGGCGTCGTTGGTGTGAAGGGTGGAGAGCACCAGGTGGCCGGTGAGCGCGGCCTTGATGCCGATCTCCGCGGTCTCGAAGTCGCGGATCTCGCCCACCATGATGATGTCCGGGTCCTGGCGGAGGAAGCTGCGCAGCGCGGCCGCGAAGTTGAGGCCGATGTCCTCGTGCATCTGCACCTGGTTGATGCCGGCGAAGTTGAACTCCACCGGGTCTTCGGCGGTGCTGATGTTGTCGGAGGTCTTGTTCAGCTCGGAGAGCGCCGAGTAGAGGGTGGTGGTCTTTCCCGAGCCGGTGGGCCCGGTCACCAGCACCATGCCGTAGGGGCGGTCGATGGCGTCCTTGAAGGCCTTGAGCGGCTCGGGATCGAAGCCGAGCTTGGTCATGTCCAGCTGGAGGTTGGACTTGTCGAGGAGGCGGAGCACCACCTTCTCGCCGAAGAGCGTGGGGCAGACGGAAACGCGGAAGTCCATCTCGCGCCCTTTGCCCAGCTTCAGCTTGATTCTTCCGTCCTGGGGGAGGCGGCGCTCGGCGATGTCCAGCTCGGCCATGATCTTGAGGCGCGAGATGATGGCCATCTTCAGCTTCATCGGCGGCTTCATCACCTCGTAGAGCACGCCGTCCACGCGGTAGCGGACGCGGAAGTCCTTCTCGTAGGGC
>DATDMU010000243.1:0-2844 GCA_036518615.1 Myxococcales bacterium
CCGGTCGCGGTGGAGCATACGCCGCGGCCGCAGGGGCACGGCTACGTGTCCGCGACCGTCCATCGGATGAATCCGTTCTTCCCCATCGGCACGCGGCTGCGCGGCCACGAATTCCATTACTCGCGGGTGACTGGTCCGCTGCAGGGCGAGACCGCGCTGGCGATCGATCGCGGCGTGGGGCTGGGCAACGGCTGCGACGGCCTGATGTCCGGCCGCGTGGTGGCCACCTGGACGCACCTGCACGCGCTCGGCACCGAGGCGTGGGCCCCGGCGCTGGTGCAGGCCGCGCTGCACGGCGCCTGGCGGAGGACCGCATGACCGCGCTCGAGCTGTTGCGCACGGGCACCACCCTGCTCAAGGCCGGCGACGCCGCGGGCGCCGAGCGCGAGCTGCGCGCGGCCCTGGCGCTCGACCCCGGCTGCGCCGGCGCCTGGGTGAACCTCGGCGGCATCCTGCTTTCGCGCTGGGAATTCCGCGCCGCCATCGACGCCAACCGCCGCGCAGCGGAGGCGGATCCCGCGCTGGCCCTGGCCCACTTCAACCAGGCCGTCGGGCACCTCCACCTCGGAGAGGCGGAAGAGGCGCTGCGCTGCCTGAACCGCGCGGTCGAGCTGGACCCGCAGAGCGGCGCCGCCTGGTACCACCTCGGCATCGTCCTGCGCGCGCTGCAGCAGCCTCTGGAAGCGCGCCTGTGCACCGCGTACGCCGGCGAGCTCGGGTATCGCCCGCCGCGCGCATCGGTGGAAGCGCTCGAGTCCGCAGCACCTTCGTTTCAAGGAGAACGCCATGGCGCAGTTGACGGTCGGTAGCCTGACTTTCGATCTCGACGAGGACGGTTTCATCCAGCAGCCGGAGAAGTGGGACAAGGACGTGGCCCTGGCGCTGGCGGAGACGGAGGGCATCCACGAGCTGAACGACAAGCACTGGCAGCTCGTGAACTACCTGCGCGACTACTTCCTCAAGTTCGGCGTCGCGCCGATGATCCGCAAGGTCTGCAAGGACAACTCGATGAAGCTGACGGAGATCTACCAGCTCTTCCCGTCAGGGCCGGCGAAGGGCGCGTGCAAGGTGGCCGGCCTCCCCAAGCCCACCGGCTGCGTGTAGCCATGCTGGCGGAGAGGAAGGCCGCGATCTGCGCCCGCTGGCTCGACGCCGTGCTCGGCGAGTACGGCGAGGAGACGGCGGCGCGCTGGCGCCGGGTGCGCGATCCCTTCGCGAACCCGGTGGGCCAGGCCCTGGCCAAAGGCCTTCCCCGCCTCTTCGACGCCGTCGCTTCTGACGGCGAGCCGTCCACCGAGGCGCTCGGCGCGCTGGAGCAGATCGTGCGCATCCGCTCGGTCCAGGATCTCTCCGCCTCGCAGGCGGTGGGGTTCTTGCTGCGCTTGCGCGACGCCATCCTCGCCGAGCTGCCCGGGGCCGACCTGGGCCCGCTGAACCCGCGCATCGAGGGCCTGACCTTGCGCGCCTTCGATCTCTACGTGGGCTTCCGCGAGCAGATGCTGCGCATCCGCCAGGAGGAGTTGAAGCGAAGCGTCGGCGCGGTGCTGCGCCGCTGGCACGGGCCGCAGCACGAGGACCTGGTGCAGCTCTCCGTCAAAGAGGAGCGGTGAATGTCCATCCTCGCCCCCTTTCTCGCCGTCGCCGCCCTCGCCGCCCTCGCCGCCGCGCTCGGCCCGGTCGCGCCCGCCCTCTTCGGCGTAGCGCTGCCCATCACCGCACTCCTGATCTTCGCCGCCGGCGTAGTGGTCAAGGTGGTGGGGTGGGCGCGCTCGCCGGTTCCCTTCTGCATCCCGACCACCTGCGGCCAGCAGAAATCGCTCCCGTGGATCCGGCAGGCAAAGATCGACAATCCCTCCAGCACCAGAGGCGTCCTCGCGCGCATGGCGCTGGAGGTGCTCTTCTTCCGCTCGCTCTTCCGCAACACCACCACCGGGCTGCGCGACGGCCGCCTCTCGTATCTCTCCAGCAAGTGGCTCTGGGCCGCGGGCCTCGCCTTCCACTATTCGCTGCTGGTGATCCTGCTGCGGCACCTGCGCCTGTTCGTCGACCCGGTGCCCGGGTTCGTGCTCGCGCTCGCGCGGGCGGACGGCTTCTTCCAGGTGGGCCTGCCGGTGGTGTTCGCCAGCACGCTGATCTTCCTTGGCGCGGCGGCCTTCCTCCTCGCGCGCCGCCTGCTCTTGCCCGCGGTCCGCTACCTCTCCCTGCCGGCCGACTGGTTCGCGCTCTTCCTCTTCCTCGGCATCGGCCTCTCCGGCGCCTTCATGCGGCACGTGGCGAAGATCGACGTGCCGGCGGCGAAGGAGATGGCCATGTCGCTCATCCACTTCTCGCCGCACGCGGTGGCCTCCGGCGCGATGTTCTACGCGCACCTCTTTTTGGTCAGCGCGCTCTTTGCGTACTTCCCCTTCAGCAAGCTGATGCACGCGGGCGGCGTCTTTCTCTCGCCCACGCGCAACCTCGCCGGCAACAGCCGCGAGGTGCGGCACGTCAATCCCTGGAACCATCCGGTCGCGGTCCACACCTACGAGGAATACGAGGACGAGTTCCGCTCCCGCATGGTGGACGCCGGCATCCCCGTCGAGAAGGAGGCCTGACCGTGCCCAAGCCGGACGAGATGGCCTTCTACCAGCCGGAGAAGCTGCTCGAGCCGCGCGCGCTCCCCGAAGGCGGCTGGATGGACAAGCCGGCGGAGTTCCGGCCCGGCACCTTCATCTGGCCGGGCAAGCCGAAGAACCTCAACTACGTGGGCTTCCCCAACGCGCGCGAATGGTCGCCCGTAGACGAGGACTGGAAGCTCCCGGAGAACTGGAAGCGGATCATCTTCGACGGCATCCGCGAGCGGCT
>DATDMU010000244.1:0-6269 GCA_036518615.1 Myxococcales bacterium
GGGCTCGACGATCAAGAGCTTCGTCTTCGCCCGCGCCATCGACGAGGGCGTGCTCAAGCCCGGAGAGCTTCTCTACTGCGAGCACGGCCTCTGGGCGCACGCGGGCAAGAAGCTTCACGACACGCACCCGGTGGACTGGGCCACCCCGGCCACGGTGCTGCGCGAGTCGTCGAACATCTGCGCGGCCAAGATCGGCGAGAAGCTGGGCAAGGAGAAGCTCATCGAGGGGCTGCGCGCGTTCGGGTTCGGCGAGAAGACGCAGGTGGGGCTGCCCGGCGAGGCGCGCGGCGCGCTGGGCGACCCGCGGCGCATGCCGCAGATCGCGGTGGACACCACCTCGTTCGGACAGGGGATGAGCGCCACCGGCCTGCAGACGGTGGTGGCGATGGCCGCCATCGCCAACGGCGGCGCGGTGCTGCGGCCCTACATCGTGCAGAAGGTGGTGGCGCCGGACGGGTCGGTCCTGCTCTCGCGCGGCCGCGAGGTGGTGCGGCGGGCCATCCGCCCCGGGACGGCGCGGGAGGTGACCGCGATGCTGGAGGAGGTGGTGGAGAAGGGCACCGGCACCCGCGCCGCGCTGGCGGAATACCGGGCCGCGGGCAAGACCGGCACCGCGCAGAAGGTGGACCCCGTGCGCGGCGGCTACGGCGACAAGCGGCTCTCCAGCTTTCTCGGCTTCGTCCCCGCGGACGCGCCCAGGGTGGCCATCCTGGTGGTGGTGGACGAGCCGGAAGGGCGCGGAGGCGAGGTCACCGGCGCGGTGGTGGCGGCGCCCGCCTGGGGAGCGATCGCGCGCGAGGCGCTGCGGCAGCTCGACGTGTTGCCGCAGAGCTCGCGGGAGGAGGCGATGGTCGCCGAGGCGCAGGCCGCGGATCCGGAAGCCGCGGCGCCCGGGCTGCGCGAGGCGAGCGCCGGGGCGATGACGGCGGGGATCGCGGGACGCAGGCTGCCCGGGCCGGGGCAGATCGCTGTGCCCGACGTGGGAGGGCTGGGAGCGCGCTCCGCCATCCGCCGCCTGGGCGAGGCGTCGCTCGAGCCCGAGCTTCGCGGCAGCGGCCGGGCGGTCGCGCAGTCGCCGCCGCCGGGAGCGATTGTCAAGCGCGGTGCACGGGTGAAGGTCACGCTGGCGCCGCCAGGATAGCCGGCGTAGAGGGAGATTCTGTGCTGCTGCGAGAGCTGTTCGCGGGTGTTGCGGCCGCGGTGCCGGAGGGTGCGGCGCCGGTGGACGTGCGCGCGCTCGCGGTGGACTCGCGGCGGGTCAATCCCGGCACGCTCTTCGCGGCGCTCCCCGGGGTGAACGCCGACGGCGCGCAGTTCGTCGGCGGGGCGGTGCAGCGCGGCGCCGTCGCGGTGCTCGCCGGCGCGCCGCTGCAGGCAGGCGTCCCCGTGGTGGTGGCGGAGAACCCGCGCAAGGCCTTCTCGCTGGCGGCGGCGCGCTTCCACGGCGAGCCGTCCCGGCGCCTCTCGCTCTTCGGCGTCACCGGCACCAACGGCAAGACCACCACCGCCTACCTGATCGAGCAGATCTCCGCGGCGCGCGGCTTGCGCACCGGCCTGATCGGCACGGTGGAGTCCCGCTGGCCCGGCGGCAGGCTGCCCGCCACCCACACCACGCCCGAGTCGCACGACCTCCAGGACCTGCTGCGCAGGATGCTCGAGGCGGGAGCGGAGGTGGTGGCGATGGAGGTCTCGAGCCACGCGCTCGCGCAGGAGCGCGCGGCGGGCTGCGTCTTCGCCGGCGCGGCGTTCACCAACCTGACCCGCGATCACCTCGATTACCACGGCACGATGGACGCCTACTTCGACGCCAAGGCGAAGCTCTTCCGCGAGCTGTTGCCGCGCGGCGCGCCCGCCGTGCTCAACTTCGACGACGAGAGGGTGCGCGGGCTCGGGCGCGAGCTGCCCCACGCCATCGGCTTCTCCGTCCGCGGGGCGCCTGGCGCGGCGCTGTGCGCGCAGCAGATCGAGAGCGACCTCTCCGGCTTGCGCTTCCGGCTGCGCGCCTCTTCGCCGCTGCCCGACGAGCTGATCGAGGTGGAGAGCCCGCTGGTCGGCGCGCACAACGCGGAGAACCTGCTCGCCGCCATCGGCGTGCTCGCCGGCTCGGGCGTGTCGCTGCGCGAGATCGCCTCGGTCACCGGCGAGTGCGCGGGCGCGCCGGGGCGGCTGGAGCGCGTCGCCGACCCGGGCGGGCGCGTGGTGCTGGTGGACTACGCGCACACCGACGACGCGCTCGCCCGCGTGCTCGACGCGCTGCGCGAGGCGAAGGCGGAGCGGATCGTCTGCGTCTTCGGGTGCGGCGGCGACCGCGACCGCGGCAAGCGCCCGCTGATGGGCGCCGCCGCCGGCGCCCGCGCCGAGCTGGTCATCGCCACGAGCGACAACCCGCGCAGCGAAGATCCGCTGGCAATCCTCGCGGAGATCGAGCCCGGGCTCGCGAGCGCCGGCAAGTCCAGGCTGGACCCGCGCCACGCGCGCATGGGCATGAGCGGCTACTGCGTGGTTCCCGACCGGCGCGAGGCCATCGAGCTCGCGCTGCGCTCGGCCCGGCCCGGCGACGCCGTGCTGATCGCCGGCAAGGGCCACGAGGACTACCAGATCGTGGGAACCGAGAAGCGCCCCTTCGACGACCGCGCCGAGGCGCGGCGCGTGCTCCAGGATCTCGAGCCGGCGGAGCGGATGCCGCCTTTGCCCGCGCGCGGCGGGAGGCGGACGCAGGAATGACGGCGCGCTTCACCCTCGACGAGGCGGCCTGGTCGGCGGGCGCGCAGGCGGTGGTGCCCGGCGGCCCCTTCGCGGGCGTGTTCACCGACACGCGCAAGCCGGTGCCCGGCGCGCTCTTCGTGGCGCTGCGGGGCGAGAAGTTCGACGCCAGCGAGTTCGTCGCCCAGGCGGTGCAGGGCGGGGCGGCGGGAGTGCTGGTGCCGCGGGATGCGGTCGAAAAGGTGCGGCAGCAGGCCGGCGCCGCGGCCGTGCTCTCCGCGCCGGACACCGGCCGCGCCCTGGGAGGACTCGCGGCCGCCTGGCGGCGCCGCCTGCCCGCGCTCAGGCTGGTGGCGGTCACCGGATCGACGGGCAAGACCAGCACCAAGGAGCTGGTGGCGGAAGTGCTGGCTGCCGCGGGAACGACGCTGAAGACGGAAGGAAACCTCAACAACGAGGTGGGCGTGCCGCTCACGCTCCTGCGCCTGGGCGAGGAGCACCGCTACGCGGTGATCGAGTGCGGCATGAACCACCCCGGCGAGATCGCGCGGCTCGCGCTCTGGTCGGATCCGGACGTCGGCGTGGTCACCAACGTGGGCCCGGTGCACCTGGAAGGCTGCGGCTCCCTGGAGGGCGTGGCGCACGCCAAGGGCGAGCTGTTCCACGCGCTGCGCGAGGCGGGGGCGGCGGTGGCCAATGCGGACGACCCGCGCGTGCTCGCCCAGGCGCGGCTGTCGCGGCGCAGGCTCGTGACCTTCGGCGCCTCGCGCGGCAGCGACGTGCGCCTGCTCTCCGTGCACCACGGCGGGCCCGGGCTGCGCGTCGAGCTGGAGCTTCTCGGCGCGGCGCGCAAGGTGGAGCTGAAGCTCATCGGCACGCACAACGGCCACAACGCGGTCGCCGCGGCCGCGGTCGGAGTGGCGCTGGGCATCGACGCCGACGCCATCCTGCGCGGGCTCGCCAACGCCACCACGCCGGGGCGGCGCATGCGGCCGGTGCGCCTGGCGAGCGGCGCGCTCCTCATCGACGATTGCTACAACGCCAACCCCAGCAGCACCAAGGCGGCGCTGCTCACGCTCACCCACCTGGTGCCCGCCAAGGGACGCGCCATCGCCGTGCTGGGAGACATGCTCGAGCTCGGCCCCACCGAGCTGGACCTGCACCGCGACGTGGGCCGCTTCGCCGCCGGCGCCGGCCTTTCGCTGCTGGTCTGCTTCGGGCGGCGCGCGCGCGCGCTGGGAGAAGGCGCGCACGAGGCGGGGCTTCCGGCCGAGTGCATCGAGTACACCGAGGAGCCGGCGGACGCGGTGCGGCTGGTCCAGTCGCGCCTGACCGCGCAGGACGTGGTGCTGGTGAAGGGCTCGCGGGGAATGAGGATGGAGCGGATCAGCGACGCGCTTGCGGGAGTCGCCTGATGCTCTACAACCTGCTCTTCCCCTTTTCCGACCGCATCCAGGTCTTCAACGTGCTCCGCTACCCGAGCTTCCGCATGCTCATGGCGGGGCTGGTCTCGCTGGTGATCGGCCTCTTGCTCGGCCCCCATTACATCGAGGCGCTGCGCAACCTGCAGCACGGAACCAGCGCGGTGCGCGAGGACACGCCGGAGGGGCACCAGAAGAAGAAGGGCACGCCCTCCATGGGCGGCGGTCTCATCCTCTGGGCCATGCTCTTCGGCACGCTGCTCTTCGCCGACCTCACCAACCGCATGGTGTGGGCCGCGCTCATCTTCACCATCGGGTTCGGCGCCATCGGCTTCGCCGACGACTGGCTCAAGTTCAGCAAGCGCAACTCCAAGGGCCTCGCGGGGCGGAAGAAGCTCTTCTGGCAGACGGTCATCTTCCTCGTGGTGATGGGCGTCTTCTTCATGGACTGGAAGACGGGCAGCTTCCGGCTTTCCACCCGCCTCGCCATCCCCTTCGTGAAGGTGAGCGCCTTCCACCCCGCGCTGCCGCTCTGGATCTACCTGCCCTTCGCCTTCATCGTCATCGTCGGCACCTCCAACGCGGTCAACCTCACCGACGGCCTCGACGGGCTGGCCATCGGCCCGGTGATCGTCAGCGCGATCACCTTCATGCTGCTCTCCTACCTCGCCGGCGCGACCATCCGCGGACTCAACATCGCCGACTACCTGCTCATCCCGCACATCGAAGGCGCCGCCGACCTCGCGGTCTTCTGCTCCGCCATGGCGGGGGCGGGCGTCAGCTTCCTCTGGTTCAACACCTATCCGGCGAGCGTCTTCATGGGCGACGTCGGCTCGCTCGCGCTGGGCGGCGGGCTGGGCGCGCTGGCGGTGCTCACCAAGAACGAGGTGGACAGCGCCATCATCCACGGCGTCTTCTTCGCGGAGATCCTCTCCGTGATCGTCCAGGTCTTCTGGTTCAAGCGCACCGGCCGGCGCATCTTCCGCATGGCGCCCATCCACCATCACTTCGAGCTGCAGGGCTGGGCGGAGCCGAAGATCATCGTGCGCTTCTGGATCGTCTCCATCATCCTCGCGCTCACCGCGCTGGCCTCGCTGAAGCTCCGATGAGACTCGAGGGACGACACGCCCTGGTGGTGGGCCTCGGCAAGAGCGGCGTCGCCGCGGCGAAGCTCCTGCTCTCGCGCGGGGCGCAGGTGATCGCGGCCGACGACGGGCAGGTCGCGCTGCCGCGGGGCGTGCCCGAGCTGCGCCGGGTCACGCCGGAGGCCCTGCGCGGCGTGGATCTGGTGATCGCGAGCCCCGGCGTGCCGCTCTCCCTGCCCCTCTTCGCCGAGGCGAGGGCGAAGGGCATCGAGCTGTGCGGCGAGGTCGAGCTGGCCTCGCGGTTCATCGAGGAGCCCATCGCCGGCATCACCGGCACCAACGGCAAGAGCACCACCACCGCGCTCACCGGCCACCTCCTCGCAACCGCCGGCCTGCGCGTCTTCACCGGCGGAAACCTGGGCAACGCGCTCTCCAACCGCGTGCTGGAAGGGGGCGCGCTGGACGCGACGGTCTGCGAGCTGTCCAGCTACCAGCTGGAGAGCATCGCCACCCTGCGCTGCGCGGCCGCAACCGTCCTCAACGTCACCCCGGACCATCTCGATCGCTACCCGGACCTGGACGCCTACGCCGCCGCCAAGGCGCGCATCTTCGAGAACCAGCGCGAAGGCGACACCGCTGCCGTCAACGCCGCCGATGCGCGGGTGCGGGCGATGAAGACCAACCCCGGCGTGCGCCGCGCGGAGTTCGACCCGCGCGAGCCGCTCTCCATCGAGGGGACGCCGCTGCAGCTCCGCGCGCCGACCCTGCGCGGCGCGCACAACCGCGAGAACGCCTTCGCGGCCTGCATCCTCGCGCGCCATTTCGGGGTGGACATCGCGGCGCTGCAGAAGGGTCTCGATACCTACCCGGGCCTGCCGCACCGCCTCGAGCCGGTGCGCGTCCTCGACGGAGTGGAGTGGATCAACGACTCCAAGGCCACCAACGTGGACAGCGTGGAGAAGTCGCTCACCGCCTTTCCCGGCAACGTGCACATCATCATGGGCGGCCGCGGCAAGGGGGCGCCGTACGCGCCTCTGCGCGAGCTGATGCGCGGCCGCGT